>NZ_JBBOOK010000001.1:631754-947631 GCF_038003045.1 Sporosarcina sp. FSL W7-1349
AATCGATGAAGAGATCATGAAAACGGTGAATGAAGCGACGGACTACGCGGAAAACGCACCATACGCCGCGCCTGAGGATGCGCTTCTCCATGTGTATGCCGAGGAAGGGGGAGTCGAATAATGGCCGTATTATCCTATATCGATGCCATCACGTTGGCGATGAAAGAAGAGATGGAACGGGATGAAAATGTCTTTGTTCTTGGAGAAGACGTAGGGCGGAAAGGCGGCGTCTTCAAAGCGACGACCGGGCTCTATGATCAATTCGGCGAATATCGCGCTCTCGATACTCCTCTAGCGGAGTCGGCCATCGCGGGAGTCGGAATCGGTGCGGCAATGTATGGCATGCGTCCGATCGCCGAGATGCAGTTCGCGGATTTCATCATGCCGGCTGTCAATCAAATCGTTTCCGAAGCTGCCAAAATCCGGTATCGGTCGAATAATGACTGGTCTTGTCCGATCGTCTTCCGTGCTCCTTTCGGCGGGGGGATCCATGGCGCCCTGTATCATTCACAATCGGTGGAATCGATGTTCGCGAGCACGCCGGGGTTGAAAGTCGTCATTCCTTCAACGCCATACGACGCGAAAGGATTGTTGAAAGCCGCCATCCGTGATGATGATCCGGTCCTGTTCTTTGAACATAAGCGCGCCTACCGTCTCATCAAAGGGGAAGTCCCGGATGAGGAGTACGTCCTACCGATCGGCAAAGCGGATGTCAAACGCGAAGGCGACGATATTACGATTATTACGTACGGATTATGCGTGCATTTTGCATTGCAGGCAGCAGAACGGTTGGCGGAAGATGGCATATCTGCGCATATTCTCGATTTACGCACCATTTATCCGCTTGATAAAGAAGCGATCATCGAAGCGGCGTCCAAGACAGGGAAAGTGCTGCTCGTGACGGAAGACAATCTGGAAGGCAGCGTCCTGAGCGAAGTGTCGGCTATCATCGCAGAAAATTGCTTGTTCGAACTCGATGCGCCGATCAAACGGTTAGCCGGTCCGGATATCCCGGCCATGCCGTATGCACCGACAATGGAGAAATTCTTCATGGTCAATCCCGATAAAGTCGAAAAAGCTGCAAGGGAACTTGCGGAATTTTAAATGGATGCAGCAAAGGTATTGAATAAGGAGGGAGGCATGCCCAATGGCCATTCAACATATTGAAATGCCGAAACTTGGTGAAAGTGTCACAGAAGGGACGATAGAGAGATGGCTCGTCAAGCCGGGTGACACTGTCAATAAATACGATCCGATTGCAGAAGTGAATACGGATAAAGTGACTGCCGAGATTCCGTCCTCTTTTTCGGGCACGATCAAAGAATTGATTGTAAAAGAAGGGGAGACGGTTGAGGTCGGCGTCGTCGTCTGCACGATTGAGGCGGAAGGCGGAAACTCTGAGGAACCGCAACCGGAGGCAGTGCCAGCGAAAGAAGAACCGGCGAATGAAATGCCGGCCGCAGGTTCACAGAAGCCGCCATCTCCGGTCCAGCGTGGAAAAGCAGCTGGGCGTTATTCCCCGGCTGTCATGCGCTTGGCCCAGGAGAACGATATCGACCTGTCACACGTCGAAGGATCGGGACGGGAAGGCCGGATTACCCGCAAGGATATTTTGGCAATCATCGAAAGCGGAAATATACCGAAAGCCGCGGCTCCTCAACCGGAACAGCAGCCGACCATGACGGAAGAACGCCCGGCTCCACAAGCGGCACCGCAACCTATCGAGTTCCCGACGGAAGCGGGTGATATCGAAATACCGGTTTCCGGTGTGCGCCGTGCGATTGCGACCAATATGCTGCGGTCCAAGCACGAAGCTCCGCATGCGTGGACGATGATCGAAGTCGATGTGACGAATCTCGTCCAATACCGCGATTCCTTGAAAAATGAATTCAAACAGCGGGAAGGTTTCAACTTGACGTATTTCGCATTCTTTGTGAAAGCGGTGGCGCAAGCGTTGAAGGAATTCCCGATGATGAATTCCATGTGGGCGGGTGACAAAATCATTCAGAAGAAAGATATCAACCTCTCCATTGCGGTGGCGACCGAGGAGGCCCTGTACGTTCCTGTCATCAAAAGTGCGGATGAAAAAACGATTAAAGGGATCGGCCGGGAAATCAATGAATTGGCCGGCAAAGTGCGTTCGGGTAAACTGACCTCTGCGGAGATGCAGGGCGGGACATTCACAGTGAATAATACCGGATCATTCGGCTCGGTGCAGTCGATGGGCATCATCAATTACCCACAGGCCGCCATTTTGCAAGTCGAATCGATCGTCAAACGTCCGGTCATCATGGAAAATGGGATGATCGCTGCCCGGGATATGGTCAATCTCTGTCTATCATTGGATCATCGCGTATTGGATGGCTTGATCAGCGGAAGATTCCTAGCCCGTGTGAAAGAAATTCTTGAAAATATTTCCGCTGAAAACACTTCGATTTATTGAGGTACAGCGCAATTTGCCCGGGGCTTGAAAATGGCTCCGGGTTTTTTCCACTTTAAACAATTCTCCCACTCAGGTAAACTATAGAAAGAACTATCATTTTTGGAAGGGGTGTATGAGGGTATGGCGATACATAAAATGAAAACGTCTTCATTTGCGGATGCCGACTACAACCAATGGAAGGAGACGGCCGTCCACTCGCTGAAAGGGAAACCATTTGAATCGCTTTTAACAAAGACGGTGGAAGGGATTACACTGCAACCTCTGTATACGCAGGAGGAGCTGGAGGCGCGGCTGCAAACGGTCCGGGCTGTCAGCGACACATCGGGATGGATTGTGGCCCAGCAGACGATTGCTGAAGATGGACAGCGATTTTTGAAAACATTGAAAGATTCGCTGGCCCGAGGAAATGAGTCGATCGTCTATGATGGCAGGAAGCAGCTTTGTTGGAATGATCGGCTGTTGGATGAATTGGGGGATTTCATTCAAAAGTATCCGGTTTTCATTACGGACACTTCGGCGGATGACCCGATTTTGCAAGTGTTCGATCGGATTCCCGCTGAATTCCGTTCCTCAGTGAAAGGGGCGGTGTGGGTGCGAGACTGGCGGATTCCGCAAGGCTATGACCAAGTGCGGACGCTTGGCGCGGATCTGTGGGACGTGCATCACCAAGGGGCCGATACGGTGACGGAACTGGCACTTGCTTTGGCGAAAGCTTCGGAACTCGCGGCATCGAAGGAAACTTTTGATGAATTTGCCGGACAATTTTTTGTCCGTTTCGCAGTAGATACCCATTTTTTCATGGAAATCGCGAAATTCCGGGCTTTCCGTGTGCTATGGCAAGCGTTCAGCCAGGCCTATGGCAAGGAGGATGCTCCATCGGTTCCGCTTTTGGCGGTCACTTCGTTACGCTCATATTCGAAGCTGGATCCGAACGTCAATTTGCTGCGTGCGGGAAATGAAGCATTTTCAGCCGTCCTCGGTGGGGCGGACGCTTTGACCGTTCACCCGCATGATTTGTTGACCGGCGTGACAGATCATTCGATACGGTTGGCACGGAATATCCAGTTGGTCATCAAAGAGGAAACCCATGTCACGAAAGTGGCTGATCCATCCGGGGGCTCCTATTTCATTGAAACATTGACAGCAGAACTCGTGGAAAGGGCTTGGAAACAGTTCCTCGAAATCGATGCGATGGGAGGCTATGATGCCTATCTTGCTACCGGGCGAGTCGAACAAACGATGGATTCCCGGAGACAGGAAGTGGCAACGGGCAAAAAAACATTAATTGGCACGAATGTATATGCAGAATTGACGCCAACCGTTTTTTCCGATTCCGACTTAGTCGCTGCAGCGGAGCGTCTTGCGGCTCCGTTCGAAAAATTGCGGCAGCGTTTCGCGGATTCCCAACCGCGAGCCGTCGTCTTGACGTTTGGTGCGCTGAAAGACTTCAAACCGCGTGCGGACTTTGTTACGGGCTTCCTTGCGACCGGCGGAATCCGCGCCGAATGGAGTCCTGCCTTCGCCAATGCACAAGAAGCGCTCGATTGGCTCGCTTCCGAGCAACCGGATTATGCGGTCGTCTGTGCATCGCCTGCTGAAACGGAACAAGTGATGGACGAGCTGTTGGCCAAGCGTCCGGGGCAAATTGTGTTGGATGCAGCAGGTAAGGTGGACGTGGCATTAACTGAAAAATGGCAGTCCGCTGGCTTGGACGGGTTCGTATTTGCCGGGCAGAATAAAATCGAAAAGCTGCTGGAAATCGCGTACAAAGTGGAAGGAGGGGCTCATGTTGAATAAACCGGACTTCAGCCAAGTGACTATTACCGAATTGAAACAGACGGATGCTTTCGCAAACGGGACGGCAGGCAATCCGTTCCGGACGAATGAAGGGATCGATGTGAAACCGATCTATTCGCAAGCAGATTTGGAGGGCGTGGAACATCTGAATGATTTTCCGGGCATCGCTCCGAACACGCGCGGGCCTTATCCGACGATGTACGTCTCCCGTCCATGGACCGTGCGCCAGTATGCCGGATTCTCTACGGCGGAAGAGAGTAATGCGTTCTATAAACGGAATCTTGCTATGGGACAAAAAGGATTATCCGTTGCATTCGACCTTGCTACGCACCGGGGCTATGACTCCGACCACCCAAGGGTGACGGGAGATGTCGGGAAAGCGGGCGTTGCTATCGATTCGGTCGAAGATATGAAAATCCTGTTCGACAGCATTCCGCTCGACCAGATGTCCGTCTCGATGACGATGAACGGCGCCGTATTGCCGGTCATGGCATTTTATATCGTAGCGGCTGAGGAACAGGGCGTGGCACCGGAAAAACTGGCTGGGACAATCCAGAATGATATTTTGAAAGAATATATGGTGCGGAATACGTATATTTTCCCGCCTGATATGTCGATGCGGATCATCGCAGACATTTTCGAATACACTTCCAAAAACATGCCGAAGTTCAACTCGATCTCTATCTCGGGCTACCATATGCAGGAGGCGGGCGCGACGGCGGATATCGAACTCGCCTATACACTGGCAGACGGATTGGAATATGTCCGCACTGGTTTGAAAGCTGGCATTGATATCGATTCATTCGCACCGCGGCTGTCGTTTTTCTGGGCGATCGGCATGAACTATTTCATGGAAATCGCGAAGATGCGGGCAGCACGGAAGATCTGGGCGCAAATGATGCAGACGTTCGATCCAAAAAATCCGAAGAGCCTGGCGCTCCGGACCCATTCGCAAACTTCGGGCTGGAGCTTGACCGAGCAGGATCCGTTCAATAATGTCACCCGGACATTGATCGAAGCGAATGCAGCCGCGATGGGACATACCCAGTCACTTCATACGAATGCGCTAGATGAGGCAATCGCCTTGCCGACGGATTTCTCCGCGCGGATTGCACGGAACACGCAGCTGTTCTTGCAGGAAGAGACGCTGATGACAAAAGTGATCGATCCGTGGGGCGGCTCCTACTATGTCGAGAAGCTGACGGATGAATTGATTGAAAAAGCATGGGAATTGATCGAGGAGATTGAAGACCTCGGCGGCATGGCGAAAGCGATCGAAACCGGCCTGCCGAAGATGAAGATCGAAGAAGCGGCAGCGAAACGCCAAGCCCAAATCGACTCCAGATCGGAAGCGATCATCGGGGTGAATAAATACCGACTCGAACAAGAAGATCCGATCGACATTCTCGATATCGACAATACGCTCGTCCGTCAAAAACAGATCGACCGCATCAATGAAATGAAAGCGAGCCGGGATGAAACAGCGGTTGCCCAAACGTTGGCGGCCTTGACGGAAAGCGCGCGCAGCGGGGAAGGCAATCTTCTCGCGATGGCAGTGGATGCTGCACGGGCGCGTGCTACAATCGGAGAAATTTCGGACGCGATCGAAAGCGTTTCGGGGCGTCATAAGGCGGTGATCCGTTCGGTGAGCGGCGTATACAGTTCCAACTTCTCAAACGAGGAGGAAATTAAAGAAGTGAAAGCGATGGCGGACGAGTTCCTGGAGAATGAAGGGCGCCGTCCTCGTATCTTGATTGCAAAAATGGGGCAGGACGGCCATGACCGCGGTGCGAAAGTGATCGCTTCCTCCTTTGCGGATCTCGGGTTCGACGTCGATATCGGCCCTTTATTCCAGACACCGGAAGAGACCGCTTTACAAGCGGCAGAAAACGATGTCCATGTGATCGGGGTCAGTTCGCTGGCGGCAGGTCACAAGACATTGGTACCTGCACTACGGGAGGAATTGCGGAAATTGGGACGCGAGGATATACTTGTCGTCGTCGGTGGCGTCATTCCGGCGCAGGATTACGCGTTCCTGCGTGAAAGCGGGGCAACTGCCATCTTCGGGCCGGGTACTGTCATCCCTGTTGCCGCGCAAAAGGTGATCGAAGAGATTTACAGCACGCTCGGCTATGAGGAAGTGGCGGATTGAAAGACAATAACCGTTTGATCGATGACAGTGCACTTCATGTGATGGATGGAATCCCTTCCTCCCATGACGGGATGGCCGCTTCTGGTCGGAGACGGTTTGTCAAGAAGGACAAGTCGGTTCCGATCAACGAGCTTCGGGAGAACATTTTGCAAGGCTCCCGTCTCGATTTGGCGAAAGGGATCACCTTGCTGGAAAGTTTGAAAGCGGCTGATAAACAAGCGGGGCAGCAATTATTGCTTGATCTGCTTCCGGAAACGGGCAACAGTGTCCGCATTGGAATCACCGGCGTTCCGGGGGCGGGAAAGAGCACGTTCATCGAAGCGTTTGGGCTCATGCTTGCGGAAGCCGGCCATAAAGTCGCCGTCCTTGCAATTGATCCGAGCTCGACTCTGTCGGGGGGCAGCATTTTAGGGGACAAAACACGGATGGAGGAACTTGCCAAGCATCCGAATGCGTTCATCCGTCCGTCCCCTTCCGCCGGGACGCTCGGCGGTGTGCATAAGAAGTCCCGGGAAACGATGCTCCTTTGTGAAGCGGCCGGCTATGATGTGATTTTGATTGAAACTGTCGGCGTCGGCCAAAGTGAGACGATGGTCCGTGGAATGGTTGATTATTTCATGCTGCTCGTCCTCACAGGAGCGGGAGATGAACTGCAAGGGATGAAAAAGGGGATCATGGAATTGGCGGATGGCATCGTTGTCCATAAGGCGGACGGAGATAATCTGAAGCTTGCGAAGAAAACGGTACGGGAATATCGCCAAATCCTTCATTTCCTGCAGCCGGCATCCCCCGGCTGGACTTCGACGGCACTGCCGGTCTCTTCATTGAAGAAGACGGGGCTGGAAGATGTGTGGGAGACTGTGCTGGCTTTCAAGCAGGAGATGGAAAAGGTCGGATATTGGGAGGAACGGCGCCAAGCACAGACGAAGGACTGGTTCCGTCAGATGATCCGCGATCGGCTCATCGACTCTTTCTTCGCCAAGCCGGGGAAGAAGGAGGAGGTCGCGGCGTTGGAAGCCGCCGTGGCCGAAGGGCAAGTGACCGTCGCTGGCGCGGTGGATCAGCTGTTTCCGGGAGAACGCCGAATCGCGGGGGATTGATTGCCGACGGCTGTTCACGTCTAGCTCCGGGCGCCAGCCCCTCGAGTCGCTTCGGTCTTTCAATAAAGGCAAAAAGCGCCTTTATTTGAAAGTCCTCCGACGTACAGGACGTACTAGTGTCGACGTTGCCGCAGGACGCGGCGGGTTTAGTCGGCCAGCGCTTGTCGGGTCTGAGCAGGCGCCCTGCGCTTTTGTTTTTTTGCATGTCCACTTTCCACCTGTTATGATAAAGCTGTAAGTATAGAAAGGGGTTTGAGGATCCGATGAATATGAATTTCAATCTGTATATGGATGATATTCTAAGACAAGCTCGTTCTGAAATGGAAGCGAGCGGGTATGAGCAGTTACAGACGCCAGAGCAGGTGGATGAAGCCTTCACTCGTCAAGGCACCACTCTCGTCATGGTGAATTCGGTTTGTGGTTGTGCGGGAGGCATTGCGCGCCCGGCCGCTGCGCATTCGATCCATTATGATAAACGTCCGGATCATCTTGTCACGGTATTTGCCGGACAGGACAAAGAAGCGACAGCGCAAGCCCGCATGCACTTCGGCGATGATCATCTTCCATCTTCTCCGTCGTTCGCCCTTTTGAAGGATGGGAAACTCGTTGCGGAAATAGGCCGTCATGAAATCGAAGGGCATGATCCGATGTCCGTCGTGGCGAACTTGCAAAGCCAATTCGAGGAATATTGCGAAGAGGTTTGATGAAAAAAACAGTCCGTCCGTGCAAAACGCACGAACGGACTGTTTTTAAGTTTGTTGACACTTTTGCGGTTTAAAAAAGTACGCTTAATCCGAATAGCACGCTGGAAGCGACCATTGCGATGATCATGAGATAGACGATGACCTTCTGTATTTTCTTATTGCTCATTTTCCCGGACTCTCCTTCATCACAGATATACCTATTTTAACAGAATCCGAGGATTTCACAACCTGTAGAGATTTTTCAAATAAAAATGTACAATGGATAAAAGGGGGAATTGACGATGCAAAAAGTGGATCATGTTGGGATTGCGGTAAAAAGTATCGATGCTTCCATCGGATACTATATCGATACGCTCGGTCTGAAATTGTTGGCAATGGAAGAGGTTGCCAGCCAACAGGTGCGTGTGGCGTTCATTGACGCCGGGAATGTGAAGTTGGAATTGCTGGAGCCGATGGGGGAAGATGGCGCCGTTGCGAAATTCATAGAAAAGCGCGGAGAAGGCGTCCATCATATTGCGTTCGGTGTCACCGATATCCGTTCTCGTATGGCGGAATTGCAAGAAAAAGGGGTTCAGCTTTTGCAGGACGAGCCAAGACCAGGTGCTGGGGGAGCGGAAGTCGCCTTTTTACATCCGAAATCCTCGTTCGGTGTCTTGTACGAACTATGCGACAAAAGCGGAAAAGGGGAATAAGGAATGGATATTTACGATAAAATTAATGAATTATATGACAAAAAGCGGGAAATTGAATTGGGCGGCGGTGATGATCGCATCGCCAAGCAGCATGAAAAAGGCAAGCTGACTGCACGCGAGCGGATCGACCTGTTGCTCGATGAAGGCACATTTGTGGAGTTGAATCCTTTCGTCACGCACCGCACTCGGGATTTCGGGATGGATACCCAAGTCGGTCCAGGAGATGGCGTCGTGACGGGGTATGGAAAAATCGAAGGAAGACCGGTTTATTTATTCTCCCAAGATTTCACGGTATTCGGCGGAGCACTCGGTGAGATGCACGCGATGAAAATCGCCAATGTGATGGATTTGGCGGCGAAAAACGGGGCGCCGTTCATCGGTCTGAACGATTCCGGTGGGGCCCGAATCCAAGAAGGGGTCGTCTCGTTGGATGGCTATGGTGAAATCTTCTATCGGAACGCTATCTTTTCCGGTGTCATTCCGCAAATTTCCGTTATTCTGGGACCTTGTGCGGGCGGGGCAGTTTATTCCCCTGCGATTACAGACTTTGTTTTCATGACGGACGAAACGAGCCAAATGTTCATCACGGGGCCGAAAGTCATTGAGACGGTGACTGGCGAGAAAATCACTTCGGAAGATTTAGGTGGATCTAAAGTACATAATACAATTAGCGGGAATGCTCATTTTCGAGGCAAGGACGAAGAGACGGTCTTGTCGGATGTCCGCCGCCTGTTATCCTATCTGCCACAAAACAACACGGAAAAACCACCTGTCGTCCCTTACGACGAGTCGGATGATTATCGTCCGGATTTGACGGATATCGTTCCTTACGAGACGATTCGTCCGTATGATGTCCGGAAAGTGATTGAACAAATAGTGGATGCAGAATCCTTCATGGAAGTGCAGCCGGAATTCGCGAAAAATGCGGTCGTCGGTCTTGCCCGGATGAAAGGGGAGTCGGTCGGGTTGATCTGTAACCAGCCGAGAGTGATGGCGGGTGGACTTGACATCGATTCATCCGATAAGATTGCACGGTTCATCCGTTTCTGTGATTCGTTCAATATTCCGTTGATCACGTTTGAAGATGTGACCGGTTTCTTCCCGGGCATCAAGCAGGAGCACGGCGGGATTATCCGTCACGGCGCCAAAATCCTGTATGCTTATTCAGAGGCGACCGTTCCGAAAATGACAGTCATCCTGCGCAAAGCGTTCGGCGGTGCCTATGTCGCCTTGAATTCGAAGTCGATTGGTGCGGACGTGGTATATGCGTGGCCGAATGCGGAAATCGCCGTGATGGGTGCGGAAGGCGCGGCTAATATTATTTTCGCCCGGGATATCGCGAACAGCGACAATCCGGAAGAGACAAGAGCGGAAAAAATAGAGGAATACCGGACTAAATTCTCGAATCCGTATGTAGCGGCGTCCCATGGAATGGTGGATGATGTCATCGACCCGCGTGAGACGCGTATCAAGTTGCTGCAAGCGCTTGATATGATGCGCAATAAACAGGAGACCCGACCGAAAAAGAAACACGGAAATATTCCGTTGTAAGGAGTGTTTACACTGAATAGACAACGACTGCTCGATGAGTTTTTCGAACTTGTTCAAATTGATTCCGAAACCGGGGATGAACGGTTCATTGCGGATCATTTGATTGCCAAGATGGAAGCGCTTGGATTCGATGTGATCGAAGATGATTCTGCCGGGCAGACCGGACATGGTGCGGGAAATTTAATCGCGACTTTGAAAGGAACGGCGGAAGGGGCCGATCCGATTTACTTTACTTGCCATATGGACACGGTCGTGCCTGGACAAGGCATCAAGCCGGTCCTGCGGGATGACAGCTATATCTATTCGGACGGTTCGACCATTCTCGGAGCCGATGATAAGGCGGGGATCGCTGCTTTGTTCGAAATGGCGAGGACGTTGAAAGAAAGCGGAAAACCGCATGGCGATATCCAATTCATCATAACGGCCGGAGAAGAGAGCGGCTTGGTCGGTGCGAAGGCGATGGATCCTTCATTGCTGAAAGCGAAATACGGTTTTGCCGTCGACAGTGACGGGAAAGTCGGTGGAATCGTCATCGCGGCCCCCTATCAGGCGAAGCTTTGGACGACCATCCACGGGAAAACCGCTCATGCCGGCGTGGCGCCCGAAAAAGGGGTCTCGGCCATCAATATTGCGGCCAAGGCGATCTCCGCCATGTCGCTTGGCCGAATCGACGAAGAGACGACGGCGAACATCGGAAGGTTTGAAGGCGGAAAAGCGACGAATATCGTCTGTGATGAAGTTCATATCCTGGCTGAAGCACGTTCCATCGATCAGAAGAAGCTGGATAGCCAGACGGAGCATATGGTGCGGGTGTTTGAACGGACCGCGACGTTGATGGGTGGAAAAGCGGAAACGGAAGTTCAACTCATGTACCCGGGATTCCGTTTTGGGGAAGAGGCGGAAGTTGTTCAGACAGCGATGACTGCGATTCGCGCGATTGGACGGACACCGGAGCTGATGGTGAGCGGCGGCGGGAGCGATGGCAATATTTTCAACGGTGCTGGCGTCCCGACCGTGACCTTATCAGTAGGATATGAGGAGATTCATACGAAAAACGAACGGATGCCTGTAGAGGAATTGAACAAATTGACGGAACTGTTGATTGAAATCGTAGAGGTTGTCACGACAAACCGGAAGGAGTGAGATCATGACAGAGTTGAAAGTGGTCATCGTCCAGTGCGGGAACGAGGAATATGCCTTGCCTGTTGACTCGGTCGTTTCCATCGAACGGTTGGAACAAGTGAACCCGATCCCCCATCTGCCCGACTATATGCTCGGGTTGATGCGGATTCGCGGGGAGTTGGTGCCGATTCTCGATTTTGAACAGATTCTTTATGGAAGAAGTGCAAAAGGGGAGCCGGATGCCCGCGTTGTCGTCGTACAGACAACCAAGCTATTCATCGGTTTGCTCGTCCTGGATGCGAAGGAAATTATCGACATTCCGGAAAACACACTGACTGACACCAGTTTAATGGCGTATTCCAGGACTCCTTATTTCAAGACGGTCGCCAATTTGGAGGATCGGATGGTGACGGTCGTCGATCCGGAAGTGCTATCCGAAACACTTGCCGGAATGGATGAAATCGGCGCCTATGTAGAAGCACAAGCAGCAAAATAATACAAATGCCGGACGACTTTTCCGTCCGGTTTTTGTATGATTACATAAAGAAAAAAGATGGAGGAAGGTTTGTATGGCAACAGACGGCAATCCACGCGGGAAGGGAGGGGCCCGGGTCATCCTGCATTTGGATATGAACAGCTTTTTTGCATCGGTCGAGCAAGCTCATGATCCGTCGCTCAAGGGAATTCCGATGGCAGTTGCGGGAAATCCGAAGGAACGGCGCGGAATTTTGGTGACGTGTTCCTATGAGGCGCGGGCACTCGGCATTTATACAACGATGACCGTCGGCGAGGCGAAGCGCATCTGCCCGACGCTTGTCATTGTCCCGCCCGATTTTGAAAAGTACCGGACGGCTTCCGCTGCAGTCTTTGCCATCTTGCGCTCTTACACGGATCTTGTCGAACCTGTCTCCATCGATGAAGCGTATGTGGATATTACAGACATCGGCGGCCTTACAGACGCTGTTTCGATTGCTACGAATATGCAGCAGCGGATTCTGGGAGAATTGGATCTGCCCTGTTCTATTGGCATCGCCCCAAATAAATTTCTCGCCAAAACGGCCTCGGATATGAAAAAACCGCTCGGCATCACGATTTTACGGAAACGGGAAATTGCAGACGTTTTATGGCCATTGTCCGTTATTGAAATGCACGGGATCGGGAAGAGTACGGAAAAGAAACTGAATGAACTTGGAATCCAAACAATCGGTGATTTGGCCGTTTGTGAGGAACCGCTGCTCAAGCAGTCGCTGGGGAAAAACGGGCTCCGCCTGCGAAAGCGGGCCAATGGCATCGATTCCCGGCCGGTCGATCCGGAAGCGGCGGAAGACCGGAAAAGCGTCGGGAGTTCCACAACGTTGGCGATTGATGAAACCGACTTGGCCGCTTGTCTTCAGACATTCCGATGGCTAGCGGAAAAAGTGGCGAACCGGCTGGCAAAATCGGAACTCGCCGGATCGGTCGTCATGATTCAGATTCGGACAGCGGATTGGCGGAATCATACGAGGAGCCGTTCGCTCGTAAATCCAATCTATCAAGCCGAAGACATCTATGCGGAAGCGGTGGATTTATTCCAAAAAAATTGGGATAGGGATCCCGTGCGCCTGCTCGGCATTACAGTTTCGAACGTCATCCCAATTCAAGAACTACATGAGCAGTTATCGATCTATAATTTTGAAGAACATTCGAAGGACGTGGAAATGAATGAATTGGTCGCGCGATTGGAAAAGAAATTCGGTTCCGGCACTGTTAAGCGAGGTACTCGATGAAAGGGGGAGGGCAAGTTGGAACTTCAATTTTTAGGAACGGGAGCAGGCATGCCTTCCAAGCAGCGCAACACGTCGGCGGTCCTTTTGAATCTTTCTGCGGAAGGGGAAGGTTACTGGTTGTTTGATTGCGGGGAGGCGACACAGCATCAAATCCTCCATACGACGTTAAAACCACGGAAAATCAGTAAAATCTTCATTACCCATCTGCATGGCGACCATATTTTTGGCTTGCCCGGCTTGTTGGGGTCCCGCTCTTTTCTCGGAGGAGATGAACCGCTCGAGCTCTACGGGCCGCAGGGCATCAAAGAGTGGGTCGAGATGAGCCTGCGCATTTCCAAAACTCATTTGACCTATGAACTTCGGATCCATGAAATAGAGGAAGGTTTGGTTTTCGAAACGGCCGATTTCCGGGTCACGGCAGGTTCGCTTCAGCATGTCATCCCCTGCTTCGGGTACCGGGTTGAGCAAAAGCCGTTGCCGGGCAAGTTATTGATGGAAAAAATTGCGGAAGCGGGGATTCCGAAAGGGCCGTGGCTGAAGCAACTGAAGGATGGAAAAGATATGACGCTGCCGGACGGGCGCTTTGTCCGCAGTCGGGACGTGACGGGCGAACCGCAGCCCGGGTTTACCATAGCGATATTGGGTGACACCCGGTACTGCGCAAACGCGGTCGAGCTTGCGAGACACGCAGATGCCCTCGTGCATGAAGCGACGTTCGACATGGAAACGGGGAAATTGGCCAAGGAATATGGCCATTCCACAATCGGCGATGCGGCAAGGACAGCGCAAGAGGCAAATGCCGGGACGTTGATCGCTACTCATATCAGCGCCCGTTTCATGCCGGGCGATCTTGTTAAATTGAGAGAGCAAGGGCAGGCCATTCATCCGAAGTTACATATTGCGGAAGACTTTTCGAGATTTGAATGGAAGCAGGGCGAATTGCTTCCGGTTAGGGAGCGGGAGTAGAAGGATAAGGGCAAAGTTAGAGGGGATGGGGGAGACGTAAGGGCTTCTGGAAACAGTCATGGCAAATCGGTCAACTGTAAGGGCAAGCTGACAAACTGTCAGGGCTATCAGAAATTGTCATGGCAATCAGGGAAACTGTAATGACAAGTCGTCGAACTGTAAGGACAACTCGACAAACTATCATGGCAATTCTCCAACATGCCAAAAATTTATCATCTCCGTACCAATGAAAAATCCACGAAGGGGCTGCCCTCCGTGGATTTTATTTAAGCCTTATATAGTGATTAAAAGCGCCAACCTCGCTCATATTGTTCCGGTGGTTGAATGGTGACGCCGAGTTCTTTGGCGGCTGCAAAGGCCCAATACGGATTGCGTAATAATTCGCGTGCCAGGAAGACGAGATCAGCGCGACCGCTTTGCAAGATTTCTTCGGCTTGGATGCCCGTCGTGATTAAACCGACAGCGCCTGTAGGAATTTGGGCACCATTCCGGATCGCTTCTGCGAAGGGGACTTGATAGCCCGGATAGATATTGATCCTCGCTGAAACGACTGCCCCCGAACTAACGTCAATCAGGTCGACCTCTTGTTCCTTCATCCATTTCACCATTTCGATATACGTCTGTGGCGTCATGCCGCCCGCCACATAATCATGGGCGGAAATCCGGACGAACAGCGGACCGTCCCATCCTTCGCGGATGGCATCGATGATTTCCCGCAGGAATCGATAGCGATTTGCAGCCGAGCCACCGTAGTGATCTGTCCTTTTATTCGAGAGCGGCGAGAGAAATTCATTAATGAGGTATCCGTGCGCTCCGTGCAGTTCAATGACATCGAATCCGGCTTTTTTCGCGCGGACCGCCGCCTCTTTGAATGCCTGCACCGTAGCCAGGATTTCTTCGACGGTCATTTCTAAAGGTGTTTTGTATTTTTCATTGTAGGCTATCGCGGATGGCGCATAGATATTCCCTTCCACTGTCGCTTTCCGCCCGGCGTGGGCCAGCTGGATGCCCATTTTTGCTCCGTGCTGTTTCCCCAGACGGACGACTTCAGCGAGTCCCTCAATATGGTCGTCGCTCCAGATTCCTAGATCTTGTGCGGAAATTCGCCCTTGTGGCAGGACCGCCGTCGCTTCCACGATGAGAAGGCCGACTTGCCCGACTGCGCGTGTCGCATAATGAATCTTATGCCAATCTTCCACCATGCCGTCCTCCCGATGGCTGGAATACATGCACATCGGAGACATGACAATCCGGTTTTTCAGTTCGACGCCGCGGATTGTATACGGTTCAAAAAGCTTTGCCATTTCCAACAACCCCCTTGACTATAATATCCATTGCGCTTCGGCGAATACTTCGTTACATCCACCAGAGGCGTTTCACTCAGTGGCCCTTGGGACAGCCGCTGAATCGGGAAGTAAACTCCTACCGACATAGAGGCAGGAAAGTATGCTGAATAAAGTATAGCAAATTGATTGGATTTAGGATAGGGCGCCCAATTCACGGGAGCGGGACTCTGCTTGATTGATGCAGTCGCCGATCGCTTGCTTGAAGAACCGAATCTCAAGGGCTTTTAATCCAGCCTCTGTGGTGCCTCCCGGACTGGTGATGTTTTTCCGCAACTCGGCAGGTTCTGTTTTCGTCTGTTTCAGCATAGCTGCTGCACCTTCCAATGTCTGGATGATGAGCTCGCGGGCAACGTCTTTGGAAAGTCCTTTGTCAATCGCAGCTTCTTCCATCGCCTCGACTAAATAATAAACATAGGCGGGACCGCTGCCGGATAGGGCGGTAACCGTATGCAGGTCATCTTCCTCGAATTCTTTGACAATCCCGATCGATTCCAGCAAACCGAGAACATGTTGTTTCATCGTGGAGTCAACTGCCGCATTCCATGCCACGCCACTCGCCGATTTGCCGATCGTAGCAGAGGTATTCGGCATCGACCGTGCAATCGGCCGAGCTCCGAAACCGTCTTCAAGCGTTTGAAGGGAAACGCCGGCAATGACCGATAAGACAGCCGCCCCGTTCTTCAAATAAGGTGCGGTTTCAGCCATCGCTTTGTGGATGTCTTTCGGTTTCGTAGCCATGACAATCAGATCGGCTTTTGTGAGCGCTTCTTTCTCTTCATCCAAGATAGAAACCCCGTACTTGGCTTGCAACTCTTCAAGCCGCGCACAATCGGATTTATTCGTCACGAATACTTGCTCCGGTTTCAATGCTCCTTGTTCTACAATTCCGGCGATAATGGCTTCCGCCATGAATCCCGCTCCTATGAATACAATCGTTTCCATTTTCTTCATCCTTTCATTCCGTACAAAAAACAAATTGCCCTTTTTTGGCAATAAAAAATGCGTTCCCGTCCTTATGATCAGGACGAAAACGCATGTTTCCGCGGTGCCACCTAAATTTGCCAGTTCTGCGACTAGCACATCTCAATTCCTCTCTTAACGCGAGAGGCACGGCCATGTTTCCACAGCAGCTCGGAAGCAGGTTCGCCGCGGGAGCGGGATATGTGGCTTTCAGCCGGTGGCCACACTCTCTTCTCTCCATCACCGCAACTACTCGTCTTCGTCCACGCTTACAAGTACTTCGAATTAGAATGATTATATACATGGCTCTTCAAAAATGTCAACATTCCGGTGTTTTTTGCGTGTAAATCACGGGCTTTTCAAACAAATGGAACAAAACATATGACGCCGTATCGGAAAAGAGGTACAATGAAATGAATAACCATTCAGTTTGTCGAAGGAGATTTTGAGATGATCCATAAAATTATAATTCCGACCCCCTTTCCGGTCGGTGACGTAAATTCTTTTCTTTTGAAAGGGGATGCCCTTTCACTGATTGACGCTGGCCCGAGAACTCCGGAGGCTTATGAAGCGATCCAGCATGGTATCAAGGAAGCCGGCTATACACTCGATGATATCGAGCAAGTCATTTTGACACATCACCATCCGGATCATGCTGGATGGATCGATGCGTTCGATCACGCCAAAGTGTTGGGCCATGCTTATAATCATCCCTATTTGACGCGGGATGAGGCGTTCATGAAGCATCACGATGAATTTTATTACGACCGGATGGTGGAAGAAGGGGTGCCCGATGACTATTTGGCCGCTGCGAAAAAAATGAGAGGGACGCTTCGCTACGTTGGTGAACGTCCGCTTGACATCTTGTTGAAAGAAGGGGATGAACTGCCGGGCCATCATGGATGGACCGTTTTGGAAACATTGGGTCACGCCCAAAGCCATATCGTGTTATGGGAAGAGAAAACAGGCAAACTGATCGGGGGAGACCTCGTTCTGGAAAAAGTGTCTTCCAATCCGATCATCGAGCCGCCGCTTGACCCTAAAGAGGGGCGTCCCCGTTCCTTGCTGCAGTACAATCAGTCCTTGAAGCGCTTGCTCGATCTGCCGATTGAAGTGATTTATTCAGGGCATGGCAATGAAGTGAGGGATGTCCATGATTTGATCAAAACCCGCTTTGCGAAGCAGCATGAACGGGCGATGAAAGTATGGGCTATGTTGAGCGAAGGGCCCCGAACCGTTTTTGAGTTGACGCGTGAGTTATTCCCGACTGTCTATCAAAAAGAGTTAGGATTGACATTATCTGAAACGATTGGCCAAACCGATTACTTGCTGGAGCAGGGATTGATACGCGAATATATGGATGAAAATGGACTTCTCCAATATGAGCAGGCGTAAAACGATTCTTATTACCGGGGCGACGAGCGGAGTCGGATTCGCCTTGACGAAACAGCTATTGGCGGAAGGGCACCATGTGACGGCGACCGGGCGATCGAAAGACGTATTGTGGGAGCTGCAAAATGATGGAGCCCATGCCATTCCGGCGGATTTGGCGAAAATCGGGGAAGCGGAACGCCTTGTGGAGCGGATTGACACTCTGGATGTCGCTATCTTTTCGGCGGGGCTCGGCTTGTTCGGTCCGGCACATGAGATGCCGGATGACGCGATCGACAAAATGCTCGATTTGAACGTCAAGGTGCCTATGCTGCTTGCCAAGCGCCTCTTGCCCGGCATGATAGAGCGGGGGAGTGGGCAGCTGATCTTCATCGGATCTCAGGCGGGGAAGGTCGCTACGCCACAAAGCGCAATTTATGCAGCGACGAAACATGCGATTCTCGGCTACGCCAATGCGCTGCGGATGGAAGCGGCCCCGTTCGGCGTTCATATCACGACAATCAACCCCGGGCCGATCGATACCCCGTTCATCGACCTAGCCGACTCGTCGGGGAATTACCGGAAAGCGCTAGGCAAGCGGATCCTATCTGTGGAAACGGTGACGAATGCAGTTCTTCAGGCGATCGAGCGCCCAGTCAGGGAAATCGACCTGCCTGGGTATATGGGAATCACAAGCAAATTATATGCGGTGGCACCTGCGTTTGTGGAGCGGGTGGGCCGCAAATTTTTTCATTTGAAAGGGGATTCGTAAGAGTCGGTACCGGTTGGAATGAAAAACGGAAAGCTGATCAAATCATCGTTTGATTGGCTTCCCGCTGTACTTTTTTTAATGGATGTTTCGCTTACTGAAACTTCCGCCCCGTACTTCAGCGACTTCATAAACAGTGACAAACGCTGACGGGTCGATATCAAGGATGATTTCCTTCATCTTGCTATCTTCCAGTCGGTTGATAATGCACGTGATTTCCTTGAATTGTTCATTGGAATACCCGCCTTGTACGATCTTGTAAGTCGCACCCCGGCCTAAACGGTCACGGATCGTTTCCACCATTTCTTCGGGTTGGCTTGTAATGATTTTATATGTTTTGGAACCGCTCAGACCTTCTTCTACGACTGCAATCACCTTGGTGGCAATGTAGTAAGCGATCGCGGATAAGAAAGCTCCTTGAAGACCGAAAACGATTGAAACGATGGCGAAAACAAAAACGTTCAAAAATAGGATTAAGTCACTTGTTCCGAATGGCATCCGCCGGGAAAGCAAGACAGCCAGCATATCAATTCCGTCAAGAGCACCGCCATTACGCAAAGCGATCCCCATTCCCATACCGAGGATAATTCCACCGACAACTGTGACCAATAGCGTATCTCCCTGGATAATCGTTGGCACGCGATGCATTAAGCTCGTGCTGACCGCCAGCGTTGCAATCCCCAGAACGGAGTAAATGGCAAATCTTTTTCCGATTTGTTTGTAGCCTAAAATGACAAATGGAATATTTAAAATCGCGATGAGGAGGCCTAATGGTACACCGAATAATTGTGACCCGACGATGCTTAGGCCCGTTACGCCTCCATCGGATACTTGGTTTGGAATGAGAATCGATTCTAATCCGTAAGCTGCGATGATTGCGCCGACCATCACCCAAGCGCCGCGCACAAACGCTTTCCAAATAGGCACTTTTTGTTGTGTTTTTGGCATATGTTGTTCCTCTTTTAATCAGTTTTCTTTATTTTACACTTTTGTACTTCACCTTGTCAGTTCATTTCCCTTACTTCCTATCCATCGATTTCATTCAACTGAAGAAATGGTATAATTCAAGTGTAAGAATTCTCAATAGGAAGAGGGCGTTCATATGCTGAAAAAATTTGCTTCGGATGCGTTGGGCTTATCGGATATCGGTAAAATTATTGGCCCGGAAGACTATGATAAAACAGATGCGGATGATTATATCCGACATGAAGATCATGAAAAAATTTATTTTTTGATTAAGACAAAAGCGGATGAGTATTGCTTTACGAATATAGCATTCATTCACGTCGATGGGGAGAGTGCGATCTCTTCAAAGCGCGTGCTGAAACGCTACCCTTATTCGCAATATCAAATCACGGATGTCCTGCTGGAAACGGCGGGCAAAGTAGATCTGGATGTTGAAATCAAGTTCACGTTAGGCAATCAATCGTACAGCATTGATGTAGATAAAAAGCAACTTGAAAAATTGAATGATCTATACAAAGCATTAGTGTATATTTCTGAAAAAGCTTACGATAATAATATCCTGTATGAGATGGCGACGCAAAGTCTCGACAAGGCTGCTCACATGCTGCACAATTCAAGACCGTCCGACATCCAAATGGCTGATCAATATAAGCAATTAACCGAATTTGGTTTTACTTGGCTTACGTCAGCCCACACGAAATACCATGTTAAAGATTTTGGCGATGTGTTTGAAAAGTATATTAACAATTAACTAGGCGCGGATCTACTTCGATAAGGGGAGATCATCTTGAAAACGATAGGGCTGATCGGCGGGATGAGCTGGGAATCATCTCAAGAATATTATCGAATTTTAAACGAAGAAGTGAAAAATAGAGTAGGTGGGCTGCATTCGGCAAAGTGCATCCTCTACAATGTCGATTTTGAAGAAATTGAACGCTATCAATCTGCAGGCGACTGGGAAAGTGTAGGGAAGGTGCTGAGGGATGCGGCGCAGTCCTTGGAAAGAGCGGGAGTGGACTTTATCATACTATGCACCAATACGGCACATAAAGTTGTTGGGCAGATTGAAAAAGCAATCAGCTTACCGATTTTACATATTGCCGATGCAACCACCACACAAATTAAAAAGTCTAACATTAGTACAGTCGGTTTACTGGGTACCACCTATACAATGGAAGAGGACTTCTATAAATCACGTTTAGAGTCGAATGGCATACAGGTGTTAATTCCAAATAAAGCGGAAAGGGACGCCATTCATACTATTATTTTCAAAGAATTATGTTTGGGAATAACGAAGGAATCGTCAAGGGATACGATTAAAAAGGTGATCCACCGCCTACTTGGAAACGGGGCGGAAGGAATCGTCCTCGGATGTACAGAACTTGGTTTAGCAGTGAAGCCGAACGACCTGGAAATTGCGCTATTTGATACAACCTTCATCCACGCGCGGGAAGCGGTTCATTGGGCATTGGAGAGGTAATCACATGCAGGAGCATGCCTATTTATGAAGCATGCTCTTTTGGTTTGATTCAAATTAAAAACAGGTGCCTGTACAGATATCAAATTTAGTTCGACAAATGTAACTATATAAAACGAACTAAAGAAGTGGATATTACCAACCAACCGTTGCTTTCCGTTCCAAATCTCGTTTGCGACGAAAGCACAGCGACAGGAGCAGGCGGACGCTTTCCGCGGGCACGGCTTCAATCAATCGAACAGCGAAGGGTTCGATTTGTTGCCAAACGCTACGCTTTTTGACACAAAGGCCGTTCTTCGTGACGGCCTTCGCTGGAGTCGCCGCCTTCCACTCCAAGCAACTGTAGCTGCCCATTACAAGTCATTTGTTCGTTCTATATATTTTAACTTTCATGGATGTTTCTGAGACAGGTACCTTTCTGTTATAATGAGCGCAATTGCTACTAAGAGGAGAACTACATATGCATACTTTGAAACAACAATGGTTCGGTAATGTGCGGGCCGATTTGTTGGCGGGAATTGTCGTAGGGCTGGCGCTCATCCCGGAAGCGCTGGCGTTCGCGTTCATTGTCGGAGTGGATCCGCGTGTCGCGCTCTACGCGTCGTTCACGATTGCGGTTATCACTTCGTTTGTCGGCGGCCGTCCGGGGCTGATTTCAGCGGCAACCGGTGCGATGGCTTTGGTACTCGTCAATTTAATGGCGGACCATGGCTTGCAGTACGTGTTGGCGGCCACAGTTTTGACCGGGATCATTCAATTGATCCTCGGGGCGTTTGGGGTTGCGAATTTGATGCGTTTCATTCCCAACTCCGTCATGCTGGGATTCGTGAATGCGCTCGGCATCATGATTTTCATCACCCAGCTTCCGTATTTGCGGGGAACAGATGCGATGACGTATATTTTTGCGATTGCCACATTGGTTTTGGTTTATGCGGTACCTCGCTTTTTCACTGCGATTCCTGCGCCGCTGATTGCCATTGTCGTCATGACGGCCATTGCGCTGATGAGCGGTGTCTCGCTGCAGACAATCGGTGATTTAGGGAAAATGCCGAGCTCGTTGCCGACATTTTTTCTTCCGGATATTCCGTTAAATTGGGAAACATTGAAAATCATCTTCCCGTATTCGTTGGCATTATCGATCGTCGGTCTATTGGAATCGCTGCTCACTTCGCAAGTGCTGGATGATATGACGGATACATCGAGCGATAAAAATCGGGAGGCGCGCGGGCAAGGAATCGCCAACTTCATCACGGGCTTTTTCGGCGGGATGGCAGGTTGCGCGTTGATCGGCCAATCGGTGATTAATATCAAATCAGGGGGGCGCGGACGTCTTTCTACGTTGACAGCGGGCGTATTTCTCATGTTCTTGATCATTGTGTTGGGCGACGTTGTAGTCAAAATTCCGATGCCCGTCCTCGCAGGAGTCATGGTCATGGTGGCGATGACGACGTTCAACTGGGGTTCGTTCAAGTTCCTGAAACAGGCGCCGAAGACGGAATCACTCGTCATGCTGATCACCGTCGCAATCATTTTATATACGCATAATTTGGCAATCGGTGTCGTTGTCGGTGTAATTTTGAGTTCCCTATTTTTCGTCGCCAACATATCTCGGGTGACGGTGACGAATGAGGCGGGCGTTTACAAGATAAAAGGGCCTTTATTTTTCGCATCCACGACAAAATTCATCCAAGCATTTCGCGACGTGAAGGAAAAGGAGATTGTGATCGACTTCGGAGATAGCCAGCTATGGGATGAATCTTCCGTCGGCGCGATCAGTAAAGTGAAACAGAAGCTAGAGGAAGAAGGCGTGATCGTCACGATCCGAGGTCTGAATTCTTCCAGTGAACAATTATTCGAAAAGTTAGGATGAGGGAGGAATCTACATGAAGATTGCGGTTGCCATCGACGGTTCGGAAAATGCGCTGCGTGCTGCGCGGCACGCCATTACGCTCGCCCAGCACTTCCCGGAGGCGCAGTTGGAGGTCATCTATGTGGCGGATTTCAATAAAGCTAAAGACGAACGGCTCTTATCGCAAAGTGAGGAAAGCCTTCTGCTGAAGCGAAAGCAAAAAACGGATCCCGTACTGGAACTGGCGAACGGTGCTGGTGTGAAGGCAAAGGTGACAGTGCTCAAAGGGAACCCGAGCCAGGAAATTATAAAATACGTGAACGCCGAAGCGGTCGATCAACTCGTCATCGGCAGCCGGGGCTTGAATACATTCCAGGAAATGATGCTGGGGAGCGTCAGCCATAAGGTGATGAAACATGTGGATTGTCCGGTGACAGTGGTAAAGTAGGGGATTATTTATGTCTGCCACCCAAACTTGTGCGGGAGTCCTTTTCAATTGATGAATATATTGTAAAGAGATGCTAAAGTTGGAGGGATCACTAGCGTATGGCCAATGAAACTTTTGACATCGTCCTTGCAATATTACAATACTTGGACGAATCTCTGGACGATGAACAGATCAACTTCTCTAAAATTAACCCTGACTCTTTGGGCGTAAGTGAACCTCGTTTGAATCGTGTGTTGGAGATGATGATTAATAGCGGTTATATAACGGGCTTCCATGCCGTCCCCCAAGCGGACAAAGGATACAACACCTACCATCCAATCAACCCGAGGATCACATTATCCGGAATATACTTGTTGGAACATAATAGACCGACGAATAAGGTGTATGATTTATTGAAAGAAATTAGGGATTGGATACCGGGCTATTAGGAAAAGTATGCCACCGACACAGTGCGGGTTGTATCGGTGGCATTTGAAAAAGGATGCACCATCTCTGGCCATCCGTAATACAGAGGGTAGGTGAAATTTTTGGGAGAGTGGACGATCCTTATCGTTCTTGTGCTGGTGGCTTCCTTGTTGCAGACAAGCACCGGATATGGTTTTTCTATTATCGGGACACCTTTTCTATTATTGATGTACCCGGCGCATACCGCAATCCAGATTAATATTATCCTTTCACTTTGCCTTTCCACTTTCATGATGTTTAAAATTGGAAACGAAGTGGACAAAACTTTGTTTGGCAGATTGATTAAAGGCAGTGTTATTGGATTGGTGTTCGGGCTCCTTATTTATCTCTATTTGGACATCCGATTTTTGAAGATGGCGGTAGGTGGGCTGATCCTCATTTTGACTGTCTCTCTCATTTTCAAACTGACAATCCATCGGACTAGCAGGGGAGACTTGGCGGCAGGAGGTATCTCAGGACTGTTAACGACAAGTATCGGAGTGCCCGGCCCTCCTCTGCTTTTGTATTTTTCCGGGACCGGAACAGATCAAGTTACACTGCGCAGCACGACACTGGCTTTTTATCTAGTTGTTTATTTCGTCAGCTTGGTGATGCAAATTTCGTTCGGCGGCACGAGCCTGGAGGCCTGGACATCCTCTCTTATCGCGTTACCTTCACTTTTTATCGGGATGTTGCTTGGGCAGTTTTTGTTTAAGTGGATTAGTCAAGAACTGTTTCGGATTATTACGTATGTGATCCTCCTGTTTACAGGGGCTTATTTGTTGGTGACCAGCTTCTAAACAGAGTGCTTGTGTAAAATACATCACCGTGTTTTCACTCGTCAAACGACAGGTTCACCGGTTCGTCCAGCAGCTCCGGCATGACTTCCAAATTGGTAGTCGGAAAGGTATCGGGAACTTCTTCGAATTGAAATTGGTTCGCCCATAGCTTTCCCGTCCCTTGCAAAAGCACCCCGAATGAGATAATTTTGCTGCCGGCCGGGACGTCGAGCACAAGGGAATAATAATTCCAGTCGAGCGTGCCGCGAAGAGGGCGATTGCTCATATTATCGAACTGCAGCACATCGCCCAATTGATTGTCGACGCGCATCCAAGCCCCTGCAAATGTATCGACGTCTTCACATTTAAGAAAACAGGAAAGCTTCAACCGCTTCCCGATGTACTGGTCCGCCTTGAATTGCTGCATCATTGTGGCAAACTCCTCTTGTTCCGTGACAAACTGCGAATGGAGATAGCCTGAAGCGTTCCCCGTATGGACGACTTGCCGGTCGATCCCCATCCGGTAATTATGCGGATGGCTCCCGCTTAAAAACCAGCCTTTCATTTCTCCCATCTTGAATTCCTCCTCTTGTTTAAAAATGACGCTCCTCATAAGCCGTCGATATTCCCCCGGCGCCAAATGGTAAACCTTTTTAAAAGCTCGACTGAACGCCTCCTGTGAGTTGAATAAAGTGTGAAAGGCAATATCCAGAATCCGCTCGTCCGAATGAATTAACAAAACCGCCGCTGCCGCAAGTCGGCGGGTCCGGATGTATTGATCCACGCTCCGATTCAAAACGGACTGAAACATCCGGTGGAAGTGGAACTTCGAGTAACCGGAAAAGTGCGCCACATCCGCTAGTTGAATATCCCGCTGCAGATTTTCCTCAATCCATTCTACTGCCCGCTGCACGATTTCTCTATCTTCCAAAACGTTCACCCCCTTGCAAATGATTATAACGTACGGCAGTCTACGTAATTTGATTAATCATGCGAAATTGGATCGTGCCTATCGCAAGATGGATCAAAGGTGAAACGTTGGCTATTGGTATCGTTAAGGAAGAACGTTTGAAAGGGGGAGCGCGGTTATGAAGATGTTGACGGCGATTATCGGAAGTTCGGTTATGGCTTTGTTGGTAGTGGGCGTGCATAGTCTTGTTCAGTTTGTGATTACGAAAGAGATGCCGGATTTCTTGGAGTGGAGGAAGGTTTTGTTGTTTGCCATTGTGTTTATCGGCTGTTTTGGGTTGACTAAGGGGGAGGTTGGGGAGGGGTAGGGTATAATAGACTTTACAGGAAGTATTTTGATATCCCTATTGAATTGGAGATAAATTGCTACTCCATAAAAACGGAAGGCGCTGATATTCATGAAGATACAGGGGACAAAAAAGCTGTTGGATGTAATACCGTTTGAAGGGGTTGCGGACAACGGGGAAGAGGGGAATCCGCTTTATGCTTGGCATGCCAATTTACTAGTGATTGACCGTCGAAAGACGTTGGTGCTCATGAATGATAGCAACCGATATGTGATTGTGCTGCACGGTTTGAAGGCGAAGGAATTCAAAAACTTAGAACAGGTCATTCCGGAAGCGATTCGCAAGACGCTGCGGGCGGAGCGGATTCGTGAAGAGGTGATCGACCGTTATCTTGAAGAAGCGGGCCCTGTTTCATTTCACAAAACGAAGGACCGTTCGCTTGTTCCCAACTGAACAAGGCATGTGACAATGTTTGGTTTGATTCGCGGGATTTGGATCCTGCGGCGCTCGTGAATACGGAAGTTTCCAAGCGGGCGAGCCGGTGGTTGGTGGGTGGCGGTAAGATGGGAACAATCCACCCGTATGAGGAGTTGTACAATGATTTGGCTGCGATGACGGAGGGTGAAATTTTCACTTCGGAAGCCGCTGTTATGAAGGTGTCCATGCCCTTTGAGGGCCTTTCGGTCTGGCGGCGTGTACTCGTTCCGCTCGATTTGTCATTTGCCGAATTCCATGAAGTGCTCCAAATCCTGTTCGGCTGGCAAAACAGTCATCTTCATGAGTTCTATGTGTTCAATCAAACCGAAACGATAGAGCCGCAACCTTACCACTCGCCTTACCATGTCACGGGAGATTACCGGCCAGTACTGAACATTGTCATGGCACAAGAATTGATGAGTGATTCAAAAGAAGTGGACCAGGCAATTGGAAAGACGACAGTCTTGTCCGATGTAATTCCCAAGTATACTGTACTGAAATACGTGTACGATTTCGGTGACAATTGGGTGCATGAAATCGTTGTAGAGAAATTCTTGAAAGACGAGCCGGTGAAATCACCTGTCTGTTTGGACGGCGAGGGCGATGCACCGCCGGAAGATTGCGGAGGCGAACTGGGCTTCCATGAGTTCCTGGCCATCATGGAAGATCGGTCACATCCCGAACATGACTCGATGAAACAATGGGCGGCGGGGCAGTTGTATCGTGGATTTGATGGGGACTGGGTGAATTATCGGTTGGGGAAGATGTGAAAAAACTTTCTCACAAGGAATTTTGCACCTTTGGTAAAGCTAGCGAGAGCACTGGCATCATTCACGTCCGATGGCATAGCGCAACAATTGTTTGTCGATGACATTTTGAAGGTGAATGTCCAAGAACTGATGAAGGCAAAAGGAAAATATGAGCAATGATTGATTGGAAACTTAAAAGAATCAGCCTGAGGGAAGATGCGGATTACTGTGCGGGGTATGGTTCAGCAAATTTAGTGCACCTTCAAAAACTTACATGATAACTTGATATCTCGCATTATTTACTTTTTATCGTATTTTATCTTTTTGATTGATTTTTCGAAAATATGCCGTGCACATTCACCGTTGGAAATTACATATTAAAAATTTATGGGAATTTGACAAGCTAAATGAAATCTACTAGCCCGCAGGAGGAGCAAACATGTATTTAGAATTGGTTAACAACGCACTTTCCACGATGCTGCTGGATAGCATTGGCCATTATCATAAAAGCAAGAAACAAAAAGAATGCTTTGGAATTGTATTTGGAGACATCGGAGAGAACTTTACGGGAGAGTATACGTTTCCCGTCGGGAATGTTGTAAAAAAGACATCCACGTCCGTTCAGGCGAATGAAGAGGTGAATGGCGTTATAGCGGACGCCAAAAAACTAGTTTCCATGAGTGAAGTGGTTGCCTATTACCATAGTCATCCATATGAAGAGATGTTCGATAATTGGGCGGACCCTAGTCTGGCTGATCTCCGTACAGCCAAGGCGATTGATTCGAACATTGAAATAATAGTTGCGTTGACCAAAAGAAGCAGCGTGGATGCGACAGCAAAGTTGATGTTGAAATACCAGGATGAGCCGAAAAGCCGATTTTGGGAAGAGCCGAATGCAACAGAATATAAGGCGGATTATATGGATGAATTAGGACAGTTCATCCATGGCCACTATAAGGATTATGATTTTGAAGTGCGGGCCTATAAATGGACGGGCGAGGTGTTGGAAGAACTGTCGCTCTATTCCTCCGAAGTTGAAATGAATAGAGCCCTAGCGGAGGCGGGGCTTTCCATTGAGAATCTGCCAAAGGAAGCGATGTATTATTTGAAGAAGCTGGAGTACTCGCTGCGTCTGGCAAACAAGGAAAAATATAAAGAGAAGATTCCTTATTTAATTGAGAAGATCAGAGCAACCTACCAAGTTGAGGAGCTAAGTCAGTAACCCGCTCAATGATTCGGGCCGAATCAAATACTGCAAACAACAACTTACGAGGTGAAAAAATGACAGGAAGATTATATGAGGTTTTACTCAATATCCACGCGGATTTAGCTGAATTAACAGCAGATATTGAAAGATTGATATTCAGTTCACCTCGCGCGGCGATGCAGACGACGAGAACAATGGCTGAAACGTTGGCAGGGCATGTAGCAGAAATGGAGAACATTGAAAGTAGAGAGCTTAACTTCGCGGAACTGCTAATGAAGTTGAAAGCGGAAGGAATTTTGACACCATCCGCAGATCAGGCATTTCAATTTGTCCGTAGGAATGGCAATATTGCAAGTCATGATGGGACCCGGAAAATGCTAATTCTCGAAGCGCTGACCTGCTGGGAATACCAACATTTGATACTAGCCTGGTATATCGAGACATACGCCTCACCTAATATCAATATGCCGTCTAATGTTGAGCCGGCACCTCCGCAGAAAGAGGAAGAGACTGCCGCCATTATTCAGCACATTCAGGAACTAATGGAGCGCTTAGGAAAGAAAGGAAATGCGGGAAGCCGTCCAAGCATGCCTTCGGACACGGTGCGTGAAATCTGTTACAGAGACCGTTGTGTTAGCGTTCCTTATTTTTTGCGGGATGCCTTTCTATTACCCCAGCGTTTTCCGAAATCAGTAACATTCTTAATCCGATTAAATGGCGAGCAACAGGCGCGTCTCATGAGTGAGCTACCTTATTAATTAGAAGGCCTCCATAAACATGTAAAGCGTTTCAAAGAAGCGAACGATGAGCAATTTTTCGAGGAGCTGTGCCAATTTATTCAAGAAGAAACCGTACGGAAAGCACTGATAGAACAGCACACCGGGGAAACAGTACTGGGCTCTCATTGAACCTGGCACCCTTCACTAATAGATCCTGGCGTCTTTAAGCAATTGCAACCGCATTAAGCTCTATATTTGATAGCTAATCCTTTTAAAAAGTTCCTGGCGTATCGATCCAGGCACGGTTTATAATTCTTATGCCCTTCTCTTCTCAGTACAGCGCTTAGCTCGCCTTTTGAGATGGTGACCCCTGCCTCTTCAAGAATTTCGAGCATATCCTCACTTGTTAACGCGAGCGCTATTTTCACTTTCTTCAGTAGGATGTTATTGACATTATCATTCGTTAAGTCAGTTGCTGCTGGACCTTCAGGTTGACCCGGCTTCGGATCCTGTTTTCCTCTTTTATAGATAATCAAGCCATTTAAAAACGCATCCAGCATTCGATTCGTACACTTCATTTGCACTTCATCTTCATTGTCCTCAGTCGACTTTGTCAACAGTTGCGGTACCTCTTCTTTTGTCACTTCAATGCCGCCGAGTTTAAAAATGACCACCATCTCAGTGTTCGTGAAATCCAAAGCATAGCGTAATCGAATCAATCGATCGTTATTATTCATTTGAAGACCTCCTCTGTAGCGTATTTTAGTACAACATAACTCAATACTGATGAGTCCGTTCTCTTTTAGGTACTATATCATGAATAGCTGCGCATTGAATCCGATTGGTATTGGTTTTAAAGGATGCGTATCGTGATAATTATCTACGAATCTGTAAGATCGATAGAATTTATGTATACTTAATAAACAGTACGCAGAATAGACAGGTGAAAATGATGGAGGAAAAAAAGAGGATTTTAATTATCGAAGATGATCCGGAGATCAATAAGCTGCTGCGGATCATGCTGACGGATAAGCCGGTTGAAACTGTGCAGGCGTATTCAGGGACGGAAGGGCTGCTGCAGCTGCAGATGGACCGGTTCGATCTGATTTTGTTGGATTTAATGCTTCCGGGCAAAAGCGGCGAGGAGCTGATTGGGGAGATTCGCAAGGAGAGTGCGATTCCGATTATCGTCATTTCGGCGAAAACGGATGTGGATGATAAAGTAAGCGTCCTGAAGATCGGTGCGGACGATTATATTACGAAGCCGTTCCATCAGCAAGAAGTGGCGGCGAGGGTGGAAGTGCAGTTGAGGAAAGCAGGTCCGTCATCACAAAAGTCGGTGGAACTCGTATGGCGGGACTTGCAGCTGCATACGGAAAAGAGGTCCGTTTGCCTGTCGGGCCGCCTGCTGCAAATGACGAATGCCGAGTTTGACATCCTGTTTTTATTAATGCGTCAGCCGGAGCGCGCCTTTTCGAAAAGGGAGATCTATGAAAGCATTTGGAAAGACACGTATTATGGCGACGACAACACGATCAGCGTGCATATTTCGAACCTGCGCCGGAAAATGGCCGAACACACTTCCGAGGAATACATAAAAACCGTTTGGGGCGTCGGCTTCATGCTCGTGTAGGGCATCTTTAAGAATTCTTTATGATTTGCTTACAGGATGTTAAAGGGGTCTGCGCTACCATATAGGTACCAACTACTTTTGAAAAGGGGTTACTCATATGGAGACGGTCATTCGAACAGCGCAGCTGACGAAAAGTTTCAAAGGGACGAATGTGATCAAACCGCTCGACTTCACGTTGTATAAGGGAGAGATTTGTGCACTGATCGGCCAGAACGGGGCAGGGAAATCGACGATCTTTAAAATGCTGTCGGGCCAGCTGATCCCGACGTCGGGCGAAATCCGGTTATTCGGGAAGATTGGACAGGACATGGCGGATGCGAGGCAGCGCATGGGGTTCTTGATTGAGACGCCAGCTTTCTTTGCCGACTTCACAGCCGAGCAGAATTTGAAATACTATGCACTTCAGCGGGGCATCGTGGAAAAGAACCGAATTGCCGAGGTGTTGGCGATCGTCGGGTTGGCCAATGAGAAGAGGAAGCGGTTCAAAGAGTATTCAATGGGGATGAAGCAGCGATTGGGCCTCGCCCTCTGTCTGCTCAGCAGTCCGGACTGCTTAGTGCTGGATGAGCCGATAAATGGTCTGGACGCGGAAGGCATTCGCGAAATCCGCAACTTGCTGATCAGGTTGAATGAAGAGAAGCAGATTACGATATTCATTTCAAGCCATATTCTGACCGAATTGCATTTATTGGCGACCCGGTTTGTATTTCTGAAGGACGGCGCAGTTGTGGAAGATATCACGAAAGAGGCACTGCAGGAGAAAAGCCGGAAACAGCTGATCGTGACGGTGGATGATGCGGCAAAAGCGGTACGCCTGTTGGAACAGAACTATTCTGCGATTTCCTATAAGGTGATGCCGAATCAAGTGATCGCCATTCATGGTCACATTGAGAACAGCGGGGAGATCAACCGCTTGTTTACGATGAACGGCGTGACTGTCATGGAATTTCGCGCGGAGGCTCGGAACTTGGAAGAATACTTTTTAGAGTTGGTCGGGGGTGCAGCGATATGATCAATTATTTGAAGAGTGAACAGTACAGGCTGCTGTGGAAAAAATCATTACATTTGACGAGTCTTGTCTGCCTTCTGCTCATCAGTGCGGCCGGAGCGGTGCTCGCTTATTTCGGAAAGTCTGACCCTTCCTTCCCTTACGCCACGTCCACATTCTATTATTCGAATGTGCTCGGCAGTGCAGGGCTCATCATTTTGATAGCGTTCATCGTCAATATCAGCTTGACCGGCAAAGATACGTCCGTGCTGAAGAACACGATTTCGTTCGGGATTACGAGGATGACGGTATACTGGTCCAAACTGATTCTCACTTTCGGCTATTTCCTGCTCCTCAGCATTATCGGTCTCTGTCTCTTGATCGGCATTGGGGAAACCGTCCTGCCGACTGAAAGCGGATCGGTCAGAATCTGATGACAGCTGTGGTGAACATGGTGCCGATCATTCTCAGCGCGTTTCTGCTGATTCATACGCTGAAGCTGTTGAAGATAGGTGAAGTGTATATTTTGGTGATCCTGCTCGGCATATATGGCTTTGCCGGCAACCTTCTATGGGTGTTATCGAAGAAGTTTGCATTCTTTAAAAAGCTGTATGAGTATGCGCCCGATACACTCATGAGCCGGAATCTGATGGAATTCATAGATAAGACGGCGCATATCGGCTTCCCGTACTATCTGACGGGCGGGTTGTTGGCGGCAGCAGCGATCGTCATTGGGATTCTGCAGTTCTCGAAAAAACCAATTGACTGAGGAAGGATGAAAACATATGGGCAGCTGGCTGATCATCGCAATCTTAACAGGGCTCCTGCTCATCCTATTTGCCTCCTATCTGCTATTGCGCTACGACATCCGCATGATGACGAAACAGCTTGACGGGATTATCGAAAACTTCGGGACGAATGAAATCGTACGGACGAGCACGCATAACCGAAGCTTGTCCAAATTCGCTGCCAACATCAACAAACTTATCTCCGTGTTCAAACAAGATCAGCAGCGGGGGATTGCCCGGGAAGTAAATTTGAAACAGGAGATCACGAACATTTCGCATGACTTCCGTACGCCTTTGACATCGATGAAAGGATTTTCGGAACTGCTGTCAGATCCTTCCTTGACGGAAAGTGAAAAGAAGGAATACTTGGCGGTTGTCCAGAAGAAAATCGATCATTTGATTAACATCGTGGACCTGTTTTATGAATTGTCGCAGCTGAATTCATCGGACCAGCATATGTTGATCGAGAAAGTGGATTTGAATCAAACCGTCATCGATGTCCTCCTCTCGTTCTATGATGAGTTTGAGAAGAAGCAATTAGAGGTTCATTTCGAGGAAAGCACGGTTCCTCCCATTTTGGCGGATCAAAAAGCCGTGAGCCGGATCGTCGCCAATATCATCCAGAATGCCCTCTCCTACAGTAAAAGCACGGTGACGATCCGACTGACGGAAGAAGGGGGCTATATCCGCCTGCACGTGACAAATGATTTCGAATCCATCGATGCTGCGCAGGTCGAACGGATTTTCGACAGGACGTTCAGGATGGATGGCAGCCGAGCGGACGGGCAGCTCGGACTCGGCTTGCATATCGTCCGGCAGCTCATCGGGAATTTAGGCGGGCAGGCGGTTGCTGACGTGGATGGCGATACATTCACCTTGGAGGTTTCATTCAGAAAATGGGGATCGTAGAAGACAGCGGAATTCCACTGGAACCTTAAGCCGACTTCAGAAAATGATTTCATCTTTGGCTATACGTTGCCGCTTGTGCCGATGGCCATCGCACCGGGTTTACCGCTTTTTCTTTCTCTCTTTATATAACGTCCAGATGATGAAAAGGACGATGGCGGTGATGATGGTATAAACGAACAGTTGTGCAGTTAACGCAACAGTTGGTTGAACGGGATTATGCTGAGGGAGAAACTGGTTACTGTGAATCTTTTGCGTGGAATGGCCTGCAAGTAAAAATCCGGATCGTCGGCTCGATTGTGAACGTATACGCATTTCCGGGTTATGATCATTGACCGGAAGCATTGAAAAGCGCCAGACACCTGTTCAAACGGGTGTCTGGCGCTTTGCGTTTGCCAAGTAACCTATTTTACTTATTTTGTAGTCTCTTGTTTCATCTGCCCGTGCATGAAACAAATCGGTTTATTAAAATAAAACGTTGTTATTTCACATAGGCAAACGGCAATGTGTTTAGACTGCCGTTCGAACGGGTAATATTAACTGCTAACTAGGTAACCACAATCATCGACCGGTAAACTAAATGGAAACCGAGGAACTTGAAAGCAGGAATAGTTGGAAAGGGGAATTTTTTTGCATATCACTAGGGTATTTTGGTACGCAGTCGTAATTTGTATAGCGATTGTACTATGGGGTTCTCTTGCCCCAGATCAGTTAAACGATTTGACTGTAGTAGCGACATCATTTATTTATGATCATTTTGGATGGTTTTACATTTTTGTAATTGTTGCGATGATCGGCTTTTGTATATATATGATGTTTTCTCGTTTTGGCAAGGTGAAATTAGGAAAGGAAAATGATACGCCTGATTTTAGTTTGCTTGCCTGGTTTGCCATGTTGTTCAGCGCGGGTATGGGCATCGGGCTCATGTTCTTTACAACAGCAGAAACCATTTCACATGCTTTCATCAATTCGCCGAATGCAACGCCAGGATCTGATCAGGCAATTATCGAATCTCTACAGTATGCGATGTTCCACTGGGGCCTTCATGGCTGGGGGCTATATAGCATTGTAGCACTGGTACTGGCTTACTTTAAATTTCGCGTGGGCGCTCCTGGATTGATCAGCGCTACGCTTGAGCCGTTATTTGGCAAGAAAATCATGCGAGGTACAGTGGGGCATATTGTGGATACGCTGGCGATCTTTGCGACTGTCGTGGGTGTTGCATCCACGCTTGGATTCGGATCAGCGCAAATAAATAGCGGCTTGACGTATTTGTTTGACGCTCCTAAAACATTCTGGTTTCAAATGATCATTCTAGTGATCGCGACGATATTATTTATTTTATCCGCATGGTCTGGGATTGGAAGGGGCATAAAATACTTAAGCACCATCAATATTGTAGTAGCATTTATCCTGTTAATTCTCTTGTTTATTGTTGGTCCGTCCATGTACATTTTAAACCTTTTTACAACTTCCATTGGTAAATATGCAGGGAATTTCATTGAGATGAGTTTTGAACTGAAACCGTTGAATGAAGAACAGCGCCAATGGATCAATGATTGGACGATATTTTATTGGGCATGGTGGATTTCGTGGGCGCCATTTGTAGGGATGTTCATCGCGCGTGTTTCCAAAGGCCGGACAATTAGAGAGTTTGTTGCGGGCGTACTACTTGCCCCAACCCTTGTCACATTCATCTTCTTTGCTGTGTTTGGCGGATCAGCATTATACTTAGAGCAAAATGGGCTTGCCAAGCTGTCCGCATTGGTTACAGAAACGGTGACATTCGGCATGTATGAGCATTATCCACTTGGAACCGTCCTGTCCTTCATTACCATATTTGTCATTGCGATATTTTTTATAACGTCTGCGGATTCTGCAACATTTGTACTTGGCATGTTCAGTACGGGTGGACAATTGAATCCTTCCAACGTTGTGAAAATTGTGTGGGGACTTGCCTTAGCGGCGATGGCCGCCATTGTCCTGTATTCCGGCGGCATTAAAGGCTTTCAAAACATGCTTATCATATCGGCGTTGCCACTCTCCCTTATTGTCGTTTTCATGGTCGTATCCTTTTATAAGGTCATCCAGCAAAAAGAGTGATGAGATAACATGGGTATGAAAGATGACAACAAGAAAAAAAATTATAAGGCGGGATCGTAGTGAATCTGTTGAATGTTAGAAAAGGACAATTTGTCTATTATCGTAATAAGCTGCACAAAGTGTACTCTGTAAAACCTTTTTTTAAGAAGTCTGTTCATCTGATTCGACTCGAAGATTTGGAACAGGAACTCGTAACTGCGAAAGAAATTACATTGTACAAACCAAAGCATTTAGATAGTTTTCAGTTCAATTATCAACGTTATACGCTTCATAAAGAAGTAAAGGCCAAAGTCGGTGATTATATATTGATCATTAATCCTAAGCCTGATTCTCTCGACCATCACCATCTTCACGCCATTGAAATCGTTTCTTCCATAGAAGCGTATGGAGTGATTAGCAATAAATCAAATGGCATCAAACATAGCGAGTACTGGGTAATGGTACCAGGCCTGGAAGAGGGGGCCACAATCATTGATCTGGCCGATCCGGATGCCGTAACCTCGGACGGAAACGAAGCGAAAAGGACAGAACTCGAGTCGCGTCCAATCTACATCCCTAAAATAGGCGATGTTTTTCAAAAAAATAATAGCGACCCCGTCATTCAGGCAATGGTCGTAGCGATTCGAGGAGAGACGGTCTATTTAGGAGGGGATATGGAAGTCCATGTGGATAAATTGACGAACAGTGATTCATGGAGCTTAATTGCACACGTGCCTTTGTAACATATTGAATAACTAAATGACGACAAGAGAATTCATCGAAGGGGAGCCAATCACAGCGTTTTAAGTTTGGCTCCTTTTTGTAGGTACCAGGGTTTCATTTAATTCTAAATTGTTTGGGAACCTGGCATTTTTATAAGTATGATCTCATACAAATAATGAAGCTTCCACCGGATTATACTTTTCTCGTGGAAGCTTTTTCTTATAGAATATACGTGATATGCCCTAATATGAAAAGGGAAGTGTTTGAGAATAAAAATAGATTGATTTAGGTTGCCAGGTCCTCATTGAATTCGGAATTGTATGTCCGCTTGACGCTTTTATAACTTCACAAATCCCTATGATCTGAACGTATGTGTTTTATAATGAAAGAGTAATGGAATAGGTGACTCAAGGGTGGTCGGCCATTTCCCTGTGAAGGCAACCTAAGTGCACCACGTCCTAAAGGTGTCTTAATTTCTGCGAACTTTGCAGAAATTAAGACACCTTCAATAGTCTGTATTTAGAACAGCGCCCGGAGGTGGACGAAAAAAATCAGTTTTGAAGGGTATCCACATCCCCGTATTTTATAATTTCCTAAGCAACAAGAAAATCAGCCTATGCTCAATAGCAAAAGGCTGATTTCCCATAAACGTCAGAACATTATACTTTAACTACAAAAGATACGGTTGTTCCTTGATTTGGATTGCTTGTAATTTGAAGGCCTGTACCGAATTGTCGCATCAGCCGCTGATTTGAATTAATCAAACCGATCCCCGTTCGGCTTCCTTCTTTTCTTTTCAATAGGCTTTGTACTTGATCTTCATTCATCCCGACTCCGTCATCTTTAACAGAAATCTCCACTTCATCATCTTGGACAGCAACTCTAATGACCACTGTCCCTCCGTCGATACGCTTTATCACTCCGTGTCTAACGGCATTTTCAACTAACGGCTGGATTGTTAGGAATGGAATCTTAAGGTCCTTGCATTCATCCAACTCCCAAACGACTTTCAATCGTTCTCCAAAACGGACTTGTTCGATGTTCAGATAAGATCTTGAAAGACTCAGTTCCTCTTCGATTGGAATCAGACCATCTATAGGTTGATATTGAAATTTGTTTCTTAAAAATTCGCTTAGTTCCACTAACAAATGATTCATTTTATTCAAGTCGAGTTCGCTTAAAGCGATGATAGAGTTTAATGTGTTGAATAAAAAATGAGGCTGGATTTGTGATTGCAGCCAAGCCGCCTCCAATTGTAATTGTTCGCGCATCACTTTTTTAATCGTTGTGAGCGCCTGTACTCTGGACCTTAATTCCACCATATCAACAGGTTTCGTCACGTAGTCGTTCGCCCCTGCTGAAAAACCTGTTTGTATATCTTTTGGGTCACTTCTTGCAGTGAGCAGTAAAACTGGGAGTTCTGTCAGAGAGTAGCGTTTGCGAATGATCTGGGTCAACTCATACCCGGACATGTTCGGCATCATGACATCCGAGATGACTAAGTTCCACTCTTTTTTCATCAAATGCTCTAACGCTTCCCGACCGCTCGTCGCAGTTGTGATCTCATATTGGTCAATCGACAAAATCGATTGAAGTACTTGCAAGTTGATTGGGTCATCATCGACTATTAATATAGGCAGTTTCATAGATTGTTTTTCCATGCAAGTCGATTGATTTGCGATTGACAACATTTCCGTATCCTTTATGTGGATGGAAGGTTTCATCAAGTGATTGGTAGGTCCTTCTAACGATACGTGATGCTGAGCTTTTGTGGACGTAGCGTCCTCTGTATTCAATTGGGCCAATTTTAGTGAAAAGGTGAACGCGGATCCTTTTCCAAATGATGTGGATACTTGTAGTTCCCCACCATGCAATTCAACCAATTGTTTGCTGATATTCAATCCTAATCCAAGTCCACCTTCGTTAGTTGCTATGTCGGCTGCTTGCTCATACGGATGGAACAAGTGCTGGAGAAAATTTTCTTCTATTCCTATTCCCGTGTCGGAAATGGAAATAAAAGCACGATCAACTTGCACCTTGGCTTGAATGCGGATTTCGCCTTCAAGCGTGTACTTGATCGCATTGTGAAGCAAGTTATACATAATTTGAATGACTCGATTTTCGTCTGCAATGACAGGCGGGAAGTCTTTGGGGATTTCATTCACAATCTTAATCGGTTTCCCTTCAACGAGGAATTGCAACATATCCATCACTCCGGTTACGATGGGTTGGATCGCAATCGTTTTTGTTTGAAGGCGTGGATGACCTTCCCGAAGGCTCTCCACATCGAGTAAATCATTTAATAGCAGGGACATCCTCCGGCCGACTGTCAATATCGTCTCTAGCTCATGGACACTTTTAGTCTTTAATAGCTCTCTTTCCCTCATTAATACGGATTGTGACATGTTAATGATGCCGTGAAGCGGATTTTTAAATTCATGGGACGTATTTGCTAAGAACTGATCCTTATGTTCATTCATTTTCTGTAATTTCAATGCGAGTTTTGCCGTTTCTGCATACATTGTAAAATAATCTTTAAACCAGATCGTTGCAAAGCAACCGATTGAAATAATCAAATCGAATGGGTAATGAACAGCACTTACGCCTACTTCTCTCCAATAGATTACCCAAACAAAATGGTGGGCGGCTGCTATCAAGGAAAGCAGCAATAGAAGATTTTCAGAGATATTTCTATAAATCTTTTTAAAGATTGTAATAACCGCACTAGCAATTGCGAGTCCCGCCAACAAATAATAAACAGGAAACAAGGTGATAATTTGACTCGGAGATAAAAAAAGCGTAACGATGGACAACCCGATGGTGATACTTGAGTAAACCGGATTCATCACACCCCAATATGGAAGGCTACGTTGACCCATGGACTGCAACAAAGCAAGGCAAGCAATCGGGATGAGTGCGTTGGCTATGCGAAAGTCCCACTCATAACCAACATCAAATAGCAAGTGGAATATTTTTTCATCATTACTAATTAAATTCATGAACGTTATGGAAAATAAAAGCAGAGAAAAATAGACAAGCTTTTTCTCGCGATTTCCTAAGAAATATAGGATTAGGGCATAGATGGAATGGATTAAGAATATGATGGATGTCACTAGTTGTAAGGATAAGGACAGGCTTCTTTCTTTAGATAACGTTGCTTCCGAACCGAATTTAACCGAACGAATGATGCCGCTGCGACGAACATCTTTAAAGTTTGCCACTTGAATGACAATTTCTATTACGCCATTCTCATCTGGAGTGAAGGATGTTGAATAGGGCAGGTTTTTTGCCTTGTATTCGTCTTCCGTTTTTCCTACTTGTCCAGACTCTGCAATTAACCTTCCATTGACGTACAACTCGGAGGCGCTTCGAACGCTTGGTACATATAAACTATAATTAATATTCTTATCTGGATTTACGTGTAAGCGCAGCCGGTAGGAGCCATAGCCATATGGAGTGGACTCGCCGTCTTGAAAATCCTCGTTCCACTTGCCTGGAACTTGAACAAGTTTTTTGGGATAAGCGTCTGTAATTGACTGCCGCTCCGGATCCATCAACAAGTGCGACGGGTAAAACTCCCAATCTCCATCCAGCAGCAGAACTTCGTCGTCTTGTGCATCCCAATTACGTAAATCCAATTGGCCTTCTTTTATTTGTGTAGTTGAGAGATTATAAAACGCACCCATCCACAGCATGCGAGAACATGATAAAATAAGCAAAAATAATCCTATTATCAACAAAATATATCGTTTCTTCATATATGTATTCGCAGATTCATTTCCGCAAACCCCTCCTCCCTTATAGAGTGTTAGGTTTTCATTGAATTCTGAATTGTTCGGGTGCCTGGCACTTTTAATACGTCCTGTAGACCAGGAGGTGGTCGTATGCCAGTAGCTGAGGCGCTAATGTTCATGTTACATTGGGGGTATTAAGGAAGGCAGTCTAAGGAATGCAACATCCTGCCGCAACAATTGCATAACCCGCATTCTACGGTCCTCATATTGTCGTCCACGATAAAAAATAATCCATCCTTGAGTGGCTGGATGGATTATTTCACCTTTTGATGCCCCCTTGAAGGGAACCTGCTGTTACAGACCGCCTGATGTTACTAGCATTGGGAAGGTCCTTTTTTGTTTATTCATTTGGAGCAGAGGTATTCCAATTGCCTATATTGTATTGCATCTTGTTATTTATTTCAACCTATCTATTTTCAAGAGGGCGCGTAGACCAACAGTGCCTGTGTGAGTTAAATTCATGTTTATTTAATCAAACGTGTATGTTTAAGCTTTCCTCGCGCAGGGCACCTGAATACCCGCACTTGTTAGTTATTGGTATTGGATAGCTGGAGAGAATCGTTAGAATTACCTGAAATTGCTCCGTATCTTAAAGATACAATTCAAATATATTTTCAAAATCAGACACTATTTATCTTCCTGGACAGCCAGTTTATTTTTATGAGGAGCAAGTTGACTAAGGATGGTATTGATAGCCACATACAAAGTGTTTTTTCGAGTCATAGAAGAAGCGATAGAAATCTATTTAGTGCGTCATCCTAGAAAAAAATCGGTATAATCTCATAACAATAATGAAGCTTCCACCGGATTATCTCAGCGCCATACGTAATGTGCAGCAGCTGTTTTCGGCATCGCTGTTTGAGAAGTCGATCCGTATGCCGTCAGGCGTGTATTTGAGATTGTATGTGATGGTAACACCTGTCGAGCGGATGAGTTGTTCGACTTCTCCATGGTTGGATTGTTGCGCCGCGTTCATGAGCCGATGGGCAAAGTCATCAGAAGCCGTCAGCGTATTGATGAATCGATTTGCTTGATTCATCACTTCCTTAAACCGTGTTGCTGAAGCATTGAATTTCCGAGTATCCACTTCGGGGAAGGGGCTTCTTCCGTTTTGCGGTGTAGGGGAAGGCATCGCCAAATAACCTGGATGGACCGGCATGAACGCTTGCAGCCGTGGATGGAAGCCGTAGGGAAAAGAAGAATAATACATAGGAGAACCTCCACGTCGTCTCGATGACTCAGTATATGCCTATTGTGGTAGATTCGTGTAGGAGACTAGGACAAGTTTACCTGATGTGAATATGAAGGGCTGCGAAAATTAGAAAGGCGATGTGCCTGTTGGTAGATGCTTCTGAACAGGAACGTGGAGGAGCGGCCGCCAGGGGCTCAGGGTGCGAGGTTTTTCGTCAGCAACTAGTGGAGTTGCAGCGGGAGATTTATCATTATGAGCTGGGGAGGTGGTTTCGCGTGCTTCCTTCCAAAAGGTCGCTGAACTTTAGGAGATCTAGGAAAAGATTGATTGGTTGTTGGATTTGTATACGGAGCGAAAGTGCAGTCTGTGGAATTGTGTTTTTGAAGCTTTCGCGATGTGAAATTAATAGTGGTCTATACAATTTTGATTCGAACCAGAATAGGAGAGAGGGCATGAATCGATTGCTGAAAACAGAGGAAGAGCGGCTACAAACCCTCTATGCGAAATTAAAAGAAGCCAAGCACAGCGAACCAATCGGTTTCAGTGCGCAACTTGCGCGATTATCCTATCAGATTTTGCAATTGGAACGGAAGTTGAGAATCCAAGATCCGGTAAAACAGTACGAGTGCATCGGCGTCATGATGGAGCATGCCTATTATATGAAAACGGAGCAGAAGGACCGTCATGTTGCGAAGCGTACCTTTGAGCAGATTTTACAGTTGGACCGGCATAATCCGGAAGCGAATTATCGCTATGCCTTTCTTCATTATGAAGATGAGGAATGGGTCGCCGCCATTCGCTATTTCAAAGCGTCGCTCTTTGACAATTCTTCCGATTTTCCTTTGGCGCAAGATCAGATTGTGAAGGCGAATTTGTTCATCAGTTATTGTGCGATGATGCTCACAAAGGAATCGATGCGCGCCGCGGAGGGCTTGAAGACTGATGACTTGTTGGTGACGGAGGGCGTCAGTATCGATGAACTTTCCTCCCGTGTAAAAACGTTGTTGGCGCAGTCGGAGTATCGGCTGTTGAGCAGCAAAGGCGAGAAGTTCATCTCAAAAGAGCGGTATGAGAAGTTGGAAGCGGATGTCGAGCTGGGGGCCTTATGGCTCGATATGACTTCGGAGCCGCCTTCCGTCAAGAGCGGAGACCGGTGTAGGGAAATTTCCCGGCAAAACGGGATTTTACTCAAAAAGCTGTTGTTGAAATCAGCCCAAGGAGAGGCGCTTTCGTTGGCTGAGATTACAGGGTACCAGGAAGAAGCGATAGCGGATAGCCATGATGTCAGCTGGGGGAGTTACCGAAAGAAGATCCAGCGAATCAATGAAAAATTATGTGAGATTGGCTTTCTTGAGCAGCTTATCAAAGTTATCCCTGGCACTCAAAGTTACAAGGTCAAAGCGTGTGAGTTTGCGATTATTGAATATGATGCGAAATGATCTGAATCCCTCTCTTGCCTGGAGGGATTTTTTCGTGTGACAGGGGTGTCACAGTCATGTCCGTATACTTGGGGTATCAAATGAAACGGAGATGATGAGATGACAACGAATTGGAATGGATTATTGAACGGCTACGGGTTTGATGTGCGGGAAATGCAGGAAGGGCGATTTGATTTATGCAATCTGACCCGTCATAATGAGTATTTTCTTATATCGCTTTTGGAGAAGCTGCCGATCGGGGCGTCTGTTACAGGAGCCATTCTTACAATACAAGGGGAAGCCGTGACGGAAAAAGATTGGGTCAGCCATTTGGAGAAGTATATGGATGGCAGAAGTGAATCCAGTTACGGGCCTACTGCAATCCCGTTGAATCAACTCGACGTGTATATTGCGGGGATTGTCATGCAGTTGAATCGGCTAGGCTATGGCATGACGTATTCATGTGATGGGCATGAACGGAGAACGCCCGTCCTTTATTTTGCAACGGCAGAATTTGCACGGATGGCGAAAAGTTTGCTGGAATATTGCGGGTTGGACATCAGACGAACGGGCGTGAAACTTTCAATTCGCACAGAGCGGAAAAACTTGCCGGAAATCGCTGTGCAACTTTCCGGATACTCGTCTGAATTAATTCAAAAAATATGTCAGGAACACAATGAACTTATTAATGAAGAGTCGTTTAACAAGTCATTGGAAACGCTCCTTGCCATACCTGGGGAGAGCGGGGACGAGGAATGGGTCCGGGAATATGTCATTCAAGAACTTGAACCGTTTACAGATCGGATCGAAGTGGATCATTATGGAAATGTTGTGGCCGTAAAAACGTTCGGACCAGGACTGACTGTATTGTTGAATGCGCATTTGGATACGGTTGAACCGATTGCCGATAGACGCGAAATCATCAAAACGGGTAATATCTGGTCAAGTAGTGAGGGGATTTTGGGGGCGGATGACCGTGCAGGTGTGAACATTGTGTTGGCCGCTGCCAAATCAGTGATAAAGAGTCAATTTAATGGGACAATCAAATACATCTTTACGGTGCAAGAGGAAATCGGACTTCTCGGTGCCCGGCAAGTCTCGAAAACTTTTCTATGGGATGTCGACATGGCGTTTGTCATCGACCGGCGGGGGACGCATGATATCGTCACTTCCAAAGGAGGCTTTGAACCTTATTGCACACCGAAATTTGGAAAGGCGCTTGAACGTATCGCCCGAAAATCCGGCGACAGCAGATGGCGTACAGTGGAAGGCGGATCAAGTGATACGTATATTTGGTCACAGTGCGGCATTGAAAGTGTGAATTTGTCGGCCGGGTATATGAATGAGCATACGCCTGATGAGACATTGGATGTGAAGGCCTGTTATGGGACTTATCAGTTTGTTATGGAGATATTGAATGATTGTCGGAGTATTGCAAAGCTGGATGGACGATTGAATCAGGTTATGAGAGCGTGAGAAGCGGTTACTTCTGTGAACGGCCGTTGTATGGTGTTGGAGAGAGATATTTGGTCAAAATATCGGATGGTGAATCCATTACTATCGAAATCCAATTGACCAATCAGTATGATAGGGTGGGACAATGTATTATGGGTTACACGTTTCTACGTCTTAGTTAAAAAAGAGAATGGGCTCCTATAGCTGAAAGCGCCCGGATACAGTATCGCTTATAGAAAGAACTCCAGCAAACTGATGCAGAAAGGAGGCAACCAAAATGCAAATCCAAATGAAGCGGGCGTATGATCCGGTGGCGGATGATGATGGGGCACGGGTTCTGGTCGATCGTTTGTGGCCGAGAGGGTTGTCAAAGGAGAAGTTGAAGTTGGATCATTGGATGAAGGAGGTCGCCCCTTCCCATGAGTTGCGGAAATGGTTCGGCCATGATCCTGATAAGTTTGAGGTGTTTTCACGAAAGTACGAAGAAGAACTGCAATCAGACGTTGCCCAGGCACAGTTAATACAACTGATTGAAATGGCGCATAGCGGGCGGCTTACGCTTGTTTACGGTGCTAAAGATGAGACGTATAATCAGGCCCGTGTATTGAAGGAAATCATCGAACGGCAGCGTGGATAACCCGCTGCCGTTTTCCTTGTTTTCGATTTATCAAAGCAGGCGGACCCGTCACCTTTACATAAAGGGAATCTATCGAACTTTTATTAAAAAGATTATACTGGGAGGAGAATCGATACATAAGGAGAAAACAGGATGATGAAACGGATTGCCGCTGTCGATGCACTGGCGAATGAATGGCAGGATGCCCTACACAAGCGTATTAGCAAATCGGCAGGTGTAAGAAGTTAGTCGATGGACAAACTGTTTTATGGGAAGCGAGTGATCGCCCTACTTAAAGGAGTGATGACAGCATGCGTCATGAGCGAAAAACGGATCTGGACAGCACCGCAGAACGGGTCGCGCTGTGGCGTGCTTTGCACGTTTAGATTGATTCCCCGCCTTATGTGATGGAAGATCAGATTGCTTTGCAGCTGGTGAATCCAAGCGACAATTGGAGGGAACGCCCCGATATGGACTCTGATTTCAGCCGTACCTTTCGGGCATCCATCATGGGGCGGGCTCGTTTTATCGAAGACATCGTAACCGACCAGGTGAATGAAGGAGTCTCCCAATATGTCATCTTGGGCGCAGGACTTGATACGTTTGCGGAGCGCCGGCCTGAGCTTGGTTCCCGGATGCGCGTCTTTGAGGTAGATCGTCCCGGTACCCAAGCATGGAAACGCAATCGGCTCATGGAATTGGGCTTCGACATCCCTGAATGGCTCCGCTTTGTTCCAGTCGACTTTGAAACAGAAGGCTCCTGGTTGGAGAAACTTCAAGCGGCCGGATTTGACAGGAGCCAGCCAGCTGTCGTGGCTTCCGCCGGAGTTACCCAGTACTTGACAAAGGAGGCAATCGCGGACACGCTACGCCAGGTTGCAACTCTTTCTCCTGGCTCCCTATTGATGATGACGTTCCTGTTGCCGCCTGAATTGACGGAACCTGAAGTACGTTCCGGATTTGAAGAGAGCGAGAAGGGGGCGCGGGCGGGCGGCACCCCGTTCATCAGCTTTTTTTCGCCTCTCGAGATGCTGTCGCTTGCCCGGGAGGCCGGTTTCTCTGAAGTTCGGCACGTACCCGCTACCGAGTTGAATGAGCGATACTTCACCGGTCGACCCGACAACCTGCGTCTGCCAAGTGGGGAGGAATTCCTGCTGGCAATGACCTGATTTTACTTTTGAAACCAGTCCCTGTGTGCGGTACAAATCGGAATTGTTCCTTGCACAGGCACCGGTTTTTAATATTGAGTTTACTTTTTCAAAGTGCGAAATATTGGATAATGGTTTTTCGTATTAAATAGTTTGAGCTATTCAATAAATGTTACTTCAAGTTATCATTTAAAACGCTTTTCTCCAATACCGAAAATTTATCACCGTAAACTTTCGTAATATGGGTTTCTCCCCATTCACACAGTGAATGTAAGATACCTTCTAAGCTTTGTCCATATTCGCTGAGTTCGTATTCTACTTTTGGAGGAACTTGATTATAGACAATACGAGTAATAACTCCGTCTTCCTCTAATTCTCGCAATTGTTGAGTTAACATTTTTTGTGTAATGTTTGGCATGAGACGTTTCAATTCGCTTGTTCGTTTTTTGCCGTGTGTCAGATGGCAAAGGATCACACATTTCCATTTACCTCCGATTACTTCGAGTGTTGCTTCAACAGAAATATTGTATTTCTTGGCTTGCATATGTTGTCCTCCTTGTATAGGAACTAAAAGGTGCCTATATTACTTTTTGGTATCTATATCACTTTAAAGTGCGTACTTTTCATTAAGGATGATATATATCATAATAACATTTGCAGGAACGTGCATACTATACGTACTTTTTCGGTGAAACAAAAAAAACACATAAAAAATTTGGAGGTTGGCCATAGGATGATTTCAAATTTACAAGATACAACAACACTGCATAATGGCGTGAAAATGCCTTGGTTCGGACTTGGCGTTTTTAAAGTCGAAGAAGGGCCTGAACTGGTAAATGCAGTAAAAACAGCAATTACTCACGGATACCGTAGCATTGATACGGCAGCGATTTATGCGAATGAAGAAGGGGTCGGCAAAGGAATTCAAGAAGGGCTGAAAGAAACAGGTATTTCAAGGAAAGAGCTATTTGTTACGTCAAAGGTTTGGAACTCAGATTTAGGGTATGAATCAACAATTGCTGCATACGAAACAAGTTTACGGAAACTCGGCTTGGAGTATCTGGATTTATATTTGATTCATTGGCCGGTGGAAGGGAAGTATAAAGAGGCTTGGAAAGCATTAGAAACACTTTATAAAGAAGGCCGAGTCAAAGCAATTGGCGTCAGTAATTTTCAAATCCATCATTTGGAAGATTTGATGAAGGATGCCGAAATTAAACCGATGGTCAATCAAGTGGAGCGCCATCCACGATTAACGCAAAAAGAGCTGCAAGCCTTCTGCCAAAGCCATGACATTCAGCTTGAGGCATGGTCGCCATTAATGCAAGGTGAGTTGCTTTCCAATGAAGTACTTCAGAAAATTGCGGACAAGCATAATAAATCCGTCGCTCAAACGATTTTGCGTTGGGATTTGCAGCAAGGGGTTGTCATCATCCCAAAATCAACAAAAGAACATCGCATTGTTGAAAATTCGAGTGTCTTTGATTTTGAATTGACGGATGAAGAAATGAAGATCATTGATGGGTTGAATCAAAATTATCGAGTTGGGCCGGATCCGGATAACTTTGATTTTTAATAAGGAACGGTGTAAAACACAATCTTGGGAGGGACCTGCATGCAACTGAATTTGAAGGGGAAAACGGCACTCGTTACTGGGTCTACGTCAGGAATTGGAAAAGCGATCGCCGTCGCTTTAGCGGCGGAAGGGACCGCAGTCCTTATTAATGGACGCCGTGAAGAAAAAGTCGCTGAAACGATAAAAGAAATCCAAGAACAGTATTCTGACGCCGTCCTTCATCCGGTAGTGGCTGATTTGGCAACGGAGCAAGGATGCCGACAGGTAATCGAGATGTACCCTGAAGTGGACATTCTGATTAACAACTTGGGAATTTTCGAGCCTGCCGAGTATTTTGATATTCGTGATGAAGATTGGTTTAAGTTTTTTGAAACCAACATCATGAGTGGCGTTCGACTTACCCGCCATTATGTCAACCGAATGATTCAGAAAAAAGAAGGCAGAGTCATCTTTATCGCAAGCGAAGCAGCGATCATGCCATCTCAAGAAATGGCTCATTACAGCGCGACCAAAACGATGCAGCTCTCGATTTCCCGTAGTTTAGCCGAGCTGACTACCGGGACGAATGTGACGGTCAATACGGTTATGCCTGGTTCGACGTTAACTGAAGGCGTGGAAACGATGTTGAACAGCCTTTATCCGAATGAGATCTTAACGATGGAGGAAGCTGAAAAGCGATTTATGAAAGAAAATCGGCCAACTTCCATTATTCAAAGGCTTATCCGACCCGAAGAAATTGCACATTTCGTTACCTTCTTGTGCAGCCCACTCACCTCGGCCATTAATGGTTCTGCGTTACGGATCGATGGAGGTTTAGTGCGTAGTGTGTTTTAATAACAGAACGGTGCCAGGTTCCTGACAAAGGGGAACATGGGCACCGTTTTTTTATTTGCAATACAGCAAAATAAGATTATAATTAAAGTGACGTTTGTATATACAAATGAATTTAGTTATCAATTATAGAAGGGGATAGGACTCGTTGATGGAAAAAAATGTAGAGCCAGTCTTACTAATGATGGATAAAACTCTGTTGTTCGGGTGGCGTTATCATGGAGACTCCTAATTCTGATTATTTACTAAGAAACTGCCTGTATTTTACCACTGCCCGATTTGCAAGGCAGATGGAAAAGCTAGCTGGGGAAGCATTTTCATCAATCGATATCCCCCCTTCTTACGCTTATTTGATCATTACAATCCATGATTATCCGGGGATTACTCAAAAAGAGCTGTGTAAAAAGCTTACGATTGCTCCCTCAACAAGTACTAGGCTCATTGACAAACTGGTAAAACAAAACTATGTAGAGCGGAAGCCTGACGGTAAACATATTTTGATTTATTTAACCGAAGAGGGAACAGCTTTGTGTAACGAAATATATGAGAGTTTGAATAAAATTTATTTGCGACACGCAGAGATTTTGGATGAAACTCATAGCCAGCAATTGATTCACTTACTACATAAAGCAAGTGAATTGATGGAAAAATAATAGATAAAGGAGCTTTCACATGGGAATCATGACGAATCAAATTGCTTTAGTAACAGGTGCAGGAACTGGATTAGGGCGGGCAACAGCACTTCAATTGGCGGCCGAAGATGCGAAGGTTATCTTAACGGGAAGACGTCAGGAAAAATTGCAGGAAGTAGCGCAACTTATTGAACAGGCGGGTGGACAATCGATTGTATACCCAATGGATGTGACCAATCCGGAAGAGGTTACGAGGCTGCGTGAATATTTACTCGCTCAAGTAGGTCGGGTCGACGTGTTAATCAATAACGTCGGGGGAACCGGTGAGTACAGCACAGTCCATGACATGACGGTTTCGTCATGGGATCATACAATCCGTCTTAACTTATATAGCTCATTTTTAGTAACCAATGCAGTTCTTCCTATAATGAGAAAACAAAAATATGGTCGAATTGTATCCATTACTTCGGCTATGGCTAACTTTGTGTACGAAGGCTTAGGAGCATATTCCGCTGCTAAAGCAGGTTTGGAAGGGTTAATGCGAACTGTGGCACTCGAAGAAGAAAAACATGGTATTTTAGTGAACATGTACGATCCAGGGAATTTGAAAACGGAACAAAACCCTTATGGAGAAGGAGATCCAGCTACAGTTGTTGATGGAATTGTAAAATTGGCAACTTTACCAGCAGATGGGAGTAGTGGACAGGTTATTAGAGCGGACCAATAAGACTGTAGGTAACGTACATATTACCGGCATTTATAATATGGAAAAATCATCTGAATAAAAAATTGAAGTGAAGGTAAAAGTAAGTTGATGGGACTCAGCTCCAACGTGATATTTCACTTTCATAAAATTTCAAGTGAATTAAAACGGGAATAAGAGGAGGATGGACATATGGAATTATCAAACAAAATTGCGGTCGTGACGGGTGCTGGAAGCGGTATTGGCCGAGCAAGCAGCTTGAAACTTGCTAGTAACGGTGCAAAAGTTGTTTTAGTTGATTTCAATAAGGAAACAGGGGAAGAAACGTTAAAACTTGTGAAAGAACAAGGTGGGGAAGGCATTTTCGTACAAGCCGATGTCTCGAAAACAGAGGATGTGCAAAACTATGTCAATAAAGCTGTCGAAACTTATGGCCGCATAAATGTATTTTTTAACAACGCGGGGATCATTCAAAAGTTCGCTCCTTTTACGTCAGTTGAAGAATCCGAATTTGACCGTATTATGTCCGTCAATGTAAAAGGGATATTCCTTGGAATGAAATATATATTAAAAGTGATGGAGGAACAAGGGCACGGCTCCGTGATAAATACGGCTTCTACCGCAGGAATTCGCGCAGAACATAGCGTTGCTGTATACTCTGCCAGCAAACATGCAGTTATCGGTTTAACGAAAGGTGCCGCGTTAGAATATGCAAAAAAAGGAATTCGAATTAATGCACTTTGTCCGGGAGGAGTAGAAACATCCTTAACAGCGAGTGTTACTGAGCAGTTTGAAAAGGGTGGTTACGTCCCTGAGGAAATACCAAATATGCGAATGGGCCGATATGCTGCGCCTGAAGAACTGGCGGAAATGGTCGTTTATTTAGCGTCAGAAAAAGCGAGTTACATGACAGGTTCAGTAGTTGTTGTCGACGGAGGCTTAACTTTATAATTTTTCCAGTATAAGAGCAGTAATGGGAATGGGTACTTCGGAAGCAAATTATTTTGCAATAGAAGGAGCACCTGTGAACACGTCTTTTACATGTCAGGGGAAACCATGCCAAGGTATCCCTTTTTCGGCATGGCATTCACAATGTGCTCTCGTGCAACTTCCTTCCTAATATGAAGTAAATTAGCTTACGCAGTAGTCCCACAAGAAATGTACCTACCATAGCAGTCATTGAAAAAAGGATTCACTTGGTTTGTTACTGCCAAGTGGATCCTTTTTTCATAAGTGGGTGATTCGATGTGACTTTGACAAATCCGAGCTGATTTGTTCGGCAGTTTGCAGCAGCAGCGGTAGAAATTTTTCTTCAATGAGTTCGCTATTTATCCGATCGGCATGAGATGAAATATTGATTGCCGCCACTGTTTTCCCTTCATGATTCCGTATGGGGGCTGCCAAGGAGCTGAGTCCTTCTTCCAATTGCTGTTCCACAAATACCCAACCATCTTTTTTGATTTGATCAAGCCTTGCCAGTAGGGCAGCTGGATCGACTACTGTTTGTTTTGTAAATGACTGTAAATTTGTTTCATTAAAAAACTGTTCCTTTTCGTCCGGGGATAAATATGCGAGCAACACTTGTCCCATGGAAGTTGCGTAGGCAGGTAATTTGGAGCCCACCTCCAAAGAAATGGCCATGATCCGTTTTGTCGGGATTCTGGCGACATAAACGATATCTGTCCCATCTAAAACGGAAATCGAAGTAGATTCTCCCGTCTGCTCGACTAGTTTTCTCATATGCGGATGGGCGATTTCCCAAATGTTTTTGGAAGAAAGATACGAATATCCGAGGGACAGGACACGGGCGGTTAACGAAAAATGGCCTTCCTCCGATGTAGCAAACCCTAAACTTTCTAATGTAAGTAATATTCTGCGTACAGCTGGCCGGCTCAATCCCGTAATTTTCGCAGCTTCCGTTACAGTGAGCGTTGGATTTTCATGTGAAAATGCTTGAACTACGAGTAAGCCCCGTTCCAATGATTGGATAAAATCAGCGTTATTAATAGAATTATTTGAAAGTTCCATTGACAATCCCCTTACTTTCATGATTAGATTAAAGTGTACGATATACGAAATAAATGTACGTTTATCGTACAATATGTCGTGCGTCCTTGCAAGAGTCATCGTATAAAAATAGTAGAGGAGAATAAGGATGAAAACAGCGATTAAACAGCTTCAATCCGTCATCGTGGACGTTCCTATCAAAAGACCTCATCAATTTTCTACCGAAATTGTGTCAACAAAAAGTTTTGTAATCATTCAAGTAGAGTTGGAGAATGGTCTGATTGGGATAGGAGAAGGAACGACGCCGGGCATTTGGTGGAACGGGGAAAGCACGGAGACGATGCAGCTGGTAATTGAGCAGTATATCAAACCGCTTCTCATCGGGAAAGACCCAAGAAATATAGAGCAGTTATTGCAGTCGTTTGATCGTCATGTACGTGCCAATCCATTTGCAAAAGCGACAGTAGAAATGGCGCTTTTTGATGTCGTCGGCAAAATCTACAATGCACCGGTCCACCAATTACTGGGCGGTTTATTTCAAGAGGCGATCGATGTGAAATGGGCGTTGGCGACAGGAGATGCGGATGGCGATATCGAAGAAGGTAAAGAGCTTGTCCGCAGCAAGCAATATAAGGATTTTAAAATTAAAGCAGGTAAATTCGAGCCGGCTGCGGATGCGAAACGTGCAGTTAAAATTGCGGAGGGGCTGCGGGGAATTTCCACAATCGGAATTGACCCGAATGGTTCATGGAACAGAGGTACGACGGTCAGATGGATGGATCGATTAAACGAGGCGGGAGTCGATTTCCTAGAACAACCGCTTGCTCCTTTGGATTTTGAAGGGGCGGCCAAATTGGTGGAAATGAAAAAAGTGCCTGTCATGGCGGATGAAAGCGTCGCGACCATTCAAGATGCGCAACGTCTCGCCCAAGAAAAAGCAGCGGATATCTTTTCATTGAAAATCCATAAATCGGGCGGGATGCGAAACACGCTGAAAGTGGCCGCGATTGCAGAGGCAGCGGGGATTTCCTGTTTCGGCGGGACGTCGCTTGAAAGTTCCATTGGATCAGCGGCAAGTATCCATGCGTTCGGCGTGTTGAGAAATTTGGACTACGGTTGCGAAACATTCGGGCCGCAATGGCTTGCTGATGATCTAGTGAAAAATCCGCTTGAATTTAAGGATGGCAAGATCAGAATCCCTTCCGGCCCGGGATTGGGTGTTGAATTGGATGAATCGAAGATTGAAAAATATAAAAGAAGGCAGGAGGCATTTGCTAATGGCTTATTTTGAAGCACCTCGTTTAACTTTTTTATTTGATTTAGAGCTGCAAGTTGAAAAGGCGCATTTGCCGGGGACGACGCCAATTGGAACGAGAAGGATTATTCGGGTAGAGGGCGGTCATTTTGGTGGAGGAGAAGTAAGTGGAAAAGTCGTTCCCGGCGGAGACGATTGGATTACGGTCCGGGAAGACGGGACCATTATCCAGGACGTTCGTATTTTACTTCAAACGGATGATGAAGAACTGATCATGATGTCTTACAGAGGAATCCGGACGGGTCCGAAAGAGGTGCTAGCCCGGCTTGATCGAAGCGAGGAAGTAGCTGTCGAAGAGTATTATTTCAGAACGAATCCAGTATTTGAGACAGCATCTGAAAAATACGATTGGCTGAATAAAAGAATCTTCGTTTCCACAGGACAGCGGTTGGCAACGGGAGTAAAATATTCTGTTTATCAAGTAGATTAAGAGGCGGTGGAAGTATGATAAAAGAATTTCATCTTGAACAAGATGTCACACTGGCGGGCCGCGACACACCGGGAGAAAAAGGGACCATCATTGCGCTGCACGGACTTACAGGCAATCATAAAACGTTTTATCATTATAGAAAGCTGCTGGAAAACGAATATCGGTTTATTACTTACGATTTGCGCGGCAGAGGGAACAGCAGTCCGGCAGATGAACAAACTTCTTTGTTTCAGCATGCGGAAGATTTGAAAGCCTTTATTGCCAAAAATGAGATTGAACGCCCGATCCTCATGGGCTATTCCATGGGAGCTTATATTTGCGCCCAAGTGGCGAGCGAAATCGATGTGGAAGCGCTGATTTTGCTGGATGGGGCAGGAACGGCTGAAGAGCGGCAGCGCGAGTTAATCCTTCCTTCGTTGAGCCGATTGGAGAAGACATATGAATCTCCAGACGATTATGTCGCGCAAACGAGGAAGGTTTATGAATCGCTGCATATCAAGTGGGATGAAATCATTGAAGACATTGCCCGTTATGAAGTGAAAAAAACGGCGGAAGGCTACCGACATAAGTCAGAATCATCCGACATGAAGAAGGATTTTAACAGTTTTTATGAATTTCATCCGAAAAAGGTGTTTGAAAAGATTTCTTGTCCCATCCTTCTGGTAATTGCAAACGGCAAATTAGGAGAAAAAGAGTCTTTATTCACAAAAGAAACATATACAGAAACCATTGCAGCTGCGAAGGATATCACCACAATTGAAGTGCCGGCAAACCATTACACGCTCATGTTCGAAAAACAACCTAAAGTCGAAGACAGCATTAGTGCGTTTTTAAACAATTTGTGAAGAGGTGAAGGCATGTATAAAGACAAACAAATGTCGATTTCTGATGCGCTTGCCCATATTCAATCAGGACAAACCATTATGGTCGGAGGATTTGGGTTAATCGGCTGTCCGCTGACGGTCATTCAACATTTGACGGAACATGATGTGAATGAACTGACCGTGATTAGTAACAACGTAGGGGAAGCTGGAAAAGGGCTTGGCATGCTGTTAAGACAAGGGAAAATAAAAAAGGCGATCGGTTCTTATTTTACAAGCAACCGAGACGTCGCGAAATTTTATAATGAAGGAAAAATCGAGCTGGAGCTTTTGCCGCAAGGAACAATGTCCGAAGCAATCCGGGCAGGGGGAGCAGGGATCGGCGGATTTTATACGAAGACGGCTGTCGGAACGGATTTGGCAAAAGGGAAAGAGGTCAAGGAATTGAAAGGGGAGACCTACTTGCTGCAAGAGAGCTTGACAGCGGATGTCGCAATTGTGAAGGCTTGGAAAGCAGATCGTTTAGGCAACTTGGTTTATTACAAAACGGCGCGAAATTTCAATCCGAATATGGCAACAGCTGCTTCGTTCGTCATAGCGGAAGTAGACGAAATCGTGGAGGTGGGGGAGTTGTCTCCGGAAGAAATTACGACACCTCATTTATTCGTCGATGCCATCGTTAAAAGTGAGTGGGAGTTAACGAAAGAAGGGGTGAGGCAGATTGGATAATAGCAGGGAACTGATCGCAAAACGGGCGGTGCAGGAATTGACTCCTCATTCGATTATTAATCTGGGCATCGGGATTCCCACGCTAGTTGCAGATTATATTGACGACACGCAGCATATTTTACACACGGAAAACGGCATGCTTGGAGTCACGTCAGTTGAAGAAAAGGATATTGATCCCCTGATTGTGAATGCCGGGAAATTGCCTGTCGGAGAGGCGGTCGGCGCTTCTTATTTCAGCAGTGCGGATTCATTCGGGATGATTCGCGGTGGCCATATTGACGTCGCGATTCTGGGTGCCCTACAAATTGATGCGAAAGGGAGAATCGCGAACTGGGCCATTCCGGGAAAAGATATTATCGGTGTCGGCGGCGCTATGGACTTGCTGGAAGGTGCGAAGAAAATCATCATTACAACAAACCATACAGCGAATGACGGCAGCCCTAAATTTGTAGATACATGCACGTTCCCGATTACATCTGAACGCGTGGCGGATACGATTATTACCGAATTGGCCGTATTTCAATGGCGGGATGATCATTATGAACTTGTGGAACTGATGGGAAACAGCACATTAGAAGAAGTCCAAGCGAACACAACGGCAGCTTACACCATCAGCGAACAGGTCTTCCAGCAGGAAAAAGTGTGAGCAAATGAGTGCACTGGAGGCTTTTAGGATTTATGTATTCAAATAGGTTGATAGAAATGATTAGTGAAAAATGGTGATGTATACGTACTCCTGATACATCATCATTTTTTCTTAATGATAGTCTGTGTGTACGAAACCCGGTCGGAAGAATGCTTTATGCCCGTGCTGTAAGTTCTTTGAAGCTTATTGAAAGCATTTACAATAATTGTAACAAAAAGGGAGAAGGACAGGATGAAAGCGAATCAGTTATTGCTGCAAAACTTAATTGATGTCAATCCTCGCACCGGAATCATTAAACTCCATGACAAACGGATGGGGTTAATTCCCATACAGGCTTTAGGGATTTTACGGCATGATTTAATAAATACGCTTGGAAAAGAACGGGCCAAAGGTTTCTTAATGCGCTATGGATGGGCTTGCGGTAAACAAGCTGCCGAATCGTTAAAGGAAAATTATGAATGGAAATGTATAAGGGAACTGGTGATGTCGGGGACGGCTATGCATACCCTTGAAGGAATTGTCACAGTGGAACCCGATATTTTGGAAATCGATGGAGATCATTTGTATTTTACAGGATACTGGAAAAATTCATTCGAAGTGATCAATCACCTAACGGAAAAAGAGATTAGCAGTGAGGCGGTTTGTTGGACGCTCATTGGCTATGCCAGCGGCTATTTAACGAGTGCATTTGAAAAAGAAGTTGTTGCGTACGAAAAATACTGCTGTGGAAAAGGGGACGCGGTCTGTTATTTCGTCGCTGAAACGGTAGCGCATTGCGATGAAGAACATTTAAAAGACTTGCGCTACTATAAAAACGAATCCTTGCAGGCTGTTTTGGAAGACGTCTATTCAGAGATTGAACAATTGAATAAAAATATTATAGAATCCGAAGAAGCGCAAAATCAGCTAACGGAGCTTTTTCTGCAAGGGAAGGATATTAACGAAACGACAAGTGCAATGGGCCGCATCCTTGGCCGCAGCATTGTCATTGATCACTATCAAGAAGTGTATTCCTCTCATTTTCATTGTCCTCAAGAGGAAGCCGCCTATCAAAAATGGAAGAACAGCGGAGTTATCACAAATCAGCAGGACGGTTTGTTTTTTGAATCATTTACGATGAAAAGTCATAATATGCAACTTGGGAATTTGACAATTATCGGAAAATGTAAACCGAACCAGAGGGAACTGCTAATTATTAAACGGGCCCTTATGGTATTTACCATTCAAATGTATCACCAAAGTAAAATGACTGAATCACTGTTGATGAAAAGAGAGCATTTTTTTGATGAAATGATTGAAAATAAATTTATCGATAATATGAATTTGAGCCGGCAAGCAGCTATTTTTGGCTTCAATACAAAAGAACCGCATTGTATTATCACCCTCAAAATTATTCCTGAAAAGATGAAAGAACGGGTGTTACATTTTTTAACAAAAAACGATGCTAAATTAGATTTATTTATGAAAGATCATTATATTGTAATCATTGTCGGCGCTAGCGATGATCAAGAAGTTCAAGATATTTCGATGAGGTTAATGAATTGCATTAAACGGAATTTACCGGATGTTATTTTGCATATCGGTTCCGGACGGATCGCTGAAACGGTCCATGATATGGGGAAAAGTTATGTGGATGCCACGCGGATTTGTGATTTTGTGCAGCTGACGTATCCGATTAGCAGCAGGGTGGCGACCTATAGTGATTTGGAAGGGATTATGATGTTTTTAAATGGTGCTGACCATCAAGAACTGATCAAGTTTTATAAGAAAACCATAGGCACGTTAGTGGACTATGATGATGAAAATTCGGGTAATCTGCTCATTACATTGAAATCGTATTTGGAGAATAACGGAAATCTTCAACAGACAGCATGTGATCTGCATTTATCCATCGCCGGCTTGCGTTACCGGATTGAGAAAATCGAATCACTTAGTGATATTGATCTAAAGACGGGATCGGGCCGCTTTAATGCGCAGCTAGCTACCAGAATCTACTTTGGTTTGAAAATCATTAATGCTTCTAACACCGCTATCGAAGTATAATATCATTCTACTCGTCAACTGTATCGGTTTTTAATCGGACAGATGACTTTTTTGAGGCTTTGATTCGTGGTAAATTTTATCCTCCGCAAAAACTGCTAGTCATCGTGAAGTATTACCTATCTATTTGCAGTTACAGATAGTTACGAATAGGTGTAATATTCAATTAAGTAAGCGATTACAAAAAAGGAGGAATATTCTTGAAAACTCAACAAGCAGTTAGAGTCCCATTGACGGGCGCTGAATATCTTGAAAGCCTCAAGGACAACCGTGAAATTTGGCTGCACGGCGAGAGAGTAACAGATGTGACGACCCATCCAGCGTTCCGAAACAGTGCCCGTTCGATTGCACGCCTTTATGACGCATTGCATGATCCAGAACATCAAGCTACGTTAACGAGGAAAACCGATACAGGAAATGGCGGATTTACGCAGCGCTTTTTCCAGCCTGATACAACAGCGGAAGATTTATTTAAAACACGGGATGCCATTGCGGCCTGGGCGAAAATGTCCTATGGGCAAATGGGAAGATCCCCTGATTACAAAGCTTCCTTTCTGGCCACATTAGGCGCCAATCCGCAGTATTACGGAAAATACGAGGCCAATGCAAGAAGATGGTATAAAGAAGCACAAGAGAAAAACTGGTTCTTTAATCACGCGATCATTAATCCGCCAGTCGACCGCAATAAGCCGCTGGATGAAGTAAAAGATGTCTTTGTTCACGCAACAGGTGAAACAGAAGAAGGCATCCTCGTCAGCGGGGCAAAGATGGTTGCTACTGGATCGGCACTTACCAACTATAACTTCGTCGCACATTACGGTGCTCTTGCCGTTCCAAAGGAAGAACACGCACTTGTCTTTATTGCAGACATGAATACACCCGGTGTAAAACTGGTCTGCCGTTCCTCCTACGAAATGAATGCAGCTGTGACAGGCAGTCCTTTTGATTATCCGCTGAGCAGCCGTTTTGACGAAAATGACTCTGTGCTTGTTTTTGAAAATGCTCTCATTCCATGGGAGAACGTCCTCGTTTACCGGGATATCGAAAAAGCGAACGGCTTCTTTGCTGAAAGCGGATTCCTGCATCGTTTCACTTTCCATGGCGTGACAAGGTTCGCAGTAAAGCTGGATTTTATCGCCGGTCTGTTAATCAAAGCACTCCGAGGAAATGGAACTGATACCTTCCGGGGGGTTCAAGCCAATTTGGGAGAAGTCATCGCCTACCGAAATATGTTCTGGGCGATCAGTGATGCGATGGCATTGAATCCGGAAAAAAGCGCGAACGGGACTGTGCTGCCAAACTTGAATTATGGGTTGGCATACCGCGTGTTCATGTCGGATGGCTGGTCGCATGTGAAAAACATCGTGGAGACAGTCGTCGGAGGTAGTTTAATTGTACAGCCTTCCAGTTCAATGGACTTCAAAAATGCTGAGCTGCGTCCACTCATCGATAAACTATACCGCGGGTCGAACGGGATCGAGGCGGAAGAGAAAATCAAAGTGATTAAATTGCTTTGGGACGCGATTGGCACGGAATACGGTGGCCGTCATGAACTATACGAACGGAACTATTCGGGCAATAACGAGAATATTCGAATGGAAAACTTGATCGTCGCCCAAGCGAACGGTAATGCCCAAGAGTTCGAGGACTTTGTCCAGCAATGTATGGATGACTATGACTTAGATGGCTGGGTGAATCCGACTTGGATCAATAATGATGACATTCAAGTTTACCGGAAAAAATGAAAAACATTCTATAACAATAGGGAGGAATTTAGAATGGTCAAACAAGTTGCGAAAAAGAATGAACGTGTAGAAGAAGTATTTGATTTATTTATTAAGCACGTGAAAAACTTTTTACAAGAAGCGCATTTGAACCATGAGGAATATACAAACTTTGTGAATTGGGCAGATCGCCTGGGGCGCAAAGGGGAATTGCCGCTGTTTGCGGACGTGTTTTTGGAAACCCATGTGCTGCGAGCGATGTACACAGACAAGCCTGGTACTCAGCCTTCCCTTTTGGGCCCGTATTTCATTGAGGGATCGCCTTTAATCGAAGCAAAGGACGGAAAACCGCTTGAATTGACGCAGCGTCCTGATGAGGCTGGGGAAGTGATGTACTTTAGCGGGAATGTGAGCAGTACGGACGGAAAACCGCTCGCAAAAACTCGTGTGGAAATGTGGCAAAATGATGCGTCCGGAAAATATTCTGCATTCGATTCGGATGCACCTAGATATAATTTCAGGGGACATTTCTTCACAGATGAAAATGGGGATTTTACAGTGAAAACAATCGTCCCGCTTCCGTATTCCATTCCGACTGATGGCCCGACAGGAGAGTTTTTGGAATATACCGAGCAGCATCCAATGCGTCCGGCGCATCTTCATCTAATGTTCGAAGCAGAAGGTCATGAAACGCTCATTACGCAAGTGTTCTTTGAAGGTGATAAATGGCTTGAGACGGATGTGGCAGATGGGGTGCGTTTGGACTTAATGACAACGCTGGAAGAGAAGGATGGCTATAAAGTATCCTCATTGGATTTTGTAATGCGTAAAAATTGAAAATCTTATATGACGAGGGGATGGTATAATCCCCTTGTTTTTGTATCATTGAGAAAGCGAGGCGCCCCATATGAAATGCTTTCTAAGCAATCAGCTGAAATTACAGCAATGCGTTATGACAATCGGTGCTTTCGACGGAATTCATAGAGGACATCAAGCTTTAATCAGGAAAGCTAAGACGCAAGCGGAGGCTTATGGCGTGCCCCTCGTTGTGTATACGTTTGATCCGCCGCCTAAAGTGTACTTTCAAAAACAAACGATGCTGACGAGCCTTACCGAAAAGAAGAAGTTTCTTCAAGAACTTGGTGTGGATTATACAGTTTTTGCATCTTTTGATCAGACATACGCTGCTAGAAGTGTACAAGACTTTATTGTCGAACTCGGTGAGATGAATCCTCAAGAAATATGGGTGGGTCCGGGTTTTCACTTTGGTAAAGAAAAAAGTGGTTCTGTTGAAGATTTACAGAAGATTTTTCAGGCATATCAGCATCCAGCTGTCACTTGTTCAGCAGGAGAAGTGATTTCATCGACACGGATTCGGCAGTTATTCCAGCGTCAGCAAGTCGAGCAAGCTTATGTTTTACTAGGCAGAGAGCCGTATTCTTTATCTGCTGTTCAATAAAAAGCCTATGAAAAGGAGGTTTAACAATGGATCCGAGAGAGTTTCGAAATTGTATGGGGCGGTTTGCGACGGGTGTCACGGTTGTAACATGCAGCACGGAGAACGGGAATCATGGGATTACGGCAAATTCATTTACTTCTGTATCGTTAGACCCTCCCCTTGTGTTGGTCTCCATAGATCGCAAAACAAAGGCATTCCATCATATGAAAGACAACTCATTTACGGTAAATATACTTACCTCTTCCCAGGAAGAGGTGGCTCTGCATTTTGCGGGACGTCCGCAAGAAATGGAACCGATCGAGTGGGTAAATGGCGAACATGCCGTACGTCTTTCGGAGTCGCTCGCGTACATTGAATGTACGCCTTGGGCTGAATACGACGGAGGGGACCATATACTTTATGTCGGCTTAGTTAGAAACTTCCAGTATACCGACGCAGATGCGCTAACGTATTACGCAGGCAAGTTTGGAAGCTCTGCTGCGCAAAACGCTACTGTGTGAATAAATTTTTTCCCTACTTTGAATAGTAGATGGCACAGCCCATTTCCCGTAATGCGGAATATGGGTTTTTCATTTATTATACTACCTTAGTTAACCTTTAATATTACGGTGTTGACTCAATGGATTGTTCATCGTATTATTGTGAATATTACCGAAACATAGTTAGGTGGGGAAATGGATGAATGTCAGGGACATGGCGAATGTGGCGTTGTTTGCGGCGGTGATGGGGGTGTTGGGGCTAATGCCGCCGATTCCTGTTGGGGTGATGCCTGTGCCGATTACGCTGCAAACGTTAGGAGTGCTGTTGGCCGGGGGCTTGCTGGGGGCCCGGCTCGGGGCGATGAGTCAAATCGTCTTTTTGCTAATTGTCGCAACGGGGCTGCCACTGTTATCCGGTGGTCGGGGAGGTTTGGGTGTCTTTGTTGGGCCGAGTGCGGGGTATCTCTTGGCCTGGCCTATAACGGCTTTTTGTATCGGATGGATTCAATCGCGCTTTACGAAAATCCAGTTATGGAACGTGCTGCCGTTAAATGTCACGGTCGGTGTTTTTCTAATTTATGCTATCGGGGTGCCCGTTCAGGCGGTTGTCATGGAGCTTGAAATCTTGGATGTCACGAAAGCCAGTTTGCTATTTTTACCCGGAGATGTCCTGAAAGCAACAATTGCTTCCTTACTGATCGTCCAATTGCAGAAGTATCCGGTATTCAACCGACATATGATTCCAAGTTAACAGATCGAGGAGGCTGAGGAATTGATTACAAATACATATGCGTGCCATGCTGCGAAGCATCCTGGAAAGATTGCCATCCATACGGCGGGGGAGCAAATTACGTATCGCGCATGGCATGAACTTGTTTGTCAAACAGCTAATTGGTTTTCTGAAAAGATCGAAGGGCGGGGAAAAGTCGGCCTTTTCGTGCCCAATGGAATTCCCTTTTTACAATTGTTTGCAGGGGCGGCAATGGCGGGACAAATCGCGGTTCCCTTTGACGTCAAATGGAAGGCGAATGAATTGCAGCAACGCCTCGATATAGCAAAACCCTCTCTTTTTATTACAACGAAACGTTTGGCTAGCCGATTCTATGGAATGGATACCGAAGTCTTCATATGGGAAGAAATCGTCGAGGAGATTCAGCAGGCAGCGACTTTGTGGAATGAAGAAGAGGACGAGGAACGGTTGTTTTACATGGGCTTTACGTCGGGCACGACAGGTCGTCCCAAAGCATTTGTCAGGTCACATCGATCGTGGGTACAGAGTTTCTCAAGCAGTCAATACGACTTTCAGTTGAATGGGATGGATGAAGTATTAATTCCGGGAGCGCTTGTCCATTCCCATTTTTTATATGGGGCGATTTGCGGACTTTATTTCGGCAGTACGGTGTACATACTGGAAACGTTTTCGCCGGTGACCGCGCTGCAGCGGATAAACGATTCCCCCATTTCTGTTTTGTATGTCGTGCCGACGATGGTGGAGGCGATGGCTGCCAACGGAACACGCATGGAGAAGCATCTGACGATCATTTCATCCGGTGCAAAATGGAATGAGCATTCCAAGGAGAAGATTCATTCTCAGTTCCCGAATATTACGATGTATGAGTTTTACGGTTCGAGCGAGACAAGCTTCATTACCTATTCCAATAATGAATGGAATCGCAAGAAGCCGGATTCTGTCGGAAAGGCTTGTAAAAGTGTGGAGCTCCAAATTCGAGATGCCGATGGAAGAGTGGTCGAAACCGGGTGCGTCGGCAAAGTTTATGTCAGGAGCCCATTCATCTTTTCAGGATATATTCAGCCGCCCGATGATGAATTGCGGTCCATTGAAGATGAAGCGGGCTGGATCACGGTAGATGATATCGGCTATTTGGATGAAGAAGGATTTCTTTTTCTGAACGGGCGGGAAAATAGCATGATAATTTGCGGAGGGGAAAATGTGTATCCGGAAGAAATCGAAGCGGTTTTGCGCACCCATTCCGGAGTAGAGGAAGCGGCGGTAATCGGTGTGGAGGATTCATATTGGGGCCAAGTACCTGTCGCTTTTATCCGCGGAGATGCTTCGAAGCAACAATTGCAAAAACATTGCCTTGCGCATCTGTCCACATTCAAATGTCCGCGGCGTTGGCAATTCATCGACCAATTCCCTTATACGACGAGCGGAAAAATTGAACGGCATCGATTACGGCAATTGTTGCAGGGGGAGGCGGTGGAACATTAAAAATGCAGTCATCGTGCAAGCGAAACGGACGCCGATCGGGAAAAAGGGCGGCATGTTGAAAGACGTGGAGCCGCATCAGCTGGCTGCTCCGCTGCTTCGACATGTGGCAGCAAATGTAACGAGGCATTTGGATGAAGTGATTTTAGGTAATGTCGTCGGTCCGGGTGGAAATATTGCGCGTTTCGCCGCGCTGGAGGCGGGACTTCCCCTGTCAGTTTCCGGGATGACAATTGACCGGCAATGCAGCGCGGGCCTTGAAGCGATCCGAACGGCGTGTCTTTTCATTCGGGCTGGTGCCGGGACGTGCTATATTGCGGGAGGGGTGGAAAGCGCCAGCACCTCGCCATTTCCGAAACGGGCACAATTTTCTCCGGCGGCTATCGGGGATCCGGATATGGTTGAAGCGGCGGAGAATGTTGCACGGCATTATCGGTTGACGAGGGATGTGCAAGATGCGTATGCAATCCGGAGTTACGAGCTGAGCTGGGATGCGTATACGAAAGGGTTTTATTCGGAAGAGGTGCTTCCGTTCGGTGAATTCCGTTCGGATGAGGTGTTTCAGAAAAAACGGGATATGGCGCGATTAGTAGCAAGGGCGAAACCGCTAGTTGATGGGGACGGCACCGTGACTGCGGCGAACAGCTGCGGCATTCAAGATGGCGCTGCCGCAGTTGTCGTCATGGAAGAACAGTTGGCTACAGAACTCGGCATGCGCGCAATGCTTCGCTTCGCGGATAGTGAAGTGAGCGGGATCCATCCGAATTATCCGGGCATGTCGCCGATTCCGGCTATTCAAGCGTTGTTGGCACGCAATGGATTGACGATGGAAGATATCGATTTGATTGAAATCAACGAAGCGTTTGCATCTAAAATGATTGCATGCGCCACAGAACTAGGGATTCCCTACGTGAAATTGAATGTATCAGGCGGTGCGTTGACGACAGGCCATCCTTACGGTGCATCGGGAGCCATTTTAGTGACGCGCCTTTTTTACGAAGTGCAGAGAAGGCAGGACGTAAATTATGTGCTAGCCGCAATTGGCAGCGCCGGCGGAATTGGGCTTGCGGTTTTATTTGAAGTGATTCGATGAGGACTGTTGCGCAGGGGACAGTCACCTGAACAATTCTCTCACCACCTAACCGAATGATTCACGGTTAGGTGGTTTTTTGTCAGGAAAAATTGCACAGGGGACAGTCACCCGTACAATTCAGTTGCTTTTCCTCTAATTTTTTATTACTATTTAGATATATAATAGTTACCCATCTAACTATTAGAAGATATAACTAAGTAACAACGAATTGATTCGGGCTAGGCTTCATTTTCCCCCTCAGATGCAGGGAAAACCTATTGGGGCGGAATGAATTGTCATAAAGGAGAGGATTTGGATGAGACTACAAGGGAAAGTGGCGCTCATTACAGGAAGTGCGTCAGGGATTGGCAAAGGGATTGCACTGGCGATGGCTAAGGAAGGCGCACATATTGCAGTGGTCGATGTCAATGAAGAAAAAGGGCAGGACACTGTACAAGAGTTGAATGAACTGACCGAGAGCATATTAATCATCAAAGACATTTCCAAGCAAAAGAATATTGCTGGCATCGTTCAAGAAGTGGTGGCGAAGTTCGGCAAGCTTGATATTCTTGTGAACAATGCGCACGTTTCCCGCCAAGCGCTATTTACAGAAACGACGATGGACATGCTCGATCTCTCGTTTGGTACGAGCTTCTATCCGACATTCCACTTCATGCAGGCGGCGTATCCTGAACTGAAAAAGACACAAGGGAAAGTGATCAACTTCGCTTCGGGCGCCGGATTGGACGGCCACCCGACACAAGCCTCCTATGCGGCTGCGAAAGAAGCGATCCGTGCCATTTCCCGGGTAGCGGCAAATGAGTGGGGGCCTGAGGGGATCACGGTCAATCTGATTTCGCCGATCGCTTTGACGCCTGGGGTGGAAGCATGGAGAGAAAGTGCGCCTGACATGTATAATGCGATGATTGACCGAATTCCGATGCGCCGTTTAGGGGATCCGGAAGGGGATATCGGCCGGACTGCCGTATTTTTGGCGAGTGACGATGCGAAATATATTACGGGACAGACGATCATGGTTGACGGTGGGGCTATCAAATTACGGTAAGGAGAGGTTGACAATGGGTAAATTAGATGGAAAAGTTGCGATTATTACAGGTGGGGCTTCAGGTATCGGAGAAGGGATGGTCGACCTTTTCCAAGCGGAAGGTGCGATTGTCATCGCAGCGGATATCAACGAAGACGCTTTGCGACGGGCGAGTGAAAAAGAGAATGTACATGGGATGAAATTAAATGTGGCGTCTGATGAAGAATGGGCTGCATTTGCTAAAGAAGTGAAAGAAAAATTTGGACGTATCGATGTTCTTGTCAACAACGCCGGCATTTCTTCGGAAAAGCCATTTGAAGATATCGATATGGAGGATTGGCAAAAGATGATGGCGATCAATGGTTTTGGCCCATTCGCCGGCATGAAACATGTGGCGCCTATTATGGCGGAGCAGAAGAGCGGGTCGATTGTCAATATCTCTTCATATACAGCACAGATTGGACAAGGATTCAATCATTACTCTGCTTCCAAAGGGGCAGTTCGGGCGATTTCCAAAGCGGCAGCGACGACGTTCGGACGCAGCGGTGTGCGGGTGAATGCACTGTTCCCGGGCATTATTGAAACACCGATGACCAAAAACTTAAGTGCCTCCAAAGAGTTGCTTGACCAACTCGTGCGCGCTACGCCTTTGCAACGTCTCGGGCAGCCAGCGGACATCGCGAATGCAGCGCTGTTCTTGGCGAGCGATGATTCGTCGTACATTACAGGCGCGGAACTTATTATAGACGGTGGGTTCTCCGCCCAATAAGGGAAGGGTCCACCCCATCGGTTCTCCTGACAAAGCCCAAATCGAACCAGTTCACTGGATTTCATTTGGGCCTACTTTTATATTCTATAGTAAACTGTGTAAGGAGAGGGAGCTGTTATATAGAAAGTAGGGGTACCATGAAACAAGAGACTGTTTTCGAAATCATTCACAATATGGATAAGTTCACGAACAACTTAATTGTCCAGTGGAATAAATCATTCAATGAGGAATTAGGCATTTCGCATATCCTTCTTCTTGGCCATTTGAGTGTGCATGGGAAAAGCCGGCCTTCCGATATCGCAAAAGTCCTTGGCTTAACTCCCCCGACAGTTACGCATTTATCGGAAAAGCTCGTGAAAAAGGAACTGGCCGTCCGCCTGACTGATGAAGAGGATCGGCGCAGTGTCTATTTGGACATTACCGATGCCGGGAAAGAGATGCTCGAACGAGCCAATCGGGAAGGCCACGTATTGCGGAAAAAGCTTTTTGAAAAACTGACGTTGGAGGAGCAGCAACAAATGCTCCATATTTATCAAAAGATGAATGATTGAGGAGCACAAAGCCTGCTCTTCCGTCAGGCTTCAATGCTAACACCTCCCCTTGATCGACTGGAATATCGATCAAAGGGAGGTGTTTTGGTATAGCTGTATTACTTTTTCCGGTTGTATCCTCTTTCGCCATAAGGTTGAAGCTGGTCTAGCCATTTGTTTTCCAGTTCCTGCAATGCTTCTTTTTCATTGAAATAAGGTTCGTCTTTCTTTTTGAGTGTTTCAAGTATGTCGATGCTGAACGCACTTGCGCCAAAATGACTCCAGTCTTTCTGAAGTTCTGTAGTTGTCGGTGGGGCAGTGCCGGCTTCCAAACTGAATTTCAGACCGTTTATTGTTTTGAAATTCCTTGTGCTGCCGACGAATAATTTACCGTTTTCATTATTTTTTATTTGAAAAATGCCGCCTTCTATCGGGGTTTCCTTATACATCTGTTTTAAATGCCTTTTTCGCTCCATTTGAGCCACTCCTTACTCTTATTGGTTCAGCCAATATTGACTTCCATCGGGCTTTCTTCCTAAAAAGCCATATTCGATTAAATAGCGCCGAATCTTTATATAATCATCATACATACTTTCCAACACTTGATTGATTTCATGTTCGGTATAGGCAGCGTCACGATCGAATCGTTTGGCCATTTCCCGCAGAACAATATATCTCTGTTTTTCTTTAGGCGGGAATTTGGTTAATCGGCCTTGGGTCCCTTCCGGTAAAAACTTTTGGACGATCTCTTGTCGCTCCTCTTCTGTGACGGCATAGCGGTCATCGACCATTTTGGCTGTTTTATGAGGCGGGACAAAGGCCGGCGCATACTGATCTTTTTCCTTTAACAGCTCCATAATCGCTAAAAAGGTTTTGGCTTGGCGCTCTTTCTCTTTTAAAGAAAAGCGATGATGCCTAATTGTGGAAGTGCTGCCGATCCCCATTTCTGCTTGCACCTCTTTATCGCTTTTCCCCTCATAAAAAAGACGGAGCAGAAGATTCTGATGGTCTGTAAGGCCTGTCAGTTTCTTATCCAGATTCAGGAGATACTCAAAAACGGATTGGTGGGTACGCTCGATATGAATCCGGATATATCGCTCGGCTTCGTAAAAGATTCCATCAACCGGGTATATGATCCCTTTTTCAATTTTCTCCCCGCATAACAGGCAAGTATAGGAATTCGACTCTTCCATATATCCCTGTTTTAGTTCATCCAACGTGGCGTTCCAAAACTGATCTGAAATATCCATCGTATAAACACATCCTATCAATAATGAAATACAGTAAACGAATTAACTTATTGTTTTCTCAACAACAAACATATTAAAGTAAAGTTAGTGTATTGTCAAATGAGGTCTTAAACAAAAACTATCATTGTTTAATTTAAAGCAAACAAAGTATATTGTTGTTTGGCATATCGTAATTGAAAATCAAGTGAATCTTGATTAACCCATTGAGGCTGCGACAAAAAAACGTTACAGTTAAAGAGGTATATAGATCAGCGGGGAAGGGGAGAATAGAATGTCCAAACGGGAGATTGTCACATTTTCAATCGGGAAGCCCAAAACGGTGCCTTATGGAAATGAGAAAGAAATGGTGACGGGGATATGCAAAGGGAAAGTGGAAGAAGCGTTCTTATCAAAAGACGGTTTTCATGGAGACGGCGTGGCGGATTTGCGCTTTCACGGCGGACCGGATCGGGCGGTGTGTGTGTACCCGTTCGAGCATTATGCGCAATGGGAAGCAGAATTCCAAAAACCTTTGGCGGATGCGACATTTGGTGAGAATTTGACAGTGGCAAATATGCTCGAAACGGACGTATTTATCGGCGACATCTTCCGGGTGGGGGATGCGGTCATCCAAGTGACACAAGGCCGAGTGCCCTGCAGCACGATTTCAAAAAGGACCGGATTGCCGCAGCTTATGAAACGGATGATAGAAACGGGTTATACCGGCTATTTATGCAGAGTGTTAGAAGAAGGGGTTGTAAGAAGAGATTCGACCATTACCTTACTCGAACAGCACCCAGCTAACGTTTCCATCCAGTTCGGCAATGAAATTTATTTTCACCAGCCTCAAAATATAGAAGCACTGAAACGGATTGTCGCTGTCGAGGCACTTGCGGAGGAGTGGCGCAAGTCCCTTCAAAAGCGGATCGTTAATTTGGTAGGGGTAAAAGGATAAATCCTAGTCTCAATGAGGTACGCGAAATGCCTAGCATGTGTGTCAACGACTTTCGATTTCGAGTTGGCGGATTGTTGGCAACTCCTATTTTTCCAAAAAAGTGTTCAACGGGAAACTCATTCCCATTGAACACTTTTTTGTTAGGGTTTTATGGTAAAGGTTTGGACCACGTTAATCTGTTGAACCATTTATAACTGGGAGACGGAAATATTCTAAAAGTAGACAAAGGTAGCAACTTACTATACTATTTTGTGTGCCAATGTGATGGAAATGTCTTATAAATGCTATTGTTGATGGATTAGCACTACAAGCAATAGTACAGAAGGATTTTTCAGTAGATAACACATATGAAGAACTTGAACAATTATTTAAAAGCCTTTCCCATTTACTGAAAGGAGGATAAATATTGAAAGAATGTTTTATCCCGATAATTTCGGGTATAGTCATTTGGTTCTTTGCTACATTGTTTTTTGTGTTTTTTGGAGAACATGTACTTTTCAGTCCTGGTACAGAAAACTACTCATCAAGCATTTTGTTATTAGTTATTGGGACGGGGCTTTTAATATGGGGGATTACTTATATTTATCTATTATTTGATAAAACAAAAAATGCACCATTAAAGTTTGGAATAATTGGAACTTTCATTGGTTTATCGTTAGACGCATTCTCTTTATCTAAAAACAATTTAATTTTTCCTAAATTAGATGATCCGCAAATTATTGCGTTTACGGTGTGGATGTCCTTTGCTTATGCGTTATATTTATTTATTCCCGCAATAATTAACCAACAAAGAACTAAAAATCTTAAGATCTAACACGAGAGAGCTATAAAACCAACATGTGTAATTTTAATTAATTGTAACCGCAGATAGAATCGAACAAAAGCAGGCATGTCACATATGCCTGCTTTTTTTAATGCGTTCGTAATTGTGACAGTCACCTGTGCAATTCCGACCCAATTCAGAATTATGTCTGAATTGTCATGGTGACTGTCATCGTAGAAGTAGAGGTTGCAGAAAATAGAACAACCGTGTATAGTGTATATAAAGTATATATACACTATGTCGGAAGAAGAGGGATTGCATGCAGATTATTATTTCCAACAGTTCGAAGGAGCCGATTTATGAACAGATTACGAAGCAGATCAAATCGTCTATTTTAGCAGGGGCGCTGCAGGAGGGGGAGGCGTTGCCTTCCATCCGCCAGCTCGCCAAGGATTTGCAGATCAGTGTCATTACGACGAAGCGGGCCTATGAGGAGTTGGAGAAAGCGGGTTTCATCTATTCCATTGTCGGCAAAGGCTCTTTTGTTGCGGAACAAAATTTGGAAGTCATCCGGGAGAAGAAGTTGAAAGTCATTGAGGAACAGTTGAGCGCGGTCATTACAAATAGCAGGGAAATCGGCCTCTCCCTGGACGAACTGCAGCAGTTATTGAAGATTTTATACGAGGAGTGATGGGAATGGAACATGTGGTGGAATTAAAAAATGTAACGAAGCATTTTAAAGGCTTTTCTGTAAAAAATATCGATCTGCAAGTGAAGCAAGGCTTTGTCACCGGTTTTATCGGAGCGAATGGTGCCGGGAAGTCGACGACGATTAAAATGATGATGAATTTATTAAGGCCGGATGCCGGTGAGGTGAAGTTGTTCGGCTTGGACTACGCAACGCATGAAAAGGCGATCAAGGAGCGCATCGGGTTTGTCTACGATGGCAATGTGTTTTTTGAAGGGCTGAATTTGAAAGATATTAAACGGATTGTGGCGCCGGCTTACAAACAATGGGATGATGTCTTATTTAATCGATATATCGACCAATTCGAATTGCCGTTGAACAAGCCGGTGAAGAAGTTCTCGAAGGGGATGCAAATGAAGGCCTCCCTAGCAATTGCGTTGTCGCATCATGCGGAGCTGATCATCATGGATGAGCCGACCGCGGGGTTGGACCCGATTTTCAGGCGGGAGCTGTTGGAGCTTCTACAGGAATTAATGGTGGATGGCGACCGAACCATATTTTTCTCTACCCATATTACGACAGATTTGAATCGGATTGCAGATTACATCGCCTTCATCCAGGGTGGGGAATTAGTGTTCAATCAATCCATTCACGATGTAGCCGAAAACTTTGCGCTCGTCAAAGGGAGAAATGAACTGTTGGACCGTGATACGGAAAAAGAATTCGTTTCTATTCATCAAGCGCCAACTGGATTTGAGGCGTTGACGGATAATGTGCGAGCGGTGCAACAGGTTTTCGGAGACTCTGTCATAATGGAACGGGCATCTTTGGAAGATATCATGTACTACATGAAAGGAAGGAATAGCTATGTTTAACTTGATTAGGCGCGATGTTATCCTACAGAAAAGACAGCTGCTCGTCTTTATCCCTTTTATCGTTTTTTTTATCATTATGGACTCGCACCCGGCGCTGATTTTTCTCGTCGCGAGCATTTTTATCCCGTTTAATACGTATGCGTACGATGAAAAAGCGGAGACGAATATTTTACTGAATTCCTTGCCATACACACGTAACGAGATCGTCGCATCACGCTATCTTGGGGCCATCGTGTATATGATGTTGTCCATCGGAGTGACAAGTCTGGCGCTATTTGTGCTGAATAAACCGTTTGCGATGGTGGATATCGGGGTGGGCAGCGGCTTATTTTTACTATTCGCTTCGTTCACTTTTCCGTTGTTTTATATATTTAAACCCGGATACATTTCCGCGGCTGTGCTCATCAGTTTTCTCTTGTTGGCAGGCATCGGGCCGCAAACTGTAATATTTTTAGCCAAACATGCAACGTCAGTTACTCAATTCATCGGCAATTTGTCCATACCGGTTTTGTATACGGGAGCAGCCTTTTTGATTATGACACTTTACGCGCTTTCCTGGATAACGACGACAATCATTTACCAGCGAAAGGCGTTCTGAAGTGGTGACAGTCACCTACGCAATTTCGACACAATTTGGAATAGTGTCTGAATTGCATTGGTGACTGTCACCTTTTTTATGTTGCAAATACAACAAATTTAAGGTAAATTTATCGTATTCCTTTTCTTGTATTTACAACAAAAAATAATCTAAGGAGTTCCGTATGAAGGAAATACTTCGTGAAATTGGCATGATTGCAAGGGCTTTAGATTCTATCAGTAATATCGAATTTAAGGAACATCACCTGACAAAAGGACAGTATTTATATCTAGTCCGAATCTGTGAAAATCCAGGAATCATTCAAGAAAAATTAGCTGAGATGATAATGGTCGATCGGACTACAACAGCTCGGGCAATACAGAAACTAGAAATGCAAGGTTTCATTCAAAAAAGAGATGATAGCCAGAACCGAAAGATTAAGAAACTATATCCAACAGAGAAAGGGAAGAGTGTTTACCCGTTCATCAGAAGAGAAAATGATCATTCCAATACAGTCGCATTAGCCGGAATATCTGAAGATGAAATAGAAACTTTATTTGATCTTCTCCAGAAGGTTAGAAAAAATATAGAAACCGATTGGGAATTTGTCAAAAAGGGAAACAAGAGGAATTATTAAGGAGCGACATATTACATGACGATTCATATAAAAAAGTGCACGCTTGAAGATGAAAGGAAACTTCAAGAAATTAGTTATGAAACCTTTAATGAGACATTTAGGGATCAAAATTCACCGGAAAATATGAACGCCTATTTGGAAAGGGCGTTTAGCATAACCCAATTAGAAAAAGAATTATCCAATACTTCTTCCCAATTCTTTTTTGTTTATTTAAATAATGAAATCGCTGGCTATTTAAAGGTTAATACCAATCATGCACAGTCCGAAGATATGGGTGAGGATTCACTTGAAATTGAGATAAATTTATGTGAAAAACAAATTTCAAAAACATGGGCTTGGTAAACATTTGCTTACGAAAGCGATGGAAATTGCAGCGGAACATCATAAAAAGAAAATCTGGCTAGGGGTCTGGGAAAAAAATGAAAACGCCATTGCTTTTTATGAGAAAATGGGATTTATTCAAACCGGCGCCCATTCTTTTTATATGGGTGACGAAGAACAAACCGATTTCATCATGACCAAAACATTGTGAAAGGCGGAATTTCATGTACATCCCTGCGTATTTTAAAGTTACAGATATGGATGAAATTAGAGAATTCATTCGGAGGCATTCTTTTGGAACTGTTGTCACAACCGAACAAGGGAAACCGATTGCGACCCATTTGCCATTGGAGTTGCACAAGCAGGGAGAGGATTATTATATAACTGGGCATATGGCATACGCGAATCCACATTGGAGGAATTTTGAGACGGATCCTGACAATGTTCTTGTCATGTATCAAGGCCCGCACTCTTACATCTCCTCATCTTGGTATAAATCTGAAAACGTGCCCACATGGAATTACCAAGCTGTCCATGTATATGGAACCGCTAGAATAATGGATGAAACGGAATTGGAAGAGGACCTGATTCTGTTATTACAAAAATATGAAAAACAGCGGAAGAACGCAGTGTTATGGGAAACTCTTTCTCCGCAAACAAAACAACAGATCAAAGGGATTGTCGGATTCAAAATTAAAATCCAGGAAGTCCAAGCCGCCTATAAATTAAGCCAAAATCGAAATGAAGAAGACTATGCCAACATCATTGATAAGCTACGTGAAGAAGGAAATTGTAATTCTCAACAGGTGGCAGATGCGATGACTGATAGAAATGGTGACTGTCACCAAAGGGGATTGCCACGATTTATAACAAGAAATGTTACGGATCGTTGATAGATTTCACCCCTGGTCTCCTTTATATTGGGAGATAAGGAGATGAAAAATATGATCGGTATGAATATCCGCGTGTTGCGCAAAAGGAACAGATTGAGTCAGGAACAGTTGGCGGAAAAGGTGGATGTTTCGCGGCAGACCGTAGCGAAGTGGGAAAATGGCGAGGCCTTGCCGGATATTTATAAATGCAAGATTTTGAGCGATGTTTTCCAAGTGACTTTGGATGAATTGTCCCAGAGTATGAGTGAGGAAGAAGCGAATCATCTCGCTCCGAAGGGGAAGCAGTTTTTCGGTGTCGTCAAGGTGGGGGAGCGGGGCCAGATTGTCATTCCGAAACAGGCACGGGATCTGTACCGAATCCAAGCGGGTGATAAACTCGTCATTTTGGGAGAGGACGAGACGAAAGGGATCGCCGTTTTGAAAAGTGAAGGGTTTCTGGAATTAGCCGAATTGATCCAGAAAAGCGAATTGAAGGCGGATGATCCGGAATGAGCAAGATCGTCTTCTTTTCGATACCCGCTCACGGACATACGAACCCGACCATCCCGGTTGTGGCCGAGTTGGTGAAGCGAGGCCATCAAGTTTGGTATTATTCATTTGTGGAATTTCAGGAGCGGATAGAAGCGGCGGGCGCTATTTTTATTGCGTGCGACGATTTCTTGCCTCCGCTGTCCGAGGAAGAGCTGGAACGCAAGGCCGGGAAGGATTTTGCTGCGTTGATCGAAATGGTGGCCGATACGACGATCGCGATGGACGAAAAGGTTTGCCAGGAGTTAAGGGAAATCGAGCCGGATTGCATCGTTTCAGATTCCGTTTGCTTCTGGGGGAAGCTATTTGCCAAGAAACTAGGATTCCCTTATATCTGTTCGACGACCACGTTCGCGTTCAATAAGCATACTGCAAAGCTGATGAAGCGGAGTTTGTGGGAAATAGGAAAAATGATTGTGGGAATGCCCCGCATTAACAAGAAAATCCGATTGCTTCGGGACCATGGCTACAAGGTGGAGAATTTCATATCAATCATTCAAAATGATAACGAAACGGACACCATTGTTTACACTTCGAAGGAATTTCAACCGATGGCGGATACCTTTTCTGACCGATACGCTTTTGTTGGACCTTCGATCAATCTGCCATTGACAGCGAAAGAGAAAAAGAGCAGGAAAGTGATCTATGTCTCTCTTGGTACAGTGTTGAATCAAAATCACGATTTTTACCGCAACTGCATACGGGCATTTACTGGGAAGAAATATGAGGTCGTCATGTCGGTTGGCGGGAAAACAGACATTTCTTCCCTCGGCGGCATCCCGGGGAATTTCACAGTGAAACAGTCTGTCGATCAGCTGGCGATATTGCAGCGGGCGGATGTTTTTATTACACATAGCGGTATGAACAGCGTGAATGAAAGTCTGTTTTTCGGAGTTCCGATGGTTTTATTTCCCCAGCATGGCGAACAGCGGATGGTGGCTGAGCGGGTTGTGTGGCTTGGGGCCGGGGTCATGCTGAAAGGGAAGAAGCCGAAAGATTTGGAAGCGGCCGTGGCGGAGGTGCTTTCGGACGGAGTGTATTTGAAACGTGCCGAGAGGTTGTCGAGAACGCTGCGGGAAGCGGGCGGGGCGACGAAAGCGGCTGACGTGATTTTGAACAAGATACTATAATCGCAGAAGAGTGGAAGCTGTCTGTGCGACGGAGTTCACTCTTTTTGCTTTGGCATCTTCAGAAATTCTTCAGATTTCCCCTCGCTGTTCCTTAAGAACCGGCTTGTACAATGACATTTGAGACTACAACAAGCGGAGGGAACGAGATTGATACAGATCCATCAATTGAACCATTCATTCGTCATCGGAAAAAAAGGGAAGGAACAGCGGATTCCGGTGTTGAAAAATTTGTCATTCGACGTGAAAAAAGGGGAAATCGTTTCGATCGTCGGCCGGAGCGGCTCGGGGAAATCGACGCTGCTTCATATACTAGCCGGTTTTTTGAAGCCGGATAGCGGGGAGATTCATGTGGACGGTACGAAGACGTCTTCCTTCAATGAAACCGAAAGTGCCCAATTCCGGCTGGACCATTTCGGTTTCATCTTTCAAAGTTTCCAGCTTATGCCCGGATTGACAGCATTTGAGAATATCGAGCTACCACTGAAGTTAAAGGGGATGAACCGGAAGGAGAGACAGGCGAAAGTGGAACAGCTCCTGCAGCATGTCGGCCTTCGCGAGGTTCAGGACCATTATCCGAATGAATTATCGGGCGGCCAGCAACAGCGTGTCAGCATCGCCCGCGCGCTCATCACCGATCCGCCGATTATTTTGGCGGACGAGCCGACGGGCAGCCTCGATTCGGAGACGGAGCAGGACATTTTGCTGCTCATCCAGTCGCTCAATCGTACGCTCGGTATTACGTTCGTCATCATCACCCACGATGAGGAAGTGGCCGAATCGGCGCACCGGACGTACCGGATGCATGATGGGGAACTCGTGGAAGGCGGTGTGTCCCATGCAGTTTAACGACCAGGTGGATTTCATCCGTCAACATTTGAAGAAAAACAGGATGCGCGTCTTCATGACAGTACTCGCAGCGACGATGGGAACGGCATTTTTGATTGTCCTCGCATCGGTCGGATTTGGGCTGCATGAGACGATTCGGAGCGAGGTGCTGGACAATCGTCTTGTGACGGAAATAGAAGTGTATGAAGGCGACATCGATGAACAAAAAATGGAGGAATGGAAGAAATCGGATCATGTGAAAGCGGTCATTCAGAGATGGAGACTGGATTTGCCGTACGAGACGCAGATGGACGGCTACAAAGGGTACCATAATATGACGGTCACTTCTTTCGAGGAGGAACAGAAAGCCGGGTTCGCCTTGGCGGAAGGGCGTCTTCCGGAAAAGCAAGGTGAAGTCGTGGTCGGCTATCATTTTGCGAGTCAACTGTACGAAGAATCGACGACGGAAGAGGCCGAGCCGGCACCATATGATGGGGAGTTGCTCGGGAAGCAGTTCACGTATTTCATTGGCAACGCGGAGGGCGAGATGCTGGAAAACGGTATCCCTTTGACGATTGTCGGGATTGCGAAGGAGCCGACGAAAGAGTGGGTCGTGGATGAGCGAGTGTTTGCCGATAACTCGATTGTTCCGCTTTTATATGAAATGTACGGGGCGGAGGACGCAGAAATATTTTACCGGAATACGAATGTGTATGCCGATGATTTAGAAAACGTCAAAGTGGTGAGCGAGCAATTGCGGGACGAAGGCTATTCGGTCTATTCGATCTCCGATGAACTCGATCAGCTCGATATTTTCTTCACAGCGTTGAAGGCGGGTCTTGTCTTCGTCGGGACGATTGCGATTTTGATTGCGTCCATTGGGATTTTCAATACGATGACGATGGCGGTGACGGAGCGGACTCGCGAAATCGGCGTCATGAAAGCGATCGGGGCGAATCCGAAACTGATTCAACGTCTGTTCTTGATGGAAAGTGCGTGGATTGGGCTAGTTGGGACAGTGCTTGCTGTTTTGATTTCTTACGGGGTGAGTATGATTGCCAACTGGGTGCTGCCGATCATCGTGGCATCCGCAAGTGGGGAAGAAAGCTTCGAAGAACTTGGTGTCGTGTTTTCGATCATTCCATGGCAGCTCGTTGTCATCGCTTCTGTGATCAGCTTGTCCGTCGCCATTCTGTCCGGGTGGCGCCCCGCACGGAAAGCGACGAAGATTGACGTCATCGACGCATTGCGTCAGGAATTGTAAGATTGAAAAAGGGGAAGCGGTCTGTGTGACAGCTTCCTCTTTTTATTATTTTTCCTTATCCAGAAATTCGAACAACCGGCTGTCCAAGCGTGCCAGCTGCTTGACCTGTGAATGGGGGAATCCATCCTTGTTCGTCTTCTGGGAACACATCCAGCAAGAACAATGAATTTTCCCTTTTGCGAAAGAGCCGGAGAAGCGGGAATACCACCCAATCTGTTTCGCCAGTTTCGTCTTGCGACGGATGACTCGTTCACGGTGATGCCGATAATAGGCACGATTTCGATTAGTTTGATGCGGCTTCATTTGCCATCACTCCTTAGGATAAGGCCCAGCCTGCAACGGTCCCCAAAGGATATTTCGACCGTTACAGGCTGGGTATGATGGCGATATATGTGGATGAAATCAAGAGTGACACCTCGTTGGAATGGTTTTTATTTATTATAACAGTGGAACTGGTGACAGTCACCTGCGCAAATTTTACTCAATTCTGAATTGTGTCTGAATTGTCTTGGTGACTGTCACCATAATAAAGGACTCGGTTCGCCTACGCTGTATAAGTGCAAGTGATGCATAGCCCGGGTGCAGGCTGTGTAAAATAATCTGCGCAGGCTGTCATCACCGTAACTTTCCGCAGATGCATCATAAATGAGTACCGCGTCGAATTCGATGCCTTTGGCCAAATACGCGGGGATGACGACAACGCCTTGCTCGTATTCAACCGATCCGCTTTTCACGAGCTTCAAGTCTTCGATGCCGCTCAAGGATTCGTAGGCAGCCGCGCTTTCCGCTTCAGATTTGCAGATGATCGCGATGGTGTAATACTGCCGTTCCCGCAAGTCTGCCACTTTGGAAGCTATGGAACGATGCAATTCCGCTTGATTGTCCAGTTGTGTCAATAGGGGCATCTCGCCATCGCGGTCAAACGCTTCAATCCGTTCGCCGTTTGGTACGAGTCCGCGGGTAAATTCGACGATTGGCCTCGTGGATCGGTAGCTGCGGGTCAAGTTGATCGCCACCGTTTCATCCGGCCCATATAAGCTGGTCAGCATTTGGAAATCAACCATTTCACTGGCATGGGCGAATATGGCTTGATTAAAATCACCAAGCACGGTCATTTTGGCGGAAGGAAACAGGCGCTTCAAAAACTCGAATTGGAACGGGGAATAGTCTTGCGCCTCGTCTACCAGTATATGTTTGATCGAATTATTCGTCTGAAAGCCTTGAATTAGCTCTTTCATTAATAAAAACGGAGTGGCGTCTTCGTAATATAAATTCCCTTCGTCCAGCATTTTCAAGGTCGACTGGCAAATATCCGGCCATTCCTCGGGTGCTTCTCGGTCCATCCATTGGCTGATCCGGTTGGGATCTGTAAACAGATTCCTATAGATCCCCTTGATATTAATGAATCGCAACGCCTTGATCCGTTTTCGCACAGGCTTTAGCTTCTGGCGGACGATGAAGCGCGCTAACGCCTCGGGCTCCATTTCATAATCATGGACCGCCTCTCCTTGAAAGCCGCGCTTTTTTGCCAAGTAGGTGAATGCTTTATCGTACTCCTCATCGCCCAGCAATTCAATTTCTTCCTGTACCCACGGCTTCGTCCGTTCGCGCCTTTCGGCTTCGTCGATTTGCTTCAGTAGCCAATCCTTCAGTTTTTCAAGTCGGCTATGAAATCGAAGTTCAGTGTCACAGCTATAAAACCGTTTCGCAATTTGTTTGGCGGTCACGATTGTCTCCCCTCTGAAAGTGATCCGTCTGAATACCATTCCAGCCTTTTCCAACGACTTCCGGTATGCTTGGATCGCTTCGAAAAAATGGGGGGTAGCCTTGAATCGGATGCTTGCCATTCTGGTACTGTAGATGGGATCATCCGTTGCAGTCAAAACGTATTCCAATTGGTCGTACGGATTCTCAACTTGAAACTCCTGAGTCAACCGATGATCCAAGTATTCTTGGAATGTGACCTGCTGCATATTCTCTTCGCCGAGTTCTGGCAACACATTGGAAACATAACTATTAAATAATGAATTCGGTGAAAAAAGAATGATTTGATCGGCCGTCAGCACATCCCGATTTTTATAAAGTAAATAAGCCACTCGCTGCAGGGCAGCCGATGTCTTCCCGCTGCCGGCAGCACCGTGCACAATGAGCATCCGCCCTTGATCGTGCCGAATGATCCGGTTTTGTTCCTGCTGAATGGTGGCTACGATACTGTGCATATGTTTGTCTGTCCCTTTACCGAGCACTTCTTGTAAAATTTCGTCTCCAATTGTCAGGCTGGTGTCGAACATCGATTGGATCAAGCCGCCACGAATAAGGTATTGCCATTTATTCTCCAGTGTACCGTGGATGACACCGCCCGGGGTAGTATACTTGGCGGGACCCGGCGGGTAGTCGTAGTAAATGCTCGAGATGGGGGCCCTCCAATCGTAAATTAGAATGTCTGCGCCGCTTGGATCCATGAGCGTAGAGATGCCGATGTAGATTCTTTCCGCAGTAGGAGTTTCTTTTTCCGTGAAATCAATGCGTCCAAAATAGGGCATCTCTTGCATCCGCCGCAGGGAGGCTAATCTCTTAGAGGCATGTCGATGGGTGCTTTGGTTGACAGACAGCGCCTGAGCTTCTTGGCGTAAGCCGATGATCGTCTCCAGATAATCGTCGAACGTATCCAGATTCACTTTTACTTCATCCCAAAAATGTTTGCGGATTTTCACGACTTCCTTCCGACGTCTGGAAGTTTCGTCCTCCAATCTCTGGATCTGCTCCGTAATCGTCTCCATGACGCTGTTCACTCGTTCTTGCTCCTCGCGAAGTTCCACGTTCATGTCCAACACTCCTTTTTGAAAATAAAACTTGACAAAAAATGATTTCATGGTGTAAAATTAAAGTAGGGATAATATACATAAAAGCAAATTTAAAGTGTATCTTTATAAAGATACCATAGTTTTTCTTTTTAATCAATGCGTTTTCGCGACCCAAAAACCAAATTCCGAAGTGAAATCAATACAATAAAGAAGAGTGGAAGCCGCCTGCATAAACGGTTTCCACTCTTCTTTTTATTTGTGATGAACGCTTATTCTGCTGTTTCTTCACTGTCCGGATTGATTCCGAAATCATTCCGCAATTCTTCAAAAACGCCTTTCAGTTCCATTTCTTCCATCCAGAAATTGACGGTATTCAGGAACTTTTGATCGTCTTGTTGCATGAGATAGCCAAATTGGCTCGGCTCCCATGGATCTTCGGTTAAGGCTGCATACAGCACGTCGTTTTCTCGTGCATAGTGGATGGCTTCAATGCTATCGGTAATCATGACATCCACTTCTCCGCTAGCAACCTTACCCGGGATGTCCAGATTATTTTGAACGACAATGACATTCGCATTGGTCATGTGCGCGTTCACAAATTTTTGGTTTGTCCCACCCGGATTCACTCCAATTGTCACGTCAGGCTGATTGATGGCTTCCAAGCTCGTAAACTTCTCTTTATCTTCTGCGCGGATCAGCGGTGATTTTCCAAATGGAATGTATCCATGTGAAAATTGTGCCTGAATTTGTCTTCCCATATTCCGAGTGATACCACCCATGGCAATGTCAAACTTATCCGCCAGCAAATCTTCCATTAAAGTAGGCCACGTTGTTTCAACGAACTTTACTTCGACCCCCAGTTCTTTTGCAAGTGATTTGGCTGCCTCGATATCATACCCTTCATATTGTTTCGTTTCGGGATTCAAGTAGGTGAACGGTTGATAGTCTCCTGGCGTCCCGACCCGGATAACCCCTTGGTCAATAATTTGATCGAGTCGAGAGTCGGACAGGGAAGCATCTGTTTTGTCTTTTTCACTAGCCGCTGAAGTAAACATGGAGTAGGTCAAAAACCCGGAAATTGCTAGAATGACTGCTAATACTGCTTTCAAACTATTTTTCATTCCCAAAGCCCCCTAGAATATTCATATTATTTTAATAATTATATCTATTGGTTGATAGCTTGTCAATTATCCACTGTCTGCATACGATTCCACCAAAATTTTTATAAAATCATTGAAACTTTTCCCGAAAATCTCCGTCTGTACGTTGCTTATTAGATGGTGTAGGTATGAGGAAGATTTCAAGTGACGACATTCAAAATATTGTCGTACTGCTAGGAGTGTAGTGGATAAAATGAAAGATTTAAAGCAAGCTCAAAAAAGATATCGTCCGGAGATTGAAGGGTTGCGCACGATTACGACGTTGTTAATCGTCATTTATCATATTTGGCTAGGGAGGGTATCCGGAGGGATTGATGTATTCTTTGTTCTTTCCGGCTATTTGATTACCATGTCTCTTTTATCGAGAATGGAGAGAGCGGGGAGAGTGCGGTTCGGGGAATATGTAGGGGGACTCGCGAAAAGGCTGTTCCCGCAGGCCTTATTGGTCATTATCGTGATTGGAATTCTGGCGTTGCTGTTTTTACCTCAGTCGGAATGGAACCCGATCATTGCCCATATGGCCGCGTCTACGCTCTATTTTGAAAACTGGCGTTTGGCGTTTGATGCAGTTGATTATTTAGCGCGGGATCATGCGGTCAGTCCATTTCAACATTTTTGGTCATTAGGTGTACAAGGCCAATTTTATATTTTTTGGCCCATTTTAATCACTGCGGTGTATATTCTAGCCCGGAAAGTCTTGAAAACGCCAGTGCGCAAAACGTTTTTATTGGCATTGTTCGTCGTCTTCATCTGTTCGATCGGTTATTCTATGTATCAAACAAAAGTGAATCAGCCTTGGGCGTATTTTGATACGTTTGCGCGCATGTGGGAATTTAGCGTTGGCGGAATGCTGGCATTGGTTTTACCGTATTTATTTCTGAATAAATGGCTAAACACGGTACTGGGGTGGCTCGGACTCTCGATCATTTGTTTAACCGGCTTCTTGCTTCCGGTCTCAACGGTGTTCCCCGGTTATTTGGCGCTTGTCCCGATCAGCGGGGCCTTATTGGTGTTAATCGCTTCTGAAAATAGTACGAAATTCGGTGTGGATCGATTGTTAAGCGTCAAGCCGCTGACGTTTTTAGGTGGTCTGACGTATGGGATTTATTTATGGCATTGGCCGCTTTTGATTTTCTATAAGGCAGTGACGGATGTAGAAACCGTTCCGATCGTTGAGGGGATTGTCCTCATCTTGGCGACGGTTCTTTTATCGCTGCTCTCTACAAAATTACTGGAAGCGCCGATTTTGAAGTTGGATAAAAAACAAATGAACGGTAAACTTGCGGCTGTCTTATGTGGGCTGTTGGTCGTGACAGGAAGTTCCATACTAGCCATTACGACGTATATTGAAAAGGTGAAGGCCGATGCGCTGGTCACCGGTTATGACGAAAAAGATTACCCGGGAGCGAAGGCTGTCTATGAGAATAGCGACCCCCCCAAAGGGATCGCGCCCATTCCGGCAGCCATCGATATTCAGTCAGATCTTCCTTCCTTTTATGAGAATCCAAACTGCTTCGCAAAAAATGATGTCGATGTACAGAAGTGTTCATATGGGGTGGTTACGGATCCCGGCTATACAGTAGCCTTGGTCGGCGGATCGCATTCGGGACACTGGTTTCCGGCATTGGAAGTGTTGGCAGAAGACCTGAATTTCCGGATCGATGTCTATAATCATGATGGCTGCCGATTTACAAACGAAGATCCAGAGCGTCACTTAACCGAGGCTTGTTTACAGTGGAATGAGAATTTGATTGAGCATTTAAAAGAAGATCCGCCAGACTTGGTTTTCACCACGTCCACATTGAATAAGCGGAAGACGATACCGACTGGTTATATTAACCAATGGAAAGAACTAGAGGGGATCACCACGATATTCGCTGTACGGGATAATCCTCGGATGAAAAAGAATATTCCGAGCTGTTTAGAAAAGAATAACAACCCGATGCGATGCGCAATTCCAAGGGATCAGGGGGTCTCGAAGGAAGTACCGTGGGAGAAGACCGAGGGCATTCCATCGAACGTAGTATTCGCAGACCTCACGGATTATTTCTGTGATCAAACCACTTGCTTTTCCGTCATCGGGAATATCATCGTCTATCGTGACAACAACCATATTACGGCGACGTATGCCAAAACATTGGCGCTTCCTTTAAAGGAACCTTTGGAGCAGGCGTTGAGGGATTTATAACAAGAGCATGTTTGTTGGAAGGAGCGCCAAGTGCTAACACAATTTGGAACTGTGTTAGGGCTTGGTGTTTTTGTTTTAGGTATGATGGTAAGGAATTAAGTGAATGTATTCAGGAAAAATGGCAATTACGTTGTCTGAACGGAGAGAATTATTTTATGTGAAAATTCCAGAAAGACTTTTTTATGGAATGACAAGGGATTGAAACAAGGGCAACATGTAAGAAATTTAATAGGTACATGTAGGACGGGGAACGTATGTATGGTATAATGAAAGAGTAATAGAATAGGTGACTCAAGGGTGGTCGGCCATTTCCCGTAAGAAGGGAGGTGGTCGCATGTCAGTATCTGAAGCACTAATGCTTATGTTAACATTTGGAGTATTAAGGAAGGCAGTCTAAGAACGCGACATCCTGTCGCAACGACTGCATGACCCGCATCCTGCGGGCCTCAATACTGTCATTCCACAATAAAAAATAATCCATCCTTGAGTGGGTAGCTCATACGGGATGGATTATTTCATCTTCTGCTGATCCCCTTGAAGGGAACCTGCTATTACAGACCGCCTAATGTTAGCGCATTGGGCGGTCCTTTTTAGTTTACTCTTAGGCAACAATAATATTCCTGTTGCTTATAGTATACTGGAGATTTTTATTCATTACAATGAAAACGTGCATTTGGCAATAAAGCTTTGTAGATAATATCAGTATATATTTACCCCCCAAAAAACTTTTTCAAAAACCTTTGAAACTTTTCCTGAAAATCTCCGTCTGTACGTTGATTACTTGGCGGTGGGGGAAAATTAGATGAGAAAAATGTACAGTAATGCACTGTTGCTGGTGTGCTTGAGTGTATTGATGCTGTGGATTGGGACGAAATGGAATGTGGTGGAGTCGGCGTTTATTAAGGGGTTTGGGGGCGCGTCTGCGGAGGAGGAACCGTTTGTCGTAGAGCGAGAGTTTGAGCGGGTGTTGACGCTGCAGGAGCGCCGGCCGATTTATATGAGGGGGGACACCTTTACTCAGATCGGTGAGTTGGAGGCGGGGCAGCCGGTTGCGGTCACGGGTGAGGACGAGGTGTATTATGAGCTGCGCTTGGGGAATATGACTGCCTTTGTCCGCAAAGGGCAGGAGATGATTGAGAAAAAGAAGCTTTTGACGTTTGTACATACGGAGCGGTTTGCTGCTGTTCATACGCTGCACAAGACCGCGGTGTATGAGGACGCTGACTTGCAGAGCGCCGTTTTCCTGCAGTTGGAAGAAGGCTATCGCTATCCGATTGTGCGGGAGGAAGCGGATTGGTATATCATAGCGATAGGAGAGCGGCCGGGTTATATTGAGAAGCAGTCCGTTGTGTTGGACAAAGGGCTGCCGGTGCTTGTCTACCATCATATTTTACCGCGCGATTTGATGAAAACGGCGGTCAGTACGATTTCGTTGGAGGCGTTTGAGGAACAGATGGCGTATTTGGCGGATCATCAATTCGAGACGCTGTCGGCTCATGAGCTCTATGATTATTTGGAAGGGCGGCTTGTCGTACCGGACAAAGCGGTGCTCATCACATTCGATGACGGTTTATTATCTTCTAAGGAATATGCGTATCCGATTTTGAAGCAATACGGGTTCAGTGCGCTGCATCATATTATTTCCTCGCGTACGGATCGGGCACAGGGAACGCAACTGTTTGATGCGGAAGGGCCTTTGCAGTTTATGACCGCTGTTGATTTGAGTGAGCTGGCAGATGTGTTTCAATTTGAAGCACATACAAATGACCTGCATTCCCTTCTGAATGGGGTTGGCGTTGCCTTGGATAGTTCACAAGAAGAGATTGTTGCGGATTTGCAGCGAAATTTGGAGCAAGTGCCGGCAGCCGTTTCTCTTGCCTATCCATATGGGCAATACAATGAACAATTTGTCGCAGCGGCGAAAGAGGCCGGGCTGTTGATCGGCTTTACGACAGTCGAAGGGTATGCCAATCGAAAGGCTTCCAATTATGAAGTCAGCCGGTTCGGGATGACAGAGAATAAGTCATTTGAGCAATTTGTAGCGTATGTGGATGGGGACATGACGTGGCCGTAGAGGAGGGCGAGGTTTCGTAAATGAATGAGTTGGATCAAATAATCGATGAACATTCGCGCTATTTAGTGCGCATCGCTTATTTATATGTAAAAAACTGGTCGACTGCTGAAGATGTTGTGCAGGAGGTCTTTGTCACGTATTTTCAAAAGAGTGACCAGTTTCGCAATGAGGCGTCATTGAAGACGTATTTAACAAAAATGACAGCCAATCGGGCAAAGGATTATTTGCGCTCGTGGAAGCATAAAAAAGATGTGCTGTTTGATACGATTTTCGCCTCGACGAAAGGCACAGAGGAAATTGTGCTGGAGCAAGAACGGCTGGCCTCGCTGGAAAAAAACCTTTTCCAGCTTCCGTTAAAATATCGTGAACCTTTAATTTTATTTTATTATGATGAGCAATCGATAGCGGACATCGCAAATTATCTGAATCTGAATGAAAATACCGTGAAAACACGTCTGCGCAGGGCCAAGCAGCAACTGAAGGAATTTTTTGAAGAAGAGGAGGTAGTGGACCATTGAACGATTTCAAACAGAAGCTCGACGACATGATGGGCGATACATCGGAACAGGAAAGACGGATCAAGCAGCGTGTGCATGAAAATTTACGACCACCGGCTAAAAAGTTCTCCTGGCAAGTGCTGTTTGCCGCGGTGGCAGCACCCGCATTGGCGCTGTTCCTTATTTTCACACTGGACTCTTCTGATTTGCTTTCTTCCGATCAAGGACCGGGTGTTCCTTATGATCCGCTGGATGATTTGGCACAGATTTCAGCACTGCAAAAAAAGCAGTTGCTGTCAGTGGTGGAGCATGAAGAGTTTGCGAAGTTGCCGCATTTCGATCATGTGGACGGTCTGCATTATGTCGATAAAGAACCGTTTTCCTTGGAGGGGAGTTCTGATGCGTTCCATACCGTCATCGAGCGCAAAGCGAATCTTTTCGATGAGGTAGTATATGAAGCAGGCGATATTGTCCGCACGATGACCAATACGACTAGCCATTTACCGACCTATGTGGATGTCTATTACGAGGTCATTGCGGTTCCGGGGGATCGAGTCGTGTTGAAAAACGGCCAGCTGAAGATCAACGGCAAACCGTTGCAATCGGAACTTATGGAGCGTTATGAAGAACGGGGAATTACGATTGCAGGGGGGTACGACCAACTGTTGAATGCGCGGGAATATTTTCTATTGAATCATTTTCCGGCAAGTGAAACAGTGCAAGGAGCAACGATTACGCCTGTGCATAAAATCTTTGGCCAAGTGGTTGGCGTCGCAACGGAGGAACGTTCCAATTCGATTTATCTGGATTATTTATCCGGAGAGCTGACGGGCGACTATACACCAGAACAATATTTTGATCTGTATTTGTATGACAATCTATTAGGTTTCAATACGTTGCCGCAAACACCGGCGTTTGCTCAAATAAATCGGTTAGGGGAGTTGTTTTTAGAAGCCGCCTATCGGAAAACGGTTCCCGTTTCGGAGAATGAAGTGGAAATCCGCTATCAATATGGGCGGGAAGGCGTCGCGGAGCATGTGTTTCATATGAAGAGGGATGCGGAGACCGGACGTTGGGTCGTTGATTAAGTAGGGAGACGCCATTCACCCAGGCGTCTTTAAAAAGCGGGCCGTCAGCTGTCGGCAAACAGGAGGGGATCGAACAGTGAAAAAACTAGTATTTTATCTCATGATGGTCATTCTGGCGAGTGCAGTCTTCCATCATCCGGCGCAGGCGGCAGAAGAAAAAACGTACGGTGATGTGAAGTATAAAGTCGTCACGGCAAAAAATGGCAAGCAGGAAATCCATATTACAGGATTAAGCAGCTATAAAAATAACATCGTCATCCCAAGTAAAATAGAAGGGCTCCCAGTCGTCGAAATTGTCGACAGAGCCTTTACTTTCGACCGTTCGGATTATGCGTCTGACGGAACCTATGATCCGATGGACAGCGAAGAATATCGGAAAACGTTCATCAAAAGCGTGCAATTGCCGGGCACGCTGAAACGCATCGGGGACGAAGCATTGGCCGGGCATTCTTTGACAAAAATCGCCCTGCCCGCCAGTCTCGAGGAAATCGGCCGATCTGCTTTTGCGAGAAACGGATTAACTGCGCTTACAATTCCTGCGTCTGTGAAAAAAATTGATGGGAATATCGTAGAAGCCAACCCGATTAAAACGGTTAAACTGCCGAAGCAGTTTGAAACTGTGAAGAGCAAAAAACATGGGGAATTTCTGTATACGGTTTTTGAACAGAAGGGGAAGAAAGAAATCCGCATCACAGGCCATACGATCAAAAAGAATAGAGCAAAACTTGTCATTCCCGCGAAAATCAATAATCTACCAGTTACTGAAATCGGAGACTATGCTTTTTCGGAAGGAAATAGTTTACTTGGCATCATAGAAAATTACGATTTTCCGCATATCAAGGAAATCGTACTGCCGCCTTCAATCCGGAAAATTGGAAACGACGCCTTTTCAACCATTTACTATCAAAGCAACAGATCGCTTCAGCTGCCGAGAGATTTGGAAGTGATCGGCAACTACGCGTATAAAGGTAATGGAAGCAAGAACGGCGGGAAGGAATTGAAATTCCCGCCGAAAATCAGAGTCATTGGCAAAGAAGCGTTTATGTATAATCAACTGCAATCCGTCACCATCCCTTCAACGGTAAGGGAACTAGGGAAAGGCGCTTTCGCAGGGAATCAATTAAAAAAAGTGACAATCGGAAATGGACTGACAGAGATTCCTGCCAATGCGTTTCGGACAAATGCGATTACAAACTTGACCCTGCCCAAACATGTGAAGACAATCGGGGAACGAGCATTTGAAACAAACAAGTTGCCAAGAATCGTCTTGCCGGCCAGCGTCGAGACCATAGAGGATTTTGCATTTGCGGACAATGCATTGACAGAAGCGAGCTTGCCGAAACAACTGCAATCGATAGGTAAATACGCATTTGCGGGCAATCGACTCCGGACGTTCACATTTCCTGATCGGATCAAAGTCGTTAGTGAAAGCGTACTGTCCCACAATCAATTGACGGCTGTCACTTTGCCAGACGGCATTCAGACAATCGGCGATGGCGCATTTTTTTCAAATAAATTAACTGCATTTACCATCCCGCCGAACGTCAAAGTGTTCCCGTATAACATCATTGAAGCGAATCCAATAAAGGTCATCACAGTGAAAGGTCCCTCGACGCGGTTCATAAAAGACCTCTATCTAGTTTGGGGTGAATATGGAGAAGTCGGTACAAATATACCGCAACTGTTCACAGATCGTAGTATGACACAGGAATGGACTGGCTGGGAGCAAGCTTCCGCACCGGCTACGTTGTACGTCAAATACAATCCGGATGCCTATGTGTTTCCGGAATGATTTTATTGAAAGCAACCAGGTTGGCAGCAAACCAGAAGAAAAACCGTCAACCAACCGTTATCTATAGGGGCGCACTAACCTGGTTGTCATAAAATAAGCGTCTACATTCAAGGAGGTTTTATCATCTTGGAAGGCAAAATAACTGCAAAAGTAATCATGGCGCTGTTGTTCCTATTCGCAGCCCTCCCATTCCAAGCACAGGCGGCCACCCCATTTTCGGACGTGGATCAGCATTGGGCGAAGAATGAAATCATGTATTTATCCGAACGCCACATTATCGGCGGCTATCCGGACGGCACATTCAAGCCGAATGAGCCGATCACCCGGGCACAAGCTTCCGCCATGCTCATTAAAGCATTGAACATTCCGCTAACGGAAGATACATCCGTCCAGTTCAAAGATGTGTCAAAAAATTCCCCGTACTACCAGATCCTAGCGACGGTGAATGAAAAAGGCATCCTCCGCGGCGACAATGGTTTCATGCGTCCCGGTGAAATCACATCCCGTGCACAAATGGCCGCAATCCTGCGCCGTGCGTTCGACTTGTCGCTTGACAAGCAGCCGACTTTTGTCGATGTCACGCCAGCTCACTGGGCGTACCAGGACATCAATGGGATTGCAAAACAGCGCATTGCGGGTGGATCGGACGGCAAGTATATGCCGGCAAATCCTGTCACCCGTGCACAATTTTCGGCATTTCTTGTTCGAGCGCTAGATGATAATATGAAACTCAGTCGCTACCATTCTTATGTCAGTGTGAAAGGAAAAGCCGTCGAGCAGAACGGATCCTTGTATACGATTCCGCCGGATTGCTACACATGCGCTAAACTGGTCAAGCAAGATTTGAAAACTGGCGCAAGCGAAGTGTTATTGAGCAATACGGATTTTGCTTCTGAAGCCGGCGTCTATGTTGTCAGGTTCCATGAAGGGTTCCCGCTGATCGTCTACAACGAAGAAATTTTCATCCCGTTTTGGTCGGCAGTCCATGAAATGACCGATGTTCCGTATTCGTATGGTTTGATCCGGACGAAGACGAGTGTGGAGGACGCTCCCATTGACTCGGCTTTGATGCAAGGAATGGGTGGGCGGACATTCCGCAATCTATTTATTTGGAATGATCGAATCTACTACACGAACGAAAAAAATCAAGATGAACCTTATTTGGATTGGAACTTCAACCAAGGCATTCCGCAAGACAGCCCGCTCATCCTCTATTCGACAGCGATGGACGGCAGCGATCAGAGAAAAGAATTCACTTTCAATGCACGGATCATTTTTGATGAGGTATCCGCGATGCCAAGCGTTCCGTATGTGAATCAAAACAATAAATCGGTCTTGTATGATCACTCGACCCTGTACTATTTTAATAAAGCAGGCGTCTTCAAATACAGTCTGCTAGATAAAAAGGCGAGCAAGATTTCGAATGTGCTGGCGAAGGATATGGAAGTGACAGCCACGCAGTTAATCGTCACGGATCAGAAAGGGAAGAAACATACGCTGAAGAAATAATAGAAGGAGATAGAGAGTTTTGGAAAACCAGGCTGGCAGCCGCCCACAGGAAAAAGCCGTCAACCAACCGCTTACGATAGAGGCGCACCAGCCAGGTATTCCGCTTGTCCAATATGTTTGGGACTAGGGGTGATTCTATTAGGAGGTCTACCATTTTGAAAAATAAATTTACCGCAGCAGGGATGGCGCTACTGCTCGTATTCGCCGCACTGCCAATTCAAGCCCAGGCTGCTGCACAGTTTTCCGATGTAAAAACCCATTGGGCGAAAAATGAAATCAAGTACTTATCCGACCGCAATATCATCGGCGGTTATCCGGACGGCACATTCAAGCCGAATGAGCCGATTACCCGAGCACAAGCTTCAGCGATGCTTATCAAAGCATTGAACATTCCGCTGACGGAAAATACATCTGTCCAGTTCAAGGATGTGGCGAAAAATTCACCGTACTACCAGATCCTCGCAACGGTGAATGAAAAAGGAGTCCTACGCGGCGATAATGGCTATATGCGCCCCGGCGAAAAAACTTCGCGGGCACAAATGGCCGCGATCCTACGCCGTGCGTTCGACTTGCCGTTAGACAAGCAAGCGACTTTTATTGACGTCACGCCGGCTCACTGGGCATATCAGGACATCAATGGAATCGCGAAACAGCGCATCGCGGGTGGATCGGATGGCAAATATATGCCGTCGAATTCCGTCACACGTGCCCAGTTCTCCGCATTCCTAGTCCGCGCACTGGACGATAAGATGAAACTGAGCAAATATCATTCGTATGTGAGCACGAAAGGGAAGACGGTGGAACAAGAGGGTTTCATCTATTTCACAGAACGGGATACAGAACACCGCTACTCGGTCATGAAGGAAAACAAGGAAACCGGCAAACGGGAAGTGTTGCTGCGAGATGTAGAGGTGCCGCGAAGTGATTGGGATTATGATCCCCGCTTCCTGCATGACAATACGCGGCTCGTCCTGTACAACGATGAGCTGTACATCCCGTACTGGAGCGGCGCATTTGCCGAAGCGGATGAAGTGCCGTATGCTTTTGATGTGATGAAGATCAAGACGGATGGACAGGAATTGGTGAAAATAATGGAGCCGAGCGGAAGGGTGATGCTCCGCAATCTGTTCATTTGGAATGATCGGATCTATTTCACTGATACGGATGGTTGGAGTCCGCGGGCAGTCAGTCCGGATGAATTTGAGGACGGTACACTTGTACTCTACTCCACACCGCTGGGCGGCCTCGGCAATAAGCGGAAAGAACTGGTCTTTGATGCACGCGTGACATTTGATCATTATGATGAAAAACTAAACCAACCAAACCTGAATCGGGAAGCGGGCGGAGAAAACCTCTCCGTGCTGTACGACCACTCCACGATCTATTATTTCAATAAAAAAGGCGTCTTCAAATACAACCTGCTCGATAAAAAGACGAGCAAGCTCTCCACCATCCTTGGCAAGCGCATGGAAGTGACCGAGACGCAGCTGATCGTCACAGATGTAAAAGGGAAGAAACATTCATTGAAGAAATGACTAGAACGGCATGCCTTTGTTAACGGGCGTGCCGTTGTTATTTGATGTCACAGGTTTACATAATTATATTATGAAGAAGAGTGAAAGAAATCGATATTATGAATTCATAAAAAATTGGCAGCGTCCATGCGGCGTTTGCCATTCTTTTTTTATTCTACCATTTTAAGAATAAACATGAATCTTTAAACGAAATTCAAAACCTCTTGCGCAGTCAACTCCGAATTTATTTCCCCAGCTTGTATCCCTTTCCCGAATGGGTCCCTATGTACTAAGTGAAAGAAACTATCTATCGGAGGGATCCTTATGAATCTATTGATCAACGAATCACCACTGTTCGTCCAGCCGTCATTGGCGAAAGAAATGGGCCTGAACGAGGCGCTGATCTTACAGCAACTGTATTTCCGTTCGCTCATCGCGTCGAAGCAAAAAGACGGTTTTTCATGGGTTTACAAGACGTACGAGGAATGGCAGGAGGAGTTTCCGTTCTGGTCGGTCGACACGATCAAGCGGACCATCCGCAGGCTGGAAAAGAAGGGGTATGTCATCTCGACTTCCGCCTTCAACAAGATGAAAACGGACAAGACGAAATGGTACCGGATCGACTATGCAAATTGCTCCCTTCCATCGGTGCAACCTGTCCCTTCGAACAAGGCAAAACGACCCGCTGGAGAGGAGCAGCTTGCCCCATGCGAAGAGGGCAACTTGTCCCTACCAATAACCAAAGAACTTAAAAGAGATTTAAATAAAGAATATGTCGGGACACGTCCCGACGTCGTCTTCGAAGTGATCGATTACTTGAATGCAAAGACCGGGAAGGAATTCCAAGCGAAGTCGAAATCAACCCGACGGATGCTCAACGCCAGATTGTCGGAAGGGTATTCGCTGGAGGACTTCAAGGCGGTGATTGACGTGAAAGTGGGACACTGGGGGAACGATCCGCATATGCGCAACTATTTACGGCCGTCCACGTTGTTCGCACCAACCAACTTCGAAAATTATCTGAACGAAGTACCTGTTGGGAAGTCGCCAATGGCGACCGTCGTGCATCAATCGCCCGTCCTTGATTTCGGGAAGGGGGAATCCCGATGAATGGACTGCAACTTGCGGAAAAGAGCTTGCTTGGCACAATGCTGACGGAAAATTATTTGATTGGCGACAGCGGTTTGCGAGAAACATTTTTCATAAATGCAGCACATCAACGGATTTTCAGCTGTATGCAGCGGCTCGCAGCGGACGACAGGGCTGTCGACTATATCACCATTCTGACGATGACTGATCCGCTCGAGCTCGGCGGCGCGAACTATGTGGCCAATCTGCAGAACTTTGCCAACCCGGCGCGGTTTGACGAATACAAGGAAATAGTCATCGGGGAATGGAAAGCGCGGGAAAAGCGGCGGTTGCTGCAACTGGCGCAAGTGGAGGATTGGCAGATCGAACATATCCAGAAAGCGTTCGATGATTTGGAGGCCGAACATATGCCGCAAGAAGACGCCTCCATCAAAAACGACCTCATCGACCTGTTCGAGCTTCCGTTCCAGCCGTTGGACGAAGAGGCTGGCATGACGACCGGTTTGCGGGATCTCGACAAACTGCTGAACGGCTTCCAGGACAGCGAATTGACGATCATCGGAGCACGGCCGTCGATGGGGAAGACGGATATGCTGAATCACTTGGCGCTCCATGCCGGGCTGGCGGGGCATTTGCCGATCATCTTCTCGCTCGAAATGAGCCGTAAATCTATGGTCACACGACTCATCGCATCTGCCGGCGGCTATAATCGGTTGCGGATGCGCAATCCCCATCGCCACTTCGATGACCAGCAAAAAGCGGGCTGGACGAAAACAATCGGTTTTCTTGACGAGGCTGACATCCATATCGACGATCGCAGCGGCTTGACAGTCGGGCAAATCAAGGCGACAGCCCGGCACATTATCAAAACGAATCCGGATAAAAAGCCCATTCTCTATATCGATTATTTGCAGTTGATTCGGCCCGATAATATGCGGGGCGACCAAACCGAGAAAATCGGGCAAATCAGCTACGACTTGAAAAACATGGCGAAGGAATTCGGCTGCCCCGTCGTCTGCCTGTCACAGTTGAGCCGGGGAGTGGAAGGTCGTCTGAACAAGCGTCCGCTCATGAGCGATTTGCGCGATTCCGGAAATCTCGAGCAGGACGCGGACGTCATCTGCTTTCTCTACCGCGACGATTACTACAACAAAGAGAGCGATACTGGCAACCTGCTTGAAATCATCGTAGCCAAGCATCGGAACGGGCCGACCGGAACGGCGACGGTCGCTTATGTCAAGGAAACCGGAAAACTGTATGACATCAATTGGAGCGAAAGGAAGGGATCGGCATGACCGTGACAGTGAAGGAAGTATTCGATTTGGCGGTAGAAACGGATATGATCCGGCTGGCTCACAGCATTTACTGGGCACTGGGGGAGCGGTTGGTCGGGCTGCAGGATGATAGTGAAGTACTGCATCGGCTTCGTTATGAGGATTCGGCAATCGACTCCATGTCGGAACAAAATGTGCTTGGCATCGGACGCTTTCAGCTGTTCGTAATCGAAACAGGCAGCGAAGGGTGGTATTCCTTCATCCTCGCCGAAAATTTTTTCGACGCCTTCCATCTGCATGCGGACCTTTTCCAGGAAAGGCCAAAGAACGTCACGAAAGCGGAACGGCTGATGATTCCCGCGATGCTGTTGGCTGATACCGGGGAAGAGGTGAGTCTGTATGAATATCGAAAAAGCGTAGTGGCATTTCCGGCGTATGTCGGCCATGCGAAGGCGAGGCAGCGGGTGTTATACCGGTAGGGGGCGATGTTTAGCAACAAAATATTAAAAATAAAGCAAAAATTAAGTTTGACAAATTTGTGAACAAGGTAAATAATAGAGGAAAGGGGTGTTGGGTATGGAAGCCAAATTACAAATATTGAACGCTGTTAAAGTTGTCGGCATTACAGTGCTTACCATCGGAATCTCCATCTTCTTGTACGGATTCTTTGTAAGCGATTACAGTGCAATTACAGGTATTGGAATCGGGACAGTGATGGGAGCGATTTTCATCTTCCTGATGGGGGTATTTTTCGTCGCAACAGAAGAGATGCATGAGAAAGTGAACCAAAACATAAGAAGTATCCAATAAAAAGAGGAAAGGGGCACCATGATTGGCGCTCCTTTCCTTTGTTGTTCCATTACATATCCCAGATCAAGATTAATAACGTACCGAAAATCGTGACGAGGGCGATGGCGATGCCGTAATAAATGTTCAAGTAAATTGGCACTTTATCCTCCGACTCACCGACGTGCATGAAGCCGATGAGTTGAACTGCCGCCTGCACTAATGCCGTGGCTAACAGGATTGTCAATCCTACAGCAAATGACATATCCAAGAAATAGACCGACAATGCCGTTACTGTCAGAACGAGTGAAAAGCCAAAGCCCATTACCAGTTTGCGCGGGAATAATTCGCTCATATTACATCATTCCTTTCAAGTAGATGAAGCTGAAGATAAAGATCCAGACGACATCTAAGAAATGCCAGTAAAGTGAGAAGATAAACGATTTATTAGCCGTTGCGGGCGTCAAACCACGCTTTTTCACTTGCATGATAATAAACAATCCCCAGAACAGACCGACGGTAACGTGAGCTCCATGCGTCCCTAATGTGGTCAGCAAGATTGCGGTAAAGGCACTCACTTGAAGTCCTGCCCCCACATGAGCATAGTGCATGAACTCATAGATTTCCACACCGAGGAATGCTAAACCGAGAAGCAATGTGATGGAGAAAAATGTTAACATTGCATTTTTTCTGCCGATCCGCATCGCGTGCACGCCAAGACCGATCGTAAAACTACTTGTTAACAACAAGAATGTTTCGATGAGCACTGGAGCAATTTCAAATATCTCCGCTCCAGCCGGTCCATTTCCTGTTCGGTGCTCCAAGGTGAAATAGGTTGCAAAAAGTGTTGCAAAGAGCATGACTTCGGCACCTATGAAAACCCAGAATCCAAAGATATTCATTTTATTTTGTTGCGTACTATATTCAAGGGGAAGCGAGTTATCGAGTTTCATTTGCTAACACCTCGCTATCTTTTTCTGTTGCTTTGATTTCTTCGACGGAAATATAATGACCGTCGTCTTTTTCAAATGAACGATAAGCCATGCATGCAAAGATTGCAAGCGTCGTAAGAATCGCTGGAATCCACATGCCAAACACGAAGGAGAAGCCCCAGACGAAGAAGATACAGCTCATGATGAACGGCATACCGCTATTATTCGGCATATGAATCTTCTCGATTTCGCCTGTAAATAAAGGCAGGCCTTTTTTCTTGAGATCCCAGAAAGCTTCACTAGAATCCACGTGTGGTGTCCGTGCAAAGTTATACGATTGAACTGGAGTTTGTGTTGCCCATTCAAGCGTACGTGCATTCCATGGATCTGAACCGATCTCTCGGGAAGCATAGCGCGTACTGTAATAGACATTATAGACGATTAACGCAAAGCCGATCGCCAACCCGATCGCTCCCACGAAGGAAAGCATATTCAATGGACCAAATCCGGATGCTTCAGAGTAGGTGTACATCCGGCGCGCTTGCCCGTCCAATCCAGTGAAGAACATCGGGAAGAATGTGACGTTAAATCCAATCGCGACAAACCAGAATGCCCATTTCCCGATTCTTTCATTGAGCATGTAGCCGAACATTTTCGGCCACCAATACGTTAGTCCCGCTAGCATCGCAAATACGACACCTGGGATGATTGTATAATGGAAATGCGCAACCAAGAACATCGTATTATGGTATTGGTAATCGGCACTGGCCATACCAAGCATGACCCCGGTCACTCCGCCGATTGTGAAAATCGGAATGAACCCTACTGCATAGAGCATGGGAACCGTAAATTCGATTTTCCCTTTCCGCATTGTCAACAACCAGTTAAAGATTTTAATGCCGGTTGGAATGGCTATGGCCATCGTCGTAATCGAGAAAATACTATTCGTTAGTGGCCCTTGCCCCATTGTGAAGAAATGGTGCGTCCAAACTAAGAACGACAGGAACGAAATGATCACAATCGAACCAACCATCGATTTATATCCGTACAGGTTTCGTCGGGAGAAGGTGGAGACAACCTCACTGTAAATCCCGAATGCCGGCAATATGAGGATATAGACTTCTGGATGTCCCCAAACCCAGAACAGGTTCGCCCAAAGCATGTCCATTCCGCCGTTTGTCATTGTAAAGAAGTTGGTTCCGAATAGCCGGTCCATCGTTCCCAACAACAACGCAATCGTCAGTACCGGGAAAGCGAACACTACAATTGCATTTGTAATTAAAGCCGTCCAAGTGAACATCGGCATTTTCATCAATGTCATGCCAGGTGCTCTCATTTTGAAAATAGTAGTACAGAAGTTAATACCTGAGATTAACGTACCGATACCGGCAATTTGAATCGACAACATATAATAATTCGTTCCGACTGATTGGCTAAAGTCATTCCCGGCAAGCGGGAAGTACGAAGTCCAACCTGCGTCAGGAGAACCGCCGATGACGAATGAAATATTGAATAACATCGCACCCATGAAGAACAGCCAGAAACTAAGTGCATTCAAACGAGGGAACGCTACATCGCGCGCCCCGATCTGCAACGGTACAACGAAGTTCATTAACGCGTAAATAAATGGCATCGCCATAAAGATGATCATGACAACCCCGTGGGTCGTGAAAACTTCATTATAATGCTGGGCATCCAGCAACGAATTATCAGGAACGGCAGTTTGTGCACGCATCATCAATGCGTCCACACCACCGCGGAATAGCATCAGCAATGCGGCAACGAGGTACATGATACCGATCCGTTTATGGTCAACCGTTGTCAACCATTCGCGCCATAAATAACCCCATTTTTTGAAATAGGTTAGACCTACGAGAATTGCAATAACGGTTAGTCCAATGGCAACCATGGATGCGTAGATCGCAGGACTCGGATGAGGTATGGCAAATCGATCAAAGTAATCCATCATTTTGTACTCCTTTCGGAAATTTTACTTCGTGAGAGATATAGTTAGAAAAGGGGAGTCGATATAAAACGAACTACAGAAGTGAACATTACCAACAAACCGTTACTTTCCGTTCTAGGCGGACGCTTTCCGCGGGGCGCGGGCGAGCCAATCGAACTGCGAAGGGTTCGATTTGCCGTGTTTCTGCGCATTTTGCAGAAATTAAGGCATCCTTCATTTTCAAACTACACCTTTTATGGAAACAAAGGCTGCTGCCAAACGCTTCGCTTTTTGGCGCAAAAGCCGTTCTCCGTAACGGCTTTTCCTGCGGGGTCTCACCATTCGCGCTTCCCCCCGCAGGAGTCGCCGCCTTCCACTACAAGTAACTAGAGTTACCAAGCCCATTTTATTAATGATCCGAATGTTCCATTTCAACACCGCCATGCGCGTCATCTGAATCATGTCCATCCTCGTGAGATTGACTTGATCCATGATTATGGCCTTCAGGCGGTGGCAAAAACTTCAAGTGAGTTCCACTGAACGTTAATTGCCCCAGATGGCCCGGTTTTAGTAGTTCATCAAATTTCTCTTCCGTTAGAGGCTCGGCAGTCGTTTTCACTTCTTCTACCCACTCATTGAACTCCGCTTCGGGCATGGCTGTCACGTTGAACGTATTCTCTGCAAAACCTTTCCCGCTGAAGTTTGAGTTTCTTCCCATGTATTCACCAGGAACTTCAGCTGCCAAATGTAATGTGGTGATCATATCCGACATCGCATATTTTTGTCCGCCCAGTTGCGGAATCCAGAAGCCTGTGATCGGGCCGTAGGAGTAGAGTCTAAATTCCAACGCACGATCCGTTGGGATATACAAATAGTTCACCGTTTCGATTCCTTCTTCCGGATAACTGAAATGCCATTTCCAGTCAGAGGATGAAGCGTAGATGACCAATGGTTCCTGATCTTCATATCCTTTAGGTGTCGCCTCAACTTCATACGTCGATTTGACTGTGATAATGGAAAGGAAAATGATAATGATGACCGGTATCCCGACAATGATTGATTCAACAATCGGATTCCCTTCAATATGCGGAGGTTCATAATCCGGGTCCTGTTTCGAAGCACGATATTTTACAAGGACGTTCACCAATAAGACGAACACAGCAATGACAACAATCGCCATCGTTGCAATTGAAATCCAAATAACATTGGATATCGTTTCAGCTTGGGGTCCTTTCGGATCCAGTACCATTACCGGTTCACACCCCGCTAACACTGCGAGAATACCAATAACCAAGCTTAGCAAAGCCCATTTCTTTTTCATGGAGGTACCCCTTTCTATGGTTCTATAGGCTATAGAAACAGCATGTGAAATGATAAAGTTCAGCAGCTCCTTGAACTTTCGCTTTATCTTAATATAATAAAATCCCAAAAACAATTGTCTGCTACACACTTCACATAAACTTCACGTGAAAATAGAGAAAAACCGCCACAAACCTTTCATTAATCAGATATAAAACTGACACATTCTGTGCATCAAAAATACATATATTTGATAAAATAATAATATTGAACCATATTTTTCCTCGATTGTATTGTCCAGTAAATGAGCAAGGTTTTTCAGTGTTAACGTTAAAACACCACTCTCGCTCCTAACGAAGCGTAGAGTGGTGTTTTAGTTTAATCCGTATCCGTTCTTGGTAACTTGCAACACTTTCACAAGATTTAAAAGACATCGAGTCATGCTTATTATCCAAAGGGCATGAATTGTAGTATTGACATATAGCAGATAGTTCCACTTGCTATGGAAAGAAACATATTTCTCTTCCAATAATGCACTATTACTATCAAACCTATCGAGATCGATTCTGGTATCCCATAACTGCCAGTTAAAAAGGAAACATCTCGCAATGAATAAACAACGAGCAAGCCAAAGATAGCAGGTGGTAAGACATTCCCTAAATATTGAATATAAGGAGGCGTAGGCTTCTCCGCTGAAAAAATGATGAAAGGCAAGAACCTGGTCATCATTGTTCCTAAAACAACCATGCCGATCGTTATCATTCCTTGTGTAAAGGTCACCTTGCATTCACCACCTTTTTCTGTTCAATCGGACTTCGTAAAAATGTTAAAATCACCAACATTAGTACCATGGCAGGAACAGTGAAGTATTCTGGACCAAATAGAATAAGCGTTAAAGCGGAAGCCCCAATTCCTATTAATGAACTGTGATGTTTCTCTTCTCTCATCCATTGATCCAAGAAAATTACAACGAATAGTGCAGTCATAACAAAGCCTAAACCGGTCGTATCAAAACGAATAACGGAAGCTAGAAAACTTCCTATCATTGCTCCACTGACCCAATAAAACATATTCAATAAAGTGACATAAAACATAAACCATCCTCTGTCTACAGACGCAGGAATCGTTGTCGTACTATTGATCACAAAAGTTTCATCACAAAGCCCATAGATTAAATAAAACTTCTTCTTCCCAGCCCCCTTAAATCGCTCTAGCATGGAAATACCGTAAAATAAGTGTCTCCCATTTATCATTAAGGTTAAAAACAGAACATAAAGAGGATTAAACTCTTCAAGCAATAACGTAGCAGCTATAAACTCCATGGAGCCTGCGAAGATAAAAAAGCTCATGATAAAAGTATAAAAAGGCTCAAAACCTAAAGCATGCACATACATACCATAGGCAATCCCTATAAAAATAAATCCCGCAAAAATCGGTAGAGTATAGGGAAATGCCGTTCGCAACGCCGTGATGTGTTTATCCATAATTTTCACTTCCTTTTGAAATTGTATGATAAGATAGATGTAATAACATATTTTTTATGCGGTAACGCACAATATTTATTATAACATATGAAATACATTATAACGCACAGAATTTCAATGATTTAGTAAGGAGTGATCTTTTTGGATAACATAACAGAGGTTATTGGAAGAAATTTAAAAATGTATAGAGTGATGAAAGGGTATAGTTTAGAAAAAACAGCAGAACTGACTGGAGTAAGTAAAGCAATGTTAGGTCAAATAGAGCGGGGGGAGTCCAATCCAACTGTGACGACATTAAAAAAAATCTCAACCGGATTGGAGCTCTCATTCACCTCTTTAATGAGTGAAGATATTTCATCTGTAAAAATAATTAAAAAAAATGAACTGGAACCGGTATACGAAGATAATAAAAACGTTGAAGTATTTCCAATCGTCCCCTTTAATTTTGACAAGCCGTTTGAAGTATACTTAACCATCTTACATCCAGGGGCTTATTATGTAGCAGATCCACATAATGAAGGCGTAAAGGAACATATCACTGTTAATCAAGGAACATTAGAGATTGAACTAGACAACATAACCTATTCGATAAAAACGGACGAGACCATACTATTTGACGGGAATAAACAACATATTTATAAAAATAACGGTGACACAATTGTAAAGTGTATGATGATTATTCATTATTCTTAAGGAAAGTAAAAATGGAGAATCCGTTTTGATTTATTGTTTTCAAAATGGGTTCTTTTTATTACTGTAAAATGAGGCTTTACGGCATAAAAGGGGGGATTTCCGTGTTAATCTATCTAAGCGTGTACTCTTCGGCCGTGTTTTTGGGAATTCTCAGTGCTATTTGCGGCTTTTTGTTTTATAAAGCAATCAGTAAAATAAAATTTTTTTCTAGAACACGTAGATATATAGTAGGGGTGATAGTAGCTTTACTGCTATGCAGCCTCATGAATTGGCTGATATTTGAGGGAGTTTGGTTCCTATACTTACCAATGGCAATCGCGGCGCTAGTCGTATATGTCCCGTGTATTAAATATGCGGAGTAGAAGCAAGTTTTTCTCTGCAAAAAAAGCCGATCTCCTCCACAGGAAAATTCGGCTTCCTTGATTATATTGTATTAGTCTTCTACTTTTATTTTCATCATAGAGGACTCTTGATTTTCTTGACGTGTATCCATTTTGTGGATCGAGTGAGATAAGAGGGCTTGCGTCCCAAGCAACCCTTCTTTCTTCATTTGTTGAAAATGTTGTGTTGCCTCTTGTGGAATCCCCTTTGCCCGCATTGTTTCCCGGAATTCAAATAACTCATCAATCATGCGATGGGCAACTTCTTTTTGAATCATTGTTTTTCCTCCACTGTATTTGAAGTTGAAATGCGTTCGCCAAAACAAATGCGTAACCGTTCTTCTACAAATTTGCGCTTACAATGGGTCTCCCGATTAATGAGCTGGTCAAAATGACTTTTCTTCGATAAGCGCCTACTTGGATGGTCAATTTGTCCCCGCGTTGTCAATTATCATATTGGGGATTAAAGGAAAGACTTCGTTGGGTAGGTTAAAAAGAAAGAGCTTTTACATGATATAGGAAGGGAGTGGACTGCGTTGAAAAAAGCGGTTTTTTTAGACCGGGACGGGGTCATCAATGAAGTGCTGACAGATCGGGTAAAATTTGTGAATCGCCCGCGGGACTTTTACTTTTTGCCGGGCGTTCCGGAAGCCATCAGACGTTTGAACGCTGTTTTCGATTATGTCTTTGTCGTCACGAACCAAGGCGGTGTCGGGCTAGGGTTTATGAAAGAGGTGCAACTGAAGGCGATCCATGAGCATATGATCGCGGAGCTTCGGAAGGAGGGTGCCATCATTCATGACGTGGCGTATTGTCCGCATAAACCGAAAGCGGGATGTGCATGCCGGAAGCCGAACAGCCAACTGATTGAAGAGCTTGCCAAGAAGTACGAGGTGGATCTGTCCGCGTCGTATATGGTGGGGGATACCGACACGGACATCATAGCCGGGAAAAAGGCGGGAACGAAAGGGGTTTTCCTCGGTTCGGCCGACCCGCTGGCGGATGCCGTCTTTCCGAATCTTGCCCAAGCAGCCGACTGGATCATCGAGGACACGGCACAATCGTAAAGCGCACATACGAGTCGAATCAAAACCTTGCATAGATTACGCAAGGTTTTTTCTTTACACTTCGTATACAAACGTATACAATAAAAACACTGTATACATTTGTATACGAAAGGAGTAGGTCGTTATGAGAAACGGGCATCATCATCGGGAGAGTCATCACGGAGAACGGCGCAGAGGTAGGGAAGGGGGGCCGTCGCGAGGCGGTGCTAAGACGTTTCGACGGGGACGGGCGATTGCTTTTTTGGAAACTCTTCAAGTGAAGCGGGCTACCGTCGCAGCGCAATTGGAGAAACCCGAATTCCAATCCATTGAACCCGTTCTTGTCGGCGAATTAAAAGCGATTGACGGGATCATCGACGAATTCAAAAACCTCTTTGAAATCCAGGAAGGCGAAACCTCTGAAGAAAAGCAGATGGACGCCACGGAAGGGGATACGCAGAATGAAGAGCATTAACGAATACATCGATGCCGTATTTGCGCCAAGTGACGAGATATTGGAGCAGGTCCTGTCTTCCATTCAGGAAAACGGCATGCGGAATATATCCGTTTCGCCGTCGTCCGGGAAGCTGCTGACGATGCTCGTATCGCTGACCCATTCGAAAAATGTCCTCGAAATCGGGGCGCTTGGTGGCTATAGCGGCATTTGTCTCGCGCGTGGGTTCGGCGCGGGAGGTCATCTGACTTCTTTGGAATTGAAGGAGCCGTTTGCAGAACTTGCGAAACACAATCTGACACTTGCCGGTTTCGGCGATCAAGTGACTTACAAAACTGGCCCCGCATTGGATAATTTGGCGGCCTTGAAGGCGGATGGGAAGACCTTTGACTTCTTTTTCATCGACGCGGATAAAGGGAACTATGAAAATTACTTGAACGCTTGCGTGGAGTTGGCGGAGCCGGGTGCCGTCATTGTAGCGGATAACGTGCTCGCCGGCGGGACCGTAGCCGATCCGGCTGCCACTGAAAAACGATATACCGAACAGATGAAAACATTTAACGAAACCGTTGCACAGCATCCCCGATTGGAATCCGTCCTTCTGCCAATCGGGGACGGCATGACGGTTTCGCGGGTGAAAAATAGCTAATCCCAACTAACGAAAAACCGGCGCAGGAGGGTCCTGTACCGGTTTTTTATTGGTGCTTATTTTCCTTCCTTCACAGAGACTAATTCCGTGAAGATCTTTCCATTTTGATCTGTAGCTTTTATAATTCCGATTCCTTTGGCGAAATACGCTCGCGAGCCGTCTGGGAAACGGAGAATGACGACATTTTGGAAGGTGCCAGCTTTCACGGTTATTGTTTTCGTTGTGCTTTCCACTAAAACCTTTTGATCCTCAAACAGGAGAGACGTATCGGTTGTGTAAGTTCCTTGTTTCAATGGATACGGAACGTTGACGAAGATGAAATCCGAGCTGGAGACTCCCATCAGCAGGCCTTTGTCGGTCTCGATGTACGTAAAGTTCGATAATTCCGGGTAAAGGGGACTCTTCTTATTATATAAGTACGTGTATTCTTCTTCTTTTTCTACGACAAATGTCTCTTTCTTATTTTCCAAGAAAGAGGGTGCATACGTCAGGATCAATCCTTCTTTAGGCGCCAGTCCGCCGGTAACCATTGTGGGGGCAGCGTTTGGGTTTTGATTGGATAGAGCAGACGTAAATACATACCCCTTACTTTTCCCAGCTTGTACATAGGACCATCCGTTCGATGAAGACAAGACAACGACTTTCGAATGGTTTTGAATGGTACCGAGCGTGTCAGCATTTTGGTTCGGTGCGGAACGCAAAATAATATCATTTTTTGCATGCACATACATTTCTGTTGCCGTGGCGGTGGCGTTTGGATGGACAGGGAATACGAGTATCAACAACATACTGAGTACTAAGACTATTTTTCTTATGTCAATCACTCCTTGGTATAGTGGCTTATAGAAGCTATGAAACAAGCATTGAAAATAGAATTAGGGGTACACAATAGGTGCATTTATGAATATGTCTTCCACTGGGATCCGCCTCTCAAACAAAAGGGGAGAAAGAATTCCTTGTTATCTTGATAACCGCGGCACGGTGAATGCGTTGAAGCGGTTAATGAAAGACAACTAGACGAATACCGAGGACGTTCGGATGAACGCTCCCATGTAGATAGCAGTGACGGAGAAATCGGGAGTTCATTGAATTCCCAAGTATAGATTATGTGCGAGGTACTATGAGGATAATGTAGGCGAATCAAATTCGTATTTAGGAGTACAAGAGATGAATGGTGCGCATCTCCTATAGTTATTATTCCACGTAGAAACATAGAATCCTTGCGGCAAGGCGATGTTTTATTAGGAAGATGGAGATTGGCCAGGTAAGTGTCGAAGGTAGGAAAGTCGAAACTTTCACGATGGCGCGTCCTCCCGGTGCACTCGGTGAAGAGGAATATGTTGTTGCGCAGGATAGGTGTGATACTCAAAAGGAGGTGCCATGGCTAGAGCGAAGTGGCATGTGCCGCTCCGTCACCCTTAGAATAAAAAGAGATATAGGTCAACAACCAGATAGATTGTACAAAATACCGGAATCAGAAATATGCCTAATTTGGTTTTCTTTTTCCAAAACAAGTAGGAAAGAAATGAAACAATACATAAACCAACAAATAGGGTGGCCGGGAAAAATAATTGATAAAATACCCTTTCAGAATATGTGATATCGCCTGGATAACTGGAGGCGGCGTAACTGCGGCTCAACTCTATATAAATATGACTGCCCCAGATCCAAGCGTATGTGATCAAAATGCCTAGCAGCAACTCTATCAAAAAAAGTGTATATTTCACTTTGTTCATCTCGATCACCTCCAGACAAATCATGTGCAAGCGGACGCTTCCTGTAAACGGGACGTCTATCACCAACAATAGTTCCGATTCCGCGTACGGTCCCCTTTGCTCCTGCTTTTTTAACCGATCTTTCCAAGCTGTTTCGTTAGATTGCTAGATTTTTATTTACAAAAATGATAATTAGAAGTACTATTATGTCACACGATATATCGAGATACATAATAGAGAGGAGATTGCGGAAAGTGACGTACAAGGGAGGCCCGATGACCGAGGCGATGTACTACGTCTTGCTGGCGTTGCTGAATCCGAACCATGGGTATCAGCTCATGCAGGCTATTGCGGACGTTTCGCACGGCAGATTGCAAATGGGGCCAGGGACGCTGTATGGCGTCCTTTCACGGATGCAAAAAGACGGTCTGATTTCGTTGGCAGAAGAGGACGGCAGAAGAAAAACGTATCAAATTACGGCAGAGGGGGAGCGAGCCTTGCGCGCAGAGTATAAGAGGCTGCAGTCGCTCCTGCGGGACGGCAGCATGTTGGAAGGGGACGGTGAAGATGAGTAAGATGATACGCAGGATTCGCAGTGATGAATGGCGGATCGGGGAGCATGAAAGCTGGTTTGCGGATATGGCTGCGCAAGGCCTTCATTTGAAAAAGTTGGGACGGATCTTCGCACGATTCGAACGAGGAGAGCCAAGGCGGACTCGCTATCGGATCGATGTGTCGCTTCATAAAAAAATGTCAGAGGAGCAAATTGAGCTGTACGAGGAGGGCGGCTGGGAGTTCGTGACGCAATACGGCGCGTTTTACGTGTTCTCTTCTCCCGCTGAGCGTGAGGCGCCCGAATTGCATACAGACCCCGCCGAGCAGGCGCATACACTACGGGAGCTGGACAAAAAGCTGTTTGGGCATGCGCTCTTTACCTTAATTGCGCTTATTTTGATTGTCGGCATGCTGTCTTCGCTCTGGTTTCTTGATGGGACACCCGTATACATGCTCGTCGAAGGGATGGCGGTCCAACAGACGGTACTGACGGTCATAATCGGGTATCAGGCCTATATTGCAGTGCGGGGGGCCGTCTCCATCCGTGTGCTGCAGAAGCGGCTTATCGAAGGCAGACCGATCGACCATCATGCGCCTTATCGGAAGCGTTGGCGGCGCCATACTATCATTGCACTGCTATTTTCATTGTTCGCTGCGGCGAGCGCCGTCATGCCCATCATGTATCTTGTGAAAGAAAAGACGGCAACGCTGCCCGGGTCGAGTCCTGAATTGCCGATTGTCCGGTTGGCGGAAATCGAGCAAAATCCCGATCTGATTCGCGACGAAGCGTATATGAGAGACGGTGTCGATTGGGCCAACCGGTATTCCTATAACTGGAGTCCGTTCGCGCCCGTGCAATATGACACGGACGAAAGCGGAATTGTCCCAGGAAAGACATGGGACGATCAGAGCGGCGACTATTCCCCGAGCGTCCATACGAAAATGTACCAGCTGGCCATCCCTGTTCTGGCGGATTCTCTCGTTTCGGACCTCGTGAAACGATACCAGTATGGAAATGAACAATTTATCGAAACGGAGCATCCGGACTTGGATCGATTGCTGGTCCACGAGAAAAGGGAAGCGAAAGAAATCGTTGCCTCGAAAGGAAAAGTCGTCATGTACGTCCGGTACCATGGCTATGCGGAGTTGAATGCGGTTGTGGAGGAGACGGTGGGGAAAATGAGATTGATTGTAGAGTGAGAGGCATTGCTAAAAAGGGGAATCGAACATGATGCTTGAGCTTCTGAAAGAAATATACTCACCTAGCAAGGCGTACAAGGCTTGCATTACGAAACGGGTACAAGATGAACTTTTAGAAATTGACGTTTATCTTTGGGATGATGAGTGGGAAACTTGGCTGCAAAAGTCTACCGGCTTTTCACTCACCGACAACCTAACTAGTGCGATGGCAATTGCCAAGGAAAAACTGAAGGTTTATTCAGGCGAGAATATTGAATAAAATGGACGTGTGAAGTTGTAAATTGGCACCGAGGTGATCGAAACAACAGTAAGAGGGTAGTCCCTCCAAAGAAAATAACCATTTTTGGATTGATACATAAATTGAAACGCAACCCCATGAATAACTAGAATGGAGTACGATGTCGCATGAAGAAAAAGATTATCGCCTATGAACGAGTAGAAGAATCGGTACTACAGGCATTACAAAAAGAGTATGAGGTCCGTCACTTTAAAAGCATTGATCCGAAAAACGATCCCGACTTCCTAAGTTTCCTTTGGGAAGCGGAAGGCGTCATTGGAACAAGGTTTCCAGCCGAACATGATTTGCTGGAGAAAGCGCCGAACTTGAAAATCATCAGTAATGTATCCGTCGGCTATAATAATTTGGATATTCCAGAGTTGACGAAACGCAACATCATGGCTACGAACACGCCCGGCGTCTTGGACGATACCGTAGCCGATTTGGCAATGGGGCTGATTCTGTGTACGGCCAGAAGATTGCCGGAATTGGATCAATACGTCAGAAGCGGCCAGTGGACCGAAACGCTTCCGCGGGACTACTTTGGCGTCGATGTCCATCATAAAAAACTGGGGATTATCGGGATGGGGCGGATTGGCCAAGCCATCGCGCAACGGGCCCACTTCGGGTTTAGCATGGAAATCCTGTACCATAGCCGTACACCGAAACCCGAGGCGGAAGAGCGGTTCGATGCGGTGTACTTGAGCTTAGAAGACCTTCTCCAGCAATCCGATTTTGTTTGTCTGATTACGCCGCTGACGCCTCAGACGGAAGGGATGATCGGACGCAAGGAATTCCAGTTGATGAAACCTTCCGCTATCTTCATCAATGTCTCGCGGGGCAGCACCGTTGTAGAAAGCGAGTTGATCGAGGCCCTGCAAAACAAAGAAATTGCCGCTGCGGGCTTGGATGTTTTTATCAAGGAACCCGTCGACCCGGATCATGCGCTATTAAAAATGAAAAACGTCGTCACCCTGCCACATATCGGCTCGTCCACTTTCGAAACGGAATTGAAAATGGCCGAATTGGCAGCGGTAAACCTGAAAGCGGGGCTGAACGGGCAGAAACCTAAGAATCTGATCGATCCGAGTGTGTGGGAAGCGATAGGAGAATCATTTTAAACATAATGATTACTAGAGAGAACTTAGAAAAGAAACAAATTTGGATATATGGCATCGCTCTTTTATTTGGAGGGACTTTAGGTCTCACAAACGAGAGGGTAGGAACTAGCTTGGACTGGACGATATCGCCGCTGATCGCCCTTCTGATGTACGTAATGTTTGCGCAAATTCCCTTCCTGAAATTACGGGAAGCCCTGTCAAATTTTAGATTTATGATGGCATTATTGCTTGGAAATTTTATAGCTGTCCCTATAATAGTATGGATCTTGATCATGATCTTTCCACAATCTCCGCCAATTTTATTGGGAGTGTGTTTGGTTTTACTGACTCCATGTATTGACTATGTAATCGTCTTTACTCAACTCGGAAAGGGCAATGAGAAATTGATATTGGCTTCCACGCCTCTTTTGTTCGTCGTCCAAATGATTGTACTCCCATTCTATCTCTGGTTATTTATAGGGGAAGAAATGGCGGGAATTGTACATATAGGGCCCTTTCTGGAAGCTTTTTTATTGCTAATCGTTGCGCCTTTATTAGTAGCCATCATTACTCAATTATGGGCTAAAAAGAAGGTGCTAGGTGAGAAGTTCTTAGATCTGACTACCTGGTTTCCCGTGCCATTTATGGCATTGGTGCTAATTGTGGTAGTCGCTTCCCAAATCGGGAAGGTATACCATGATTTCGAACTGATTATGCGTGTGATTCCGATCTATGTTTTGTTTTTACTCCTTACTCCATTTGTATCGCGCTTTCTCGCATATGTGTTCAAATTGGATATTGGCGCAGGAAGAGCATTAATTTTTAGTACCGGAACAAGAAATTCTCTTGTCGTTCTTCCTTTAGCATTGGCCTTACCCGATTCTTGGGCAACGTTGGCTGCCGCTGTGATTGTCACCCAAACGATTGTCGAGTTAATCGGAGAGCTGTTCTATATTAAGGCGATCCCATTGTTAATGAAAGATCGTACTGGTTCCGGAGTGGGGATGTAAGTAACTACGATAAGAGCGTGTTTTGACCAGTTTTTCAAAACACGCTCTTTTTAACAGCAAGTTACGCCGTAAAATTCCCATCATAGCTCAACATGATCGTGGATTCGACGCCTTCTATGCCAGATAAGATGTTTACGAAGTTCATATCGTTTTGTTTGATGCGGACTTCATAAGTAATTTCATGGCTGCCGGGGAGGATCGATTTTGATTTGATCGTATGCTTCCGGGCATGTTCCGCCACAATCTGTTCAATTGGCGCTTCGCTGGCCGTTTCGCCGTATCGGATTACCAGCAAATACGGGTTTTCGACTTTGATTTTAGTAATGAACAGCATCAGCACGAGGCCGATCAGGACAGCTCCGAGAATCGCCAAAGGGATGAAGCCACAGAATGCCGGTGACAATAGCCCAGAAGATATAGACGATGTCCATCGGATTTTTGATCGGAGTTCTGAAACGAACGATCGATAACGCACCGACCATCCCAAGCGATAATAGAATGTTCGATGAAATGCCCATGATGATAAGGGCCGTGGCCATTGACATGACAATGAGCGCAATGTTGAACGTGTGGGAATAGATGACCCCTGAAAACGTCTTTTGATACACCCAATAGATAAAGAGCCCGATGAAAAATGCGGCAAGCAAGCCGAGCAATGAGTCGACGATCGAAAAACTCGATGTCTTTTCCAGAAAACTTGATTTGAATATGTCTGTAAATGTGATATTCTCCATTTTAATTCCTCCAACTTTTTTCAATTATCCGTACATCCGACTGATTTGGTATTTCGAGTAGGTTCCTTTCCGTCTATCTCCGAGTTGAAGCAGTTTTTTAATGACGGTGGGCAAGTAGTTATCATATTTCACTTCCAAAATCACTACATCCGCATCCGTTTCGACCATCGGCAGTTGCGGATTCAGCACGTCGTTGTTCCGAAAGCTCGTCTTGATGGAGCTGTCAAACGTGACCCTCACGTTGCCGGGAGGATAGATAAAAACCTCTCTCTCATAATCCACGACTGTGATCGGCTTCATTTGAAAGACATTCATTTGGACATATAATTCTTGCAGCAGGCTCCTCGCGTCACTTTCCATCCACGCAATCTCGCCTCGGCGAATCTGTTCATATTCCTGGGCGGAAATGCGGCATTTCTGTTTATATGTCAAGTTGTTTCATGGATAATGGCAACGGCTCCCTTGATTATGACGGGATATTTGAAATCAGTGGGGGGACATTGATTACCGCAGGAAGCTCGGGGATTGCGATGGCTCCTTCTACGAGTTCCACGCAGAACTCGGTACTTATGACGTTCCCTGATGTCCAAGTAGCCGGTACGATTGTCCATTTGACGGATCAAGCAGGAAACAGTATTGCGACCGTTGCACCGCCGAAAGAGTTCACCTCCGTATTGATCAGTTCCGAGAAGCTGGCGAAAGGGGAGACGTATACGCTCTATGGCGGCGGGCAGGCAACAGGCGTCGAAACTAACGGTCTTTTCTCCGAAGTGGAGTACAAAGACGGAGTGAAAATAGCTGACTTCACGATTAAAGAAGCAACCACATGGCTGAATGAAACCGGCGTGACAACCGGTGCAAGCGGCAGACCTCGCGGCGGTTTTAATCCAGGAGCCGAACCGGAACGCCCGCAAGGCCAAGGAATGTTCGATAACTTGGATGAAGAAACGAAGCAAGAAGTTCAGGAGATTTTAAAACAAATGAGGGAAGGGACCATCTCCCAAGAAGAGGCGGACCAGCAGTTACAGGCGTTAGGGATTGCCGTGCCGGAGCAAAGAAAGCGGTAAAAGGGGGGGGGCTGTCTGAAAGTCAGTGAAAACTGATTTACAGACAGCTCTCTACTTTTTATAGAAGATACTAGTACGATGAAATGTATATTTTCCGAAAAACGTATTGAAACATATGTTCGTAAATGATATGATAAGATCAAATAATCAGATAACTAGAGGAGGGATGAAATGGTAGCAATGCTCGTCATGGAAAAACCGAGTGCCTACAAAGCTGATTCAGTGGATCAAGACGGACTATGGAAAAAAGTGATTGGAGATTTGTTTGAAGACTTCTTACTGTTTTTTGTACCCGATTTGTATGAAAGGGTAGATTTCACAAAGAAACCTGATTTTCTGCAGCAAGAGCTTTTTCAACAAGTTGTCGACAAGAAAAAAGGGCGTCGGATAGCGGATCAAGTGGTTAAAGTGCATTTGAAAGATGGGCAGGAGCAGTGGATCCTTGTCCATGTGGAAGTGCAAAGTTCGAATGAAGAGGATTTTTCCAAGCGGATGTTTCAATACTTCTATCGAATTTACGACCGCCATGAGAAGAAAATTGTAGCGGTTGCAATTATGACATCTCCAGAGCATAACATCTATCCGAACGAGTTCAGCTACTCTTATTTTGGCACGACGCTTCATTATGCGTATACTACTCATAAGATAGTTGATTACGATTTCGAGCCATTACGACGTTCGGAGAATTTATTTAGCAAAATCGTACTCGCAGCCAAATACATGCATGCGACGAAGGAACGAGACTGGCACCGCTATGTCTTCAAAAGGAAATTGATGCGTGAAGTAGTGCGCAATCGAGCCTACTCACGAACAGCAGTGCAGGCTATTCTTCATTTTGTCGATTATTTGTTACGACTGCCGAAAGAATACGAACAGAAACTAGCGGAAACGATGTACCCCGTACTCGGAAAGGAGAAGGAACTGATGGAACTTTACAATAAGGACAATGCCTCACCGACCATATCGAATGCGTTTGAAATGGAACGGATGGAAGGGATAAAAGAAGGAGAATTGAAAGGAAAGATGGAAGAACGCCGGAATATCGCCCGGAAACTTCTAGAACAACAACTGCCGATTGAAACAATTATCGCCGCCACAGAACTATCCGTTGAGGAAGTGGAAGCGCTAAGAGTGCAGTTCGAATAAAAGAGACCCCGCACGGATTTTGAATCGTGCGGGGTACATAATCCATCCATACACTAAAGTCGCTTGAATAGCAGGGTAGATTCCAAATCGGACAAGCCCAAGTCGAACATCATCATGGCAGGAGAACTTTGCCGATGAGAATAAAGCGAAAATGAAATGGGAAGCGGGCATTCAAACCATCCGGGGACAACTCTCTTATAAAAACAGAGTTCGCAAAATTGAGAGAAAATACTATCCATTAAAATAAACTCTTGTTATAGTAGAGATATGCTAGGTTCACCTTCGAAGAAGAGAAGGGAAGCAAGGGGGTGGCATGTTGGGGGAACAACCGGTTTGGAAATACGCTTTTGCCAGTGTCATGGTGACAATCAGCACACTCGGCTTTGCGAGGATGTCTTACGGAATTTTAATGCCTTTTATGAAAGATAGTTTATCGCTTTCTTATGAGCAGGCCGGCATGCTGGCGACGACGAATTCGATCGGCTATTTGGGGATGGTCTTGTTTGCCGGGATTTTGGCAGCGAAATGGGGATCGCGCAAGCTCGTTGTGCTTGGCACTTTTATCGTAGCGCTTTCTTTAATGTATTTGGCGTCCGTCCATAGCTACGGTGCAGCATTGACAGGAATGGCTTTGCTCGGAATTGGTACCGCTTTCACCTACACGCCGCTCGTTAACATTATCGTCGGCTGGTTCCCACATCGTCGGGGGCTGATGATCGGCTTCATGGTGAGCGGCCTCGGGCTCGGAACGCTCATTTCCAGTACACTCGTCCCATTTTTCACGACGTGGTTCGAACTGGAAGGGTGGCGGCAATTGTGGTTCTTCTACGGTATCTTGTCCGTCTTGTCCACGTTGACGGCGCTGCTTATTCTACGCGATCCGCCGGTTCCTTTATTGAATGAAGGGCAAAAAAAGCAATCGCTTTGGAAAGAAGTGTATTTACATAAGCGGGTGCTGTTGGTGGCGGGCATCTATGGATTAATCGGATTCGCTTACTTGATTCCGCAAAGTTTTTTATTCAGTTTCATCCTGGAAGCGGGCATTAACCCCTACCAGGCGGGCCAGATTATGGCGCTCGGCGGCATCATGTCCATTTTCAGCGGGCCGCTCTGGGGGAGCATTTCCGATAAGATTGGACGGAAACGGTCGCTGCTTATCACATTGATCATCGGTTCCTTTTCCATGGTGCTGCCTGTCGTCTTTCCGGCAGCGCTCGGCTTCATCATCAGCCAATTTTTATGGGGAGTCACCGTAGTCGGCATGCTATCGCTCATTCAGGCGTTGTCCACGGAGCAGATTCATCCGTCCTACGCACCGATCGCTCTTGGCTACGTTACAATCTATTTTGCGGCGGGGCAATTGCTTGGTCCGGGGCTGGGCGGCTGGATCATTGATAATGTCGGCGGGATTCCTGCTGCACTGCTGTTATGCGCAGGACTGTTGCTCATCGCTTTCCTCATGTCCTTCAAGATGGAAAAGCGAAGCGTCGAGCAACCCGTCGCCGAGTCGTTCGTTCATTCACCTAAAACTACCAATCCGTGAGTCGAGATTGCCGGATTCACTTCAGAGGTGCACATTAAATCGAAAAAAAACACGCACTGCATTTCACAACGAAATGCAAGTGCGTTTTTCTTTGCTTCTAATCCTCCCAATAAAAAATAGCATCTTTGACTACATACTCTTTAGGTCTACTATAAATCGTTCGAATCTTCGTTTGAAAAGGCAATGGTTGATTCATTTCTTCAGCTTCCAACAGTTCATAATCAAACTCTTTTAAGACCTGTTTCAATTTTTCTGCAATTTTTCGGAACTTTCCGCTTACCTTTAATGAATTGAGACCACCCAGTAAAGAACCATAGGCCCCACCAACTATTTCGTCCGTTTCGATCTGAATTGTTTTATATCTGTCATCCTCGCCCATGATGGCTACAGATGCTAACCGACAAATATCAACAATAATTCCATCCGTCTTTATCATTCGACGACCGGACTTTTCTTCAACGACTATCACATCCTCTTTTTGATAACAAAAAAACTCAACAAAGGAGGCGTAACCGCTGCCAAAATGATCCCACTCTGCTTCACAAACTACATTTGGAATCCGGTTTATTCGATGAAATAACCGTCGGATATGTGCTTCAATTTCCTGCTCATTCTTTGTATCATAGGGGAACTTGTTCCCAACAATTTTTCCTTCAATTAAATCTTGTAATTGTTCATGAGAAAACATAAGACACCTCGCAATCTTGTTTCTCTTACTATGTAAGTTGAAATAAATAATTTCTTCTAGCCGTTGATTTCCGTTACGAGCGGACGCTTTCCGCGGGCACGGCTTCAGCCTCCTCGTCACTGCGTTCCTGCGGGGTCTTCAGCTCGCGCTGTTCCCGCTGGAGTCGCCGCTCTGCACTCCAATTAACTAAGTTAATGGATAAAATAATAAATTTACTTTATATATACATAAAAACAAGAAAAGATAGCACAAAAATCCAATTACACACCTTTTTTGACAATAATCCCCTCTTGAATACCGGCAAATTCTCAAGCTATACTATATAGAACGAACGTTCCTACAACAAGGAGAATGCCTATGTATGAACAGTTGCCCAATCGAAGTATTCTCTGCCTCGACATGCGCAGCTTTTACGCCAGCTGCTCGGCAGCAATCGAAGGGGTGGATGTCATGGATACGCCGATTGCCATCATTGGGAATAAAGAGCGAAAAGGCGGTGTCGTCCTCGCCGCTTCGCCTCCCCTCAAACAGCAATTCGGCATCCGGACCGGCATGCGGCTCTATGAAATCCCGGATGACCCCGCCATCCAGCTGATCGAGCCAAAAATGCAGTTCTATATCGACGTCTCGATGGCAATCACCCGACTGCTGCATCGCTATGTGCCGAAGGAAGCGATCCATGCCTACAGTATTGATGAAAGTTTCATCGACTTGACCGGAACAGAGCGCCTATGGGGTCCGCCCGCCGAGACGGCCGCGCGCATCCGGGATGATCTGTACACTCAATTCCAGCTGCGCTCCGCCTGCGGGATGGGGCCGAACATGCTCCTTTCGAAACTGGCGCTCGATCTCGAGGCGAAGAAGACGGGGATCGCCCACTGGCGGTACGAGGACGTGCCGGAAAAACTCTGGCCTGTCGCCCCGCTGAGCCGTATGTGGGGCATCGGCAGCCGCATGGAAAAGCGGCTGAACCGGATGGGCCTCTTTTCGATCGGCGATCTGGCCCGTACGCCGCTCGACCATCTTGAGAAGAAATTCGGCATCATGGGCAATCAATTGTATTACCATGCGCATGGCATCGACCTATCCGACCTCGGCTTGCCGCCGCTCATCGAAGGGCAGGTCAGCTACGGAAAAGGGCAGGTCCTGTACCGCGATTATGTGAAGAGAGCAGACATCCTCACCGTCCTGCTGGAAATGTGCGAAGATGTGGCGATGCGCGCGAGGCAAGCAGGAAGGATGGGGCGCACCCTCCATCTGGCGGTCAGCTATTCGAAGCATGCGCTCGGGGGAGGATTCGGCCGGTCGCGCACGATGGCGGAAGCGACGAATGATACGATGGTCATCTACCGGCTTTGCACGGAACTGCTCGATGAGTTCCATGACGGACGCCCGGTGCGCCAATTGTATATCAGCCTCGGCAATCTGGAAGAGGAGCATTCCATGCAGCTTAGCTTGTTTGACGAGCAGAAGTGGCGAAACCGGCAACTTGGCGAAACGATGGACGCGCTCCGCATTAAATACGGGTCCAACGCCGTGCTCCGCGCCGCCTCCTACACCGAAGCGGGGACAGCAATTGAACGCGCCAAACTGATTGGCGGGCATTTTAAATAAATTCGCCGCGTCTCTGCCCGGCGGTAGTCGTCGCTCCCTCCTGCGGCGCATAGAATGAGGGGAGCATTCATTTTGCGCAGAAGGGAGGGAGTGGAGTGGGGAAACAGCTGCTCAAGATTGCGGTCGTCTATTTTCTGATCGGGATTGCTTTTGGCTTATATATGTCTATTACTCATGTGTTCCATTTGGCGACTGTGCATGTGCACGTCAACCTGCTCGGCTGGATGTCGCTGGCCATCATCGGCATCATGTATCATCTCTACCCGCAATTGGCGGGGACCCGATGTGCCAAAACCCATTTTTGGCTGCATAATATCGGCTTGCCTGTCATGATGATCGGGATTGCGCTGGCCATTTTGACATCGAACCCTATTTTCTTTTTGACGGCCACGATTGGCGGAGTCATTACCGTTATCGGCATCTTCTTTTTCGGCTTCAATGTCTTGCGGAACCTGAAATAAGCTCGGATACGAAAAGCCGTCAGCCCGGGAATAGGGGGCTGACGGCTAAAATTATCAGATGAGTAGATCGAACAACGTATGGTCGTTATTAATCTCTTTGTATTCGAAGCCGCATTTGTTCATGCGCTCGATAAGGCCAGGATAATCCTCTTTGTTTTTCAGCTCCAGGCCGACAAGCCCCGGGCCGCTCTCTTTATTGTTCTTTTTCGTGTATTCGAAAGTCGTGATGTCGTCATCCGGACCGAGCACTTCATCCAGAAACTGTCGCAGCGCCCCGGCGCGTTGTGGGAAATTGACGATGAAGTAGTAGAGCAATCCTTCGTAAATCAAAGACTTTTCCTTGATTTCCTGCATCCGGCCGATATCATTGTTTCCGCCGCTGATGACGCAGACGACGTTTTTGCCTTTGATCTGCTCTTTATAGAAATCAAGGGCCGCAATCGACAAGGCCCCTGCCGGTTCTGCGATGATTGCATGAAGATTATACAGTTCCAAGATGGTCGTACATACTTTGCCTTCCGGAACCGGAACGATATCCGACAAATATTTGCGGCATAGATCATAGGTCAGGCTGCCGACACATTGGACGGCCGCCCCGTCGACGAATTTATCGATGGACGGCAAGGAGATCGGTCCTTTATTCGCAAGGGCCGCCTGCATGCTCACCGCGCCTGCCGGTTCTACGCCGATCATCTTCGTATGCGGCGAGACATTCTTAATGTAGGTGCTGAGTCCAGCCATGAGACCGCCTCCGCCGATGCCTGCGAAAACGAAGTCGATCGGTTCCTCGATATCATTCATGATTTCCACCGCGACGGTCCCTTGTCCCGCCACGATATCCAAGTCATCGAATGGATGGATGAACAGCCGGTCTTCCGCTGTTGCGCAAGCCATCGCATTGGCTGACGAGTCATCGAATGTATCGCCCGCCAAGATGATTTCGATCTGGTCGCGGCCGAACATCCGCACTTGGTTGACCTTTTGCTTCGGTGTTGTCTGCGGCATGAAGATCTTGCCGTGGATGCCGAGCTGGGCGCACGCATGGGCTACACCTTGTGCATGGTTGCCGGCGCTCGCACAAACAATCCCTTTTTCCCGTGCCAGCTTCTCGACCTTTTTGATTTTATAATAAGCGCCTCGCAATTTGAAGGAACGGACATATTGCAAATCTTCCCGCTTGATATACACATGGCAATCGTATTTTTCGGAAAGTTGCTCGTTTAATTGCAATGGCGTATGGATGACCACATCTTTTAAAAATTGATGCGCTTTTAAAATATCTTCGACATGCATCGTCTTCTCTTCCTTTTCCGCTTGTTTCATCGCCATATTATTACCTCCACTATCAATTGAACATTTTACAATGATAACATGAAATCTGAAGGGTGTGTAAATATTCACAAATATTTTTGAATGAAATTAGAACGAATACAGGAAGGCGAATTGCTTTTCCCGGTTGTTTTCCTTTAGAATAGAAACAAACGTTCTTACAAGGAGGTGTTGACATTGATCCGAGATCGGGGACGGATAAAATGGACGGCGATGATGTTGCCGGAGCATGTCCAGAAATTGCGGGAGTGGCACGAAGAAGAGCATCTCCCACAGAAAAAGGAGCCGGATGAACAGCAATTCGAGGAGTGGAATCGGCTGATGGCCGAAGCACTGGCAGAGGGATTTCCGCTTGCCATTACGTTTTGGCAGGGAGGAAAACCATGCACGGTGGAAGGCGTGATCGGCCATATCGACACGGCCTATTCCGTGCTGCGGCTCGTCTCGGTGGAAGGGGAGTCTTTCCTCATTCCGATTCGAGCCATTGAACAGATGTCAGGAACCGGATGATTGAAGGCCACTTTGGAGCAAGTACCACGCCTCCTGATGGATTGTCTTCATCCAGCTCCGGGCGCCAGGGGCTCGGAGGCATAAGCCAAAGCTGCTCGAGAAGCGTGCCTTAATTTCTGCAAAGTGCGCAGAAATACGGCAAATCGAACCCTTCGCTGTTCGATTGGCAAAAAGCGCCTTTAGTGGAAAGCCCTCCGACGTACAGGATGTACTAGTGCCGACGTTGCGACAGGACGTCGCGACCTTAGTCGGCCAGCGCTTGTCGGGGCTAGACAGGCGCCCTGCGCTTTTGTCATAAACTGTTCACAGTCAAAATAGGCGTATTCCGGCGGCAATTTTGTTACGATTGGAGCAGATATATGAAGGGGAGAGAATGATGGCAACAGATTTAAACTATCTTCTTGCGTTCGGAGCCGGCTTCCTCAGTTTCATCTCGCCTTGTACGTTGCCGCTTTATCCAGCGTTTGTCTCGTACATTACCGGCATGTCCCTAGAGGAATTGAAGCCGGATTCTAAACGGATGACGAAGAGCGGTATGCTCCACACGTTATTTTTCTTAATCGGGTTTTCAATCATTTTCATCGTCATTGGATTTGGAACGACATTCGTCGGCACATTTTTTATTGAAAACCAGGAATTGCTCAGACAAATCGGCGCCATCTTTATCGTTCTGTTCGGTTTGATGATCATCGGCCTATTTACGCCCGAGTTCTTAATGAAGGAACGGAAGCTCCAATTTAAAAATCGGCCGGCGGGTTACTTTGGGACCCTGTTGATCGGGATCGCCTTTGCCGCAGGATGGCAGCCTTGTTCCGGTCCAATTATCGGCTCGATCATCTTCCTAGCCGGGACCAACCCGGGTTCAGGCATGATCTATATGCTTCTCTATGTGCTCGGTTTTGCCATTCCATTTTTTGTATTGTCGTTCTTTATTACACGGCTTACGTGGATTCGTAAACACAATGCACTCATTATGAAAATCGGCGGCTACGTCATGATTGCCGTCGGGATTTTACTATTCTTTAACGGATTGCAGTGGCTGACTAGTATCTTGAGCCCGATTTTTGGGGATTTCCAAGGGTTTTAATTAGAAAAAGAGGAGGAGTGAAGGATGAAGGAAATCGGTTCGTTTCAGGAGTGGAGGGACATCGTAGAGCAAGAGCCGCAACTGGGACTCTTCGTCAAAACGAACCATTGCTCTGTCTGCGAAGGACTCTATCCTCAGGTGGCGGCCCTTGCGGAGCAGTACCCGTTCCCGTTCTATCGGGTTAATGTGGCGGAAGTGCCGGAGATTGCAGGCCAGCTCGCCCTCTTCACCGCGCCCGTCGTCCTGCTGTTCCACGAAGGGAAAGAGATGGCGCGGTTCGCCCGATTTGTCCAGTTAGAGCAACTCAGACATCGGATGGATGAGCTGGAGAAGTGGGGCACGGCCGATGCTTAAATTGCAAGGACTCATCGATTTCGTTTTTAATGAAATTCCGCCCGTCTACTTGATCGTCGGCTCCACTGTCCTGTTTCTCGTCATGGGGACGTTCGCTTTTTTTGTCCGCGCCAAAGCGGCCAAAAAGCCGATTTCCCCGAAGCGGATCATTTTGCCTCCATTGTTCATGTCTACGGGGGCCCTCATGTTTTTATTCGAGGAATTCCGGGTGCCGCCCATGCAAGTGGTGGAGGCGATCATCGTCGGCTTGCTGTTCTCGACGCTCTTGATCCGGACGACCCATTTCGAGATCAAGACGGGCGCCATCTACGTAAAGAGGTCCAAGGCATTCCTGTTCATCCTCGGTGGTCTTCTCGTACTCCGGCTCATCGCAAAACTGGTGTTGAGCAGTTCCATCGATGTCGGGGAGCTCGGCGGGATGTTCTGGATTCTCGCCTTCGCCATGATTGTCCCATGGCGGATCGGCATGCTTGTGAAATATAGGAAAATCAATCACGCCTCGGCGTGATTGCGTCCGGATTTTTTCGAGCTCGAGGCCGACAGGATGTCGGTCATGCAACCGTTGCCGCAGGAAGCGGCAAACTTAGGTTGCCTTCCTTTAAGTTCCCCTTAAAAATCCGTGACATGCGCCGCAGGCTTTTCTCTTTGTTCAGCGGGTATTCACCCCCCGCTGAACAAAGAGAAATCATGAAAAAAGTGTCCCCGTCGAACAGTGACTGGGGACACTTTTTTAGCTTTTAAAATAAATGCTCGTACGGGGCCAAGTCGATCTCCATCGATGTCAATTTTTTGCGGAGGAATTTATGGTCCCGTTTGGGCGTGGCGACAATATAACCACGGATAATATGATCGAATCCGATTGTTTTCGCTTTATCTTGCAAGGCGATTTGACCTATTCGGGATGCTATCTTTTGCTTGGCGACATCTCGGAAAAGCTCTGGGACCGGGCTGACGAGCTCGTTCAGCAGCTCTTTCGCTTCGTCATTCCACAAGTGGAGCGATTTGTTCACATAAAACTCTTCCCAATCGAGAGTCGATTTGCCGTCCGCTTTCGGGAACACTTTTAAAAATTTACGGAACATGAAAAAGCCGCCAATCCCGAACAAGACGACGAGCACGACACACCAGAACAGGATGAACCACATAAATAGATCGTTCAACAGACTTCACCTCTTCCATACTACCCCCATTATAAGAGTTTTTTCAAAAAAATCCACGAAGAATGTATCCTTTTTTCCCGCAGCCCGCTATCTAGAGGGTGAAGGGAGGTGATCGCATGGCGACAATTGAATTTAAAAGTGCAATCGGACGGGTACATTTCGATGGAGGCATGACGGAGGAAGGGAAGCTGATCCGTAAATCGAAATCGTACCGCCATATCGCGGAAAACGTCACAGCGGACAATTTGTACACGGCGCTGAACGAGCTGGCTTCCCTTTCCTCGCTGCCATTCATCGGAGCGGAAAAGGTGGAAACCTCGGAGGTATACGACTAAGTAAAAAGGAGTGGAGAATATGGCGAAAACGTTACAATTGAATTTTACCACGGCGACGGGCAAGAAATTGATGCTGCCTGTGGATGAACCGCGGGAGGATTTGACACCGCAGGAAGTGACGGCCGCGATGCAGACGGTCATCGCATCAGGTGCGTTCCTCGTGGATGGCTATCCGCTTGAAACGGCGGGAAGTGCCCGCATCGTCGAACGACAAGTCACGGATCTAGTGAAAGGGTAACCTGATTGGAAAACCGGCCTCCCAGTATTTGCTGGGAGCCGGTTTTTCATAATCCATTGATTTTTTTCGCCAATCCGTACAAAATGGACGAAGGAGGAGACGAAATGGAACCTTGGTTGGAGTTGATACAGGAAATTGGATTTCCGATATTCGTATCCTTTTACCTGTTGCATCGTCTTGAATCGAAATTGACGGCCATCCACGATGCGCTCATCACCCTAAAGGTGAAATAAACTTCACAAAATCGTCGTAGTTCCGACATGGAACCCGTTGCGGTTCGCTTGTTTCAAGCTGTTTCTTCCGCTATGATAAATTCATTAAGACATAGCGGGGGAGACAGTATATTGAAAAAGATAAAACTTCCAATTCTATTCATTCTCATGTTAGTAGTGAGTGCTTGTTCCGGTCCAGGAGGATTCAAAGCGGATCATAAATACGAAATACCTCCATTTGAATATACGAACCAGAACGGGGAAAAAGTTTCGCTGGATGATTTGAAAGGGGACGTCTGGCTCGCCCAGTTCGTTTTCACGAACTGCACGACCGTTTGTCCGCCAATGATGATGAATATGGCGAAAATCGAGGAAGACTTGGAGAAGGCTGGAGTGGAAGACTATAAAATCGTCTCGTTCAGTGTCGATCCGAAAGTGGACACACCGGAAAAGCTTCAGGAATATCTCGAATTGTTCAATGTGAAAGATGAAAACCGATGGGAAATGCTGACAGGTTATACGCTGGAGGAAATTGCGGAATTGGCGATGAAGTCGTTCAAGACAATCGTAGCCGACATCCCGGATGACGACCAGGTGCTCCATGGCACCACATTTGCCTTGGTGAATCAGGAAGGGCAAGTCGTGAAACTGTATAGCGGCAATGAAGAAGTCCCATTCGACCAAATCGAAAAAGACGTCAAAGCGCTCATTAAAGAAGGCGCGTAACGAAATAAAGGCGGGGTTCAATGAAGAAACGGAAAAAGAAAGGGAATTCGGTGAAGCTGAAAGCATGGCTCATCGTGTTGCTGATCCCGATTGCAGTCACCGTATTTACATTGACCGCTATCATTTGGACAGGTCTGAAACATCCCGAAATTATCAAGAAATCAGCACAAACACTGCTCGATATTCAAGATCGGCATATTGGGACGACCATTCCGGAAGAGTATATCCCCATTTATCAAGAAGCGGGGGAGGCGTACGGCGTTCCGTGGACGCTGCTTGCGGCGCACCATCGGATCGAAACCCGATTTTCGACGATGGATCCACTCCTTTCCCCAGTCGGCGCTGAAGGGCATATGCAGTTCATGCCCTGCACATTCGTCGGGTGGAGTTATCCGGGATGCAAGGGGCTCGGCAAGGGGGTAATTCCGGAGAAGGATAAGACCGATCCGGAAATCATCAAAAAATACGGGGGCTACGGTGTCGATGCCAATGGCGACGGCATCGCGGATCCCTATGATATCGAGGACGCCGTTTTCAGCGCCGCTAATTACCTTTCCAAAAGCGGAGCGGCCTCCGGCAAGTACGAACAAGCGATTTATCAATACAATCATAGTGAAAAATATGTGGAAGACGTTCTATGGTTCTTTGAAGAATTCGAGTTGTATCGAGAAGAAATGGAAAATACATCATGAAAAACGCCGGTTCAGTGAGAACCGGCGTTTTTCTTTTCATTTCACATCATCATGAAGCGCGACGCATGGATTTCATGATGAAGCTTACGATAAACACGAGGACCAGTGCACCGATCAACGCAGGGACGATATAGAAATCGGAAACTCTCGGTCCCCAATCCCCTAGAAGCATTCCACCGATCCATGCACCGACGATACCAGCAATGATATTACCGATGATGCCGCCCGGGATGTCTTTCCCCAAAATCAAACCAGCTAACCAACCAATGACTCCACCAATAATTAAAAACCAAATAAAACTCATGTGTTCCATCTCCTTCTTGATGATATAGTATGATCGCGTCTTAGTATTTGTAATATCCGTTTTTTCAATACCTCAAACATAAATGACATCGGTGAATCATAATTTTTGCAGTTGTGCATACTAAATCGCAATAACCGAAAGGAAGGGATGCTGTATGTCTTTGGAGTGGTTTGACCGGGTTTGTGAGGAATTGCAGGAGCATCTGGAATCCATCTGCGAACAATATGATGAAGTGGGTCAGATGGCTATCATCCGCGCGGCGAAGCATCCTAGAATCGAATTTTTTGTGGAGTCGGATGACGAAGTGCGGGAGTATTTCTGCACCTTGTTCTTCGATCCGCTGAACCAGGAATTTTACCTCGAAACGTTCGAGTTGGAAGCGGGCCAAGTTTCCCGGATGATTCTGCCGGACATTGAAGAAATCGTGGAGGAAATCCATGAAAGTTTCCATGAATTCCTCGAGGACGAGGACGAGGAGGAGTACGATGACGACGAGCTGTTGGAGACCGTCCATGTGGATTGGACCGCACCGGAAAAATTGCTTTTCCATGACGCCGGGGAAGTGGAAGTGACCCTCCAGTTCGGCATCATCGAGGAGACGGGGGACGGCATCCTCCGCCGCATGACCCGGATTGAAACGCCGGATCGCGAATGGCTCGAAGACGAGTCGCATTTCATCTTCGGCAAGGAAGAAGCCGAAACGATCCTCGCAATGATCGCCGGGAATTTAAGTGAGATGAAGAAGTATGAATAAAGTAGATTGCAAGCAGAAAAGAGTGGCCCTCGCCACTCTTTTTGATTTGTGCGCCCGGCATGGGCTATAACTTGGTGGTGAAAGTCCACTACAGGCTTGGCAGTAGGAACTGTTAGCTTAAGGCAAGGGTGTCCATCGTGAGGTGGAATCTGAAGGAAGCCGGCGGCAAACTCCCGAACCGACGGACAGAAACCGCATATAAGGCTGAATTGGAATGGATGAGTTTGCAAATCAAAACGAAGTCCAATACTGCCCGAGTTCCATACAGTAAATGCGGCGGTTACATGGGAGGAAGGTTATAGCTCTTACCCGGGGAGGTCTTACAGGGGTTCCCGACAAGAGGGATGGAATATTCCACAGGAACAAATCCGTCAGTGATGGCAGGTTGAACTGTAAGAAGTCAGCAGAGGCCATAGTAGTCCAACAGGATGAAGGGCCGAACAATAACAACCCTGAAATGAAATGGAGGTAAGGACAGTGCAGAGACCACAGAAAACATCGGCAGGTGGCTGGCCGCAAAGAGATAGGTTGGAAACCGAAGGGTATGCGGGAGCGTGCAGCCCTGTCTTTACGAAAATGGAACAACGGGGTGGTATCAGTTTGATTGACAAAGTGGTGGATATCAACAATCTCTTCAATGCCTGCAAGAAAGTGAAGGCAAATAAAGGGGCGCCCGGTGTTGACGGAATGACAGTAGAGGAACTCTTTGGTCACGTCGCCAAATACCGCGACCATCTGATTCGGAAACTGAAAGACGGTTCGTACGAACCATTGCCTGTCAAACGGGTGGAAATTCCGAAACCGGATGGGTCAAAACGGAAATTGGGTATCCCTTGTGTTCGTGACCGAATGGTTCAGCAAGCAATCTATCAAGTGATTGGCAAGGTAATTGACCCGTACTTCTCCGATATGAGTTTCGGATTCCGTCCAAAGAGGAACCAGCATCAAGCCATCAGGCAAACCATCGCGTACTACGAACAAGGGTACAAAATTGTGGTTGATTGTGACCTGAAAAGTTACTTCGACACCATACATCATCAGAAATTGATGGAATACCTCAAAGAGTTCATCAGCGATAAGATTGTCCTGAAACTGATTTGGAAATTCCTCAAGAGCGGCATCTTGGAAGGCGGGCTTATCAGTCCGACAGAAGAAGGTGCTCCACAGGGCGGTGTTCTTTCTCCACTTCTTAGCAATGTCTACCTGAACCAATTGGACAGGGAACTGGAGAGAAGGGGACACAAATTCGTACGATTCGCAGATGACTTTTGTATTTATGTCAAAAGTAGACGGGCTGGGGAACGTGTACTGGGGAATGTCTCCAAGTTTCTCGAAGAAGACTTGAAACTAACCGTGAATCAAAAGAAGAGTAAAGTCGGTTCTCCAGTCAAACTGAAATTCCTGGGTTTTTGTCTACATTCCACCGCTAAAGGAGTCGGATGTAGACCACACCAATCTGCCAAGAAACGGTTCAAAGCCAAACTAAAAGGCATCACGAAACGGAATCGCGCGGGTCACTTCGAACAGATTGCCAAAGAACTAAATCAAGTGACAGTGGGTTGGATCAACTACTATGGAATTGGATTGATGAAACAATTTATCCGTTCCATGGCACAATGGTTAAACCATCGATTACGTCAATTGATATGGAAGCGTTGGAAGAAGACGAAGACGAAATACAGTCAACTACGCAGGCTTGGCATCTGGCACGAGGAAGCCTGGAAAGTGGCAAATTCCCGAAAGGGATATTGGCGAGTGTCCAAAAGCGAAACGCTCCACAAGGCAATCAAAACAGAAACGCTCAAAAAGTGGGGTCTGAAAGACCTGAACCACTTATATGAGCGTCGATACTTAAGTTATTGAACCGCCGTATACGGAACCGTATGTACGGTGGTGTGAGAGGTCGGGAGTTAATCACTCCCTCCTACTCGATTATATAAACCGAGTGCCGGAAAACCGCCCGGGCAATATAGTATAATGGCGAAGGGAGCGAGCTACTACCTATTTTCCAGGAGGAATGACAATGTCCTATTTATATTTAGCCCTCGCTATCATATTGGAACTGATCGGTTCTTCTTTATTGAAAGCATCTGAGGGATTTTCAAAACTTTTCCCTACACTTGGGGTAATCATAGCTTTCGTTAGTTGCTTTTTCTTTTTATCATTGTCCTTGAAAACCATTCCGTTAAATGCCGCCTATGCCATTTGGTCGGGAATCGGAGTTGTGGCGACTGCGATTATTTCGGTACTCATCTGGAATGAAAAAATTAATATGGCGAGTATTATAGGTATCGTACTCATCCTGGCCGGCGTAGTCGTATTGAATTTATTCGGCCCTGGAAATGATGGATCCGGCAGTGAAGAAGCATCCGCGGTTAAAATGACCGTGAAATGAAAAGGAATGGCAAACACCATCCCTTTTCAGTCCACCACCGTCGCTCCGAGCGTATTTCGGAAATGGCGCAGCGCCCATTCATGCCCGGCTGGATCGAAGCTCGCCACGCCCTGTTCGTGGATGACGATATCGTAGCCAAGGTTGTACGCATCCACGGAAGTATGGAGGATGCAAATATCCGTACAGACCCCGACCAGATGGATTTCCGTTATGCCCCGTGCGCGCAGCAGAAGATCCAGATCCGTCCCCGCGAAGGCGCTGTACCGCGTCTTGTCCATCCAATGGATATCCTCTTTCCGTTCGTGGTACAGTGTCTGAAGGGAGCCGTAAAGATCCCTGCCCGCCGTCCCTCTGATGTTGTGGGGAGGGAATAGTTTCGTCTCCGGATGATACGGATCCTCCAATTCGTGGACATCGACGGGCATGACGACGAAATGGCCTTCATCTAAAAAAGTCCGGGTCAAATCGGTAATATAGGATTCCAGGGCAATGCCCGGCTCTCCGCACGTCAAGGCGCCGTCCATCGCGACAAAATCCACCGTGTAATCAATGACCAGCAATGCTTTCTTCATCCTCAACACCCCTTTCCAAGTTTCCCCTTTATCATGCCATAACCGGCTTTCCTTTGCAGCCGAAATAGAAAGAATCGCAGTCATCACAATAACTTATGAAAGACTATAAATATAATGTATTTTACTTATATACATTGTTATTATATGATGGAGTAGAGAAAAGACGCTCATTTATATCCGGCGGTCGGCTGAGGTGGACATTTCGTAAGATGTCGCACCGTTTGGCCATGTCCAAACCCGGGATTGTCCCGCGTTAGGCAACTGCCTGTTTGTAGCCTTTTCAGTACCAAAAGGAGGAAACCATCCATGGCAAAAAGCAATTTGCACAACAGCCGCCAATCGTTTGAATTGAACGGTAAAACGTACAATTATTACCGTCTGAAAGCAATCGAAGAAGCAGGCATTGCGAACATCTCCAAACTACCTTATTCGATTAAAGTGTTACTTGAATCCGTATTGCGTCAACATGATGGCTATGTCATCAAAGACGATCACGTGGAAAACTTGGCAAAATGGGGCAAAGACGCAGACAAAGAGGCGGAAGTCCCATTCAAACCATCCCGTGTCATCCTACAAGACTTCACAGGCGTTCCGGTTGTCGTAGACTTGGCATCCCTTCGCTCCGCAATGGCGGAAATGGGCGGAAACCCTGACAAAATCAACCCGGAAATTCCGGTTGACCTTGTCATCGACCACTCGGTGCAAGTAGACCGCTACGGTTCCCCAGATGCGCTTCGCGTCAACATGGAACTCGAGTTCGAACGTAACGCGGAACGTTATCAATTCCTAAGCTGGGCGCAGAAAGCGTACGATAACTATCGTGCAGTTCCTCCAGCAACAGGTATCGTTCACCAAGTTAACTTAGAGTACTTGGCAAACGTCGTACACGCGATCGAAAACGAAGACGGCACGTTCGAAACATACCCGGATACACTTGTCGGTACGGACTCCCACACGACGATGATCAACGGCATCGGTGTTCTCGGATGGGGCGTCGGCGGTATCGAAGCGGAAGCCGGAATGCTTGGCCAACCTTCATACTTCCCGATCCCGGAAGTAATCGGCGTCAAACTTGTCGGTGAGCTTCCGAACGGAACAACTGCAACAGACTTGGCATTGAAAGTGACACAAACGCTCCGTGCAAAAGGCGTTGTCGGCAAATTCGTCGAGTTCTTCGGACCTGGCGTATCGAAACTTCCTCTTGCAGACCGTGCAACAATCGCCAACATGGCGCCGGAGTACGGTGCAACTTGCGGATTCTTCCCGGTTGACGAAGAGTCGCTTGATTATATGCGCCTAACAGGCCGTGACGAAGACCATATCCAAGTCGTCAAACAATATTTGATTGAAAACGACATGTTCTTCACACCTGAAAATGTAGAGCCGACGTATACGGATGTTGTCGAAATCGACCTTTCTGAAATCGTCGCAAACCTTGCGGGACCAAAACGTCCACAAGATTTGATTCCACTTACAGAGATGAAGCGCGCGTTCAACAAAGCGGTCGTTGCTCCTGAAGGGAACCAAGGTTTTGGATTCTCTCCGAAAGAGCTTGAAAAAACATCGACGGTCGAATTCGAAGACGGCCGCAAAGTGGACATCAAGACAGGTGACCTTGCGATTGCAGCGATTACGTCTTGTACGAACACGTCCAACCCATACGTCATGTTAGGTGCGGGACTGGTAGCGAAAAAAGCGGTGGAAAAAGGCTTGACTCCACCGGCATACGTGAAAACTTCACTCGCACCAGGTTCGAAAGTCGTTACAGGCTACTTGAAAGATTCAGGTTTGGATCAATACCTTGACCAAATCGGATTCAATACGGTCGGATACGGATGTACGACATGTATCGGGAACTCCGGACCGCTTCTTCCTGAAATCGAAAAAGCGATCTCCGCAAACGATATGCTCATGTCTTCTGTCCTTTCCGGTAACCGTAACTTCGAAGGCCGGATCCACCCGCTTGTGAAAGCGAACTACTTGGCTTCACCGCCGCTTGTCGTTGCGTATGCACTTGCTGGTACAGTCGATATCGACTTCGAAAAAGATCCGATTGGCAAAGACAAAGATGGATTCGATGTCTACTTCAAAGACATCTGGCCATCTACGGAAGAAGTTCAGGAAGTCGTCAAAGCGACTGTCACACCTGATCTGTTCCGCAAAGAGTACGAGCGCGTATTCACAGAAAACGAAGCATGGAATGCAATCGAAACTACAGACGATGCCTTGTATGATTTCGATGAAAACTCGACATACATCCAAAACCCGCCGTTCTTCGAAGGCCTTTCGAAAGAACCAGGCGACATCCAAACATTGGCTGGTCTACGGGTTGTCGGTAAATTCGGCGATTCCATCACAACGGACCACATCTCTCCTGCTGGAGCAATCGGTAAAGATACACCGGCTGGAATTTACTTGCGCGAGCGCGGCGTAGAGCCACGTTTCTTCAACTCGTACGGTTCCCGCCGTGGTAACCACGAAGTGATGATGCGCGGTACATTCGCGAACATCCGGATCCGTAACCAGATTGCAAAAGGCACGGAAGGCGGATTCACAACATACTGGCCAACAAAAGAAATCATGCCGATCTATGACGCAGCGATGAAATACCAAGCTGACGGCACAGGTCTTGCGATTATCGCAGGTAAAGATTACGGCATGGGCTCTTCCCGTGACTGGGCTGCCAAAGGAACATCCCTCCTTGGCATCAAAACGGTCATCGCGGAAAGCTACGAGCGGATCCACCGTTCGAACCTTGTCATGATGGGTGTACTTCCACTTCAATTCTTGAACGGTGAAAACGCAGAATCCCTTGGCCTGACAGGCGAAGAGGCAATCAGCGTCAACATCGCGGAAGGCGTCAAACCACGCGACATCCTGAAAGTGACAGCGACTTCCCCAGACGGAAAAGTGACAGAGTTCAACGCTCTTGCACGTTTCGACTCCGAAGTGGAAATCGACTACTACCGTCACGGCGGAATCCTACAAATGGTTCTTCGTGACAAATTGAAAGCAAACTAATCCGTTTGCCATCCCGTCCTGCATCTTGAATCGCAGGGCGGGTTTTTGCGTTGGGCTGGGGTGGGGGTTTCGAGGTTTGGTGGGAATGTTTCGAGGTTTGGCGTCAACGTTGGGAAACTTTAGAGAATCGTTGCGAACTTGAGCGAGAGCGTTGGAGGGTTCGGTGGAAATGTTTGGGACTAAGGCTGAAACGTTGCGAGGTACCGAAGTGTTTCGAGGTTTAGGGATAACGTTGGGGAGTTCTAGGAGAACGTTTTGAACCTAGGCAGGAGCGTTGGGAGATTCGGTGAAAATGTTTCGAACTAAGGCTGAAACGTTGCGAGGTACTAGAATGTTTCGGGATTTAGTGGAAACGTTACGAAGTTTGACCGAATGTTTCGAACCGGAATCAAAATGTTATGAGGTCACCCAAGGTAGGAGTGGAAGGGCTATGTCTCATGCTTTTCATCCTGCCTTTTAGTATAATTGAGACAGAGGTGATTGGATGTTTATCAGTGAAAAGGAAATTGAAGTGCGCTATGCGGAGACGGACCAGATGGGTGTTGTCTATCATGCGAATTATTTAGTCTGGATGGAGATTGGCCGGACGTCGTTGATTCAAGATTTAGGATTTACATATGCCGGGTTGGAGTCGGACGGTTATTTGGCGCCTGTCATTGATTTGTCCATTCAGTATAAAGCGTCCATGCGTTATGGTGAGAAAGCGATTGTCCGGACGTGGATCGAAAAACATGAGAAGCTGCGGACCACTTACGGGTATGAAATCCTTCACGAAGATGGAACGGTGGCCGCGACAGGGACATCAGAGCATGTGCTCGTGAAAAAAGAGAATTTCCGGCCCGTTCCATTGTCTAAAATCGATCCGGCATGGGATGCCAAATACACGGAAGTTCGCCGGGTGAAAGACTGATGGCGTTTGGCATCCAACGCGCCGAATTACTGGAATGGAAAGCGGCGGTCCGGCAAGGGAAAGTCGCTTTCCTGACCCACTACTGGCTGGATGACCGGTTTCCAAGCTGCAAGACGGTGACGAAAGCGGGCTGCGCCGATCTGGAGAAGCTGGCCGAATGGGGCCGACAATATGGCTTGAAAAAAGAATGGATCGACCTGCGCAATGATTACCCGCATTTCGACCTGTTTGGCGAGACGGAACGCCGCATCTTACAGTCGGAAGGGTTACTAGACCAACTGAAACGGTTCAACTTGTGATTCGGTTGATGGGGAGAAAAACGTTATTGAATTGTAAATATCATACTAATTGGCATATGTTTCAACAGCAAATTAACAATATAAATAGCAAATAAAAACGCTCAGAAATGAAGTGACCCCAAAAAGTTGGACAGTGTATTTATTTAAGCTGCGCGTTGGGCAAGAGTTCGATATTGTACTGGACTCTTGCCTTTTAATTTTGACTTGATACGCTTGTTATTATAGTAATTCATATATTCTTCAAGTTCTTTTTTAAAATGATCAACACTTTCAAATTTATTTAAATAAAGAAATTCAGACTTCATAATCCCAAAGAAGTTCTCAATCACAGCGTTGTCATAACAGTTCCCCTTACGGGACATACTCTGTGTTATTCCTTGTTCTTTTAAGGCATGGCGATACTGTTTCATTTGGTAATGCCACCCCTGGTCTGAATGAAGAATCAGTTCATCCTCATCCGTCAATCGCTCAAAAGACTTCTCTAACATATCTGATACCAGTGAGTAAGTTGGCCTGGAACCCAGAGTGTATGTGATGATTTCACCATTAAATAAATCAAGAATAGGAGATAGATAGAGCTTCTCTCCGAATAACTTAAACTCTGTGATATCTGTTACCCATTTTTGATTTGGCTTTTTGGCATTGAAATCACGATCTAACACATTTGGTGCTATCTTCCCAACCTGCCCTTTATACGAACGATATTTCTTCATACGGACAACACATTTCAAGCCTAATTCCTTCATTAATCGCTGCACTTTTTTATGATTCACTTTATATCCTTTGTTTTCTAACTCATCCTTGATACGACGATAGCCGTAACGGCCTTTGTGTTCATGATATATTGACTGAATCATTTCCTTTAACTCCGTATCCTTGTCTGGACGATTTAATTGATCCATCCAGTAATAGTAGGTACTGCGGGGTATACCAGCCAACTTTATAAGTGCTTTAACCGGGAATTTTAGCCTTAGTTCATAGATTACTCTCGCTTTATCTTGCTTGGTGATTTTTCCTTGTTTTGAACTAAGGCATTCAACTTTTTTAGATACTCATTCTCCATTCGTAATCGTGACACTTCGGCTTGTAAAGCTTCGACAGCATCGTCTTTTGGAGACTGGTTATTTTGTTTCTTTTGGGATTCTTCTTTCATGGATGGACGCCCCTTTTTCTTAGAAGTGAGGGCGTCTACTCCACCTTTTTCAAAAAGGATCCTCCAAGCTCTTATCGTTGCTGGAGAGGAAATGTTAAAGATCACAGCTGTTTCATTTGGTGACGTCCCATTATCACTCATGTAATTAAGTACATCCAGTTTAAACTGTAAGGAGTAATTTGTGTAGTTTTTCTTCATTAAACCCTTTATTCCATGAGCTTGATATTGCTTTACCCAGTTCATCACTACGCTTACAGATGTTCCAATTGACCTTTCGATTGAAATATAACTTTCTCCGCCTTCCAAATACCGTTTAACAACCGATAGTTTATAATCAAGCGTATATTTTGCCATAGAAAAACTGCACCTCCAATTGTTAGATTGTGTCCAACAATTGGGGTGCAGTTCAAAATGGGCGTTTTTCCGTATGGTAACTATCCTTAATAACGTTACCGTTCACCAAAGGCTCCGATTCTTTGATTTAATTACGTAGTATCTTCAATTCGCATGCTTATAGATGTGCTAATTAGTATGTCAAATTGAATAGAGCATTGATAATACACAAAAAAGGAGACACCAATTCATAAGTAAAATGTTGTTTCCCAATGTTTCCTCCCCATCAACCGCATCCAATATCCCTTCCTTTTTCTTTTCGACAAGAACTGCCATCCATTTCCAATAAACGTATGGTACACTTACTAGAAAGGAAGTAACTGGAACGGAGGGGTTGGATTGGAACTTCAATATGTGCCTTTGCCGAACGGGGAAACGATCGCCTACCGGAAAAGGGCAGGCGGGGACTGTACTGTTATCCTCGTTCACGGTAATATGACCTCCTCGAAACATTGGGACGTATTGCTGGAGGCGCTGTCACCCCAATTTACACTCATTGCGTTGGATTTACGCGGATTTGGCGATTCCACCTACCAGAAACGAATTACCAAAATCAAGGACTTCTCCGATGATCTGAAGGCATTCTTCGATGAAATCGGGCAAAGCCGGTTCCATTTGATCGGCTGGTCGACAGGTGGTGCGGTGTGCATGCAGTTTGTGGCGGACTACCCGGGGTACTGCGAAAAATTGATCCTCCTTGCTTCCGCGTCCACGCGGGGCTATCCCATCTATGCGACCAAACCGGACTTGCGCCGACGCTTGATTACCATTCAGGACATTGAGCGAGATGGGAAGACGCTAGTCATGCAAGGGTTATATGACAGTGGTAACCGGATCGGGTTGAAAGCGGTTTGGGAAAGCTCGATTTACACCCATTCCAAACCGGAAGCTGCTCGATTCGAGGAGTATGTCGACGATATGCTGACACAGCGGAACCTAGCGGACGTCTATCATGCGTTGAACCACTTCAATATCAGCACCCACTCCAATGGGTTGAATGAAGGAACCGGACAGGCGCAGGAGATTCGGATTCCCACGCTGATCCTATCGGGGGACCGTGATTTAGTCGTACCAAAGAGCATGACAGAGGAGATCATCGAGGACATCGGACAACATGCTGTCCATGTGGAACTGGAAAACACGGGGCACTCACCATTAATTGATTGCCCGGCAAAACTCACGAGCGTGATAGAAGAATTTTTGGAATAAAAAGATGGTGAACAGGGTTGGATGAGGAATCGGATGCGTCTTTCGTCAGAGAAATCGACCTGACAACGGGGAAGCGGGTGCTATTTTTGCTACGAATCGACTGGAACTTTTCGCTCTACTGTTCTCCTGCAAAGCGCGGGGGTTTAGTGCCTGATCCAACTGAAAGAGCCATTGTCGTCGGCCAAGAGGACGAGAGAAAAGGCGGATGATGTGTGCCGAAAGTGGTTCATTTCCACGAAAATCGACCTGTTGCGCCCATCGAAAAAACCGATACAAATGCACTCCAAAAAAGCGTGCGGCCTGTCTAGCCCTCACGCTTTTTCATAAGTGTACACCAATTCATCCAGTTTCGGATCGACGTTGACATGCAGATCATGTTCCATGAAAAACCATTCATCCCGTTTTTCAATATAATAGCGCACGCCATCTTGCACGGTCTCCACGGCGACCTCATCGGGCTCCTCTTTCATAATGCCGAGGGAAAACCCTTGATGGAGCGGGCTTGCGCCTCCATAGCGGGCAAAGAATTTCACGCTGTCCCCTGATTCGACGTCCATTTCCTCGACAAACCAGTTTACAGCGTCATCCGATAGGATAATTTTCATGTGGGGACACCAGCCTTTCGGGTTGCTGTCCCCATTGTATTACAACCACTTCACTTTTGGCTCGGTTCCTGCTTTGATCCGGCTAATATTGGCACGGTGCCGGTAGAATATGAATATTCCAAATAGGCCAATCATAATCATCATATAAAAATCGCCTGTTCGGATATAATGAAAAATACTATATAGAAATCCGACTACCGCCACAATCATCGACGTCAACGAGACCATTTTGGTCAGCTTCAGGACAAGCAGGAAAGTGAGTAATAAAAGCAGGAAAGCCGGCCAACTATAGCCGAGCAGGACGCCGCCGGATGTCGCGACCGCTTTGCCCCCTTTGAATTTTGCGAATACCGGGTACATATGGCCTACAACGGACAGGACGCCCGGCAGCAAGGGATGGACCGTGAGCCCGCTAAAGAAGGGCAAGGCCAGAAGCAGGACAGCTGCCGTGCCTTTTAAAATATCCAAAAGGGTGACCGCAAGGCCCGCTTTTTTTCCGAGCACGCGAAATGTGTTCGTCGCCCCGAGATTCCCACTGCCATGCTCCCGGATATCTGTATTGTAAAATAATTTTCCGACCCATAAGGCGGAAGGAATCGATCCCAGCAAATATGCGAGGAGTAAGAGTAAGATAAGTTCCATCGGATACCCCTTTTATTCGTTTAATTATGTATGGTATCAGTTTAGCAGAACGGCGCCACGTCGACAATGAGATGTTCATTGGCGAATAAGGGCTGCAAATTGTTGTGGATGTGGAAAATGGAGCGGAAATGCGCAAACTCAATTGACATACAGGAGTGTTTTCTGTCATTGTATTCATGCGCATGCTTTTATAGAGTAGCGGGAAACGTTGATTTGACAAGCTTTCCGCTGAGCGATATGATGAGAAAAAAGGAACATTCGTTTGATGGGGGTTGCAATTTGGCGAAAATACAAGATACGTATACGTACAACGATGATTCGATTCAAGTTTTGGAAGGCCTTGACGCGGTACGGAAAAGACCGGGTATGTATATCGGTTCCACCGATTCAAGAGGACTCCATCACCTTGTCTATGAAATCGTCGATAACGCAGTAGATGAGGCATTGGCAGGTTACGGCTCGGAGATTGACGTGACGCTCCATACGGATGGCAGTGTCAGCGTCCGGGACTACGGCCGCGGGATGCCGACCGGGATGCACCAGACCGGCAAACCAACGACCGAAGTCATTTTGACCGTCCTCCATGCCGGAGGGAAATTTGGACAAGGCGGCTATAAAACGAGCGGGGGGCTCCATGGGGTAGGGGCATCCGTTGTAAATGCTCTATCGGAATGGCTGGAAGTGACGATTTATCGGGACGGGAAGAAGTTCCAACAACGGTTCGCAGACGGCGGAAAGCCGGTGACGACGTTAGAAGAAATCGGCACGACCCGGGAGAAGGGCACGAAAATTCATTTCAAACCGGACGGGACGATCTTTTCGACCGTAAAATACCAATATGATACATTGAGTGAACGCCTGAGGGAGTCCGCCTTCCTGTTAAAAGGCTTGAAGATTGAATTGAAAGAGGAAGAATCGGGCAAGCATGATGTCTTCCATTATGAAACGGGCATTGAAGCGTTCATTGCCTATTTGAATGAAGAAAAAGACGTGTTGCATGACGTTGCCTATTTAGAAGGTGAAGCGGAAGGAATTGAGGTCGAATTCGCTTTCCAATTCAGCGATGGCTATTCCGAGACAATTTTATCGTTCGTCAACAATGTCCGGACGAAGGATGGCGGTACTCATGAGACGGGCGCCAAGGCGGCGATGACGCGCGTTTTCAATGAATACGCGAGAAAGACGGGTTTATTGAAAGAGAAGGATAAAAATCTGGATGGCGCGGACATCCGGGAAGGGATTTCTGCCATCGTTTCGGTACGGATTCCGGAAGAAATTCTGCAATTCGAGGGACAGACGAAGGGGAAACTCGGGACGAGCGAAGCGAGGAGCGCAACAGATGCCATCGTCTCCCAGCAATTGCTCTATTTCCTGGAAGAGAATGCGGAGCTCAGCGCCTCCCTTGTGCGCAAAGCGGTTCGTGCTCAACAAGCGCGGGAAGCGGCGCGGAAAGCACGGGAAGACGCCCGATCCGGCAAGAAACGGAAACGGGGCGATACGCTGCTGTCCGGGAAGCTGACGCCTGCACAATCGCGGAATGCGGCCAAAAACGAATTATATCTCGTCGAGGGAGACTCCGCGGGCGGCTCGGCCAAGCAAGGACGGGATCGGACATTCCAAGCGATCTTGCCGTTGCGGGGGAAAGTGATCAACACGGAAAAAGCGAAACTTGAAGACATCATGAAAAACGAAGAGATCAACACGATCATCCACGCGATCGGCGGGGGAGTCGGAGCTGATTTCCAAGTCGAGGATATCGCGTACGATAAAGTGATCATCATGACGGATGCCGACACGGACGGCGCCCACATCCAAGTGCTCCTGCTGACCTTTTTCTATCGCTATATGAAACCGCTCATCGAAGCCGGAAAAGTGTATATCGCGCTTCCGCCCCTCTATAAAGTGTCAAAGGGCTCGGGGAAGAAGGAAGTAATCGAATACGCCTGGACGGAGGACGACCTTGATTCGGCCATCAAGAAGATCGGTAAAGGCTATATACTGCAGCGCTATAAAGGGCTCGGGGAGATGAACGCGGACCAGCTATGGGAAACGACGATGAATCCCGAGACGCGCACACTCATCCGGGTGACAATCGAAGATAGCGCGACTTCCGAACGTCGTGTCACGACCTTGATGGGCGATAAAGTCGAACCGAGACGACGCTGGATCGAAGACAACGTCGATTTCGGCATGGAGGAAGAGCATAATATATTGGATAATGAATTTTTGCACGTCGAGGGGGATTTTGAATGACTTTGTCAGAACGGTACCAAGACCTGCCTTTGGAAGAAGTGATCGGCGACCGGTTCGGGAGATATAGTAAATACATCATCCAAGACCGGGCGTTGCCGGATGCGCGGGATGGCTTGAAACCGGTGCAGCGGCGGATCTTGTACGCGATGCACCATGAAGGCAATACCCATGAGAAGCCATTCCGGAAATCAGCGAAGACGGTCGGGAACGTCATCGGGAATTACCATCCGCACGGGGATTCTTCCGTTTATGAAGCGATGGTCCGGATGAGCCAGGACTGGAAGCTTCGGCATATGATGATTGAGATGCACGGGAACAATGGTTCGGTGGACGGCGATTCGGCAGCTGCGATGCGTTATACCGAGGCGCGGCTCTCGGCGATTGCGGGGGAAATGCTGCGGGATATCGGGAAAGACACTGTAGATTGGATCCCGAACTTCGATGATACGGAGCCGGAGCCGACTGTGCTTCCAGCGCGTTTTCCGAACTTGCTCGTCAATGGATCGACAGGGATTTCCGCTGGGTATGCGACGGATATTCCGCCGCATGCGCTCCATGAAGTGCTCGATGCCGTCCTCATGCGAATGGACAAACCTGATGTGTCCGTGGAAGAACTGATGACCGTCATCAAGGGACCTGATTTCCCGACAGGCGGCATCATTCAAGGGACGGCGGGCATCAAAACCGCCTATAAGACAGGGAAGGGCCGTTTTGTCATCCGCGCCAAAACAGCGATCGAGCCGTTGAAAGGCGGAAAATCGCAAATTGTCGTCTCGGAAATCCCATATGACGTCAATAAAGCGAATTTGGTGAAGAAAATCGATGAGTTGCGTCTTGATCGTAAGCTGGACGGAATTGCAGACGTCCGGGATGAATCAGACCGCACCGGCTTGCGAATCGTCATTGAGTTGAAGAAAGACATCGACGGCAACGGGATTCTCCAATATTTATTGAAAAACACAGATTTGCAAGTGACGTACAACTTTAATATGATCGCCATTTCGGGGCGTCGGCCGACTTTGATGTCATTGCCGATGCTGCTTGACGCGTACATCGACCATCAGAAAGAAGTCGTGACGCGCCGATCCCGCTATGACATCCGGAAGGCGAAAGACCGGTTGCATATCGTGGAAGGGCTGATCAAAGCATTATCGATACTCGATGAAGTTATTTCAACAATTCGCGCATCCAAGGATAAGCGCGATGCCAAAAATAACATCATCGCAAAGTTCGGCTTTTCTGAAATACAGGCAGAAGCAATCGTTTCATTGCAACTCTATCGTTTGACGAATACGGATATTACAGAATTGCAAGCAGAAAACGCGGAACTGCGTAAATTGATCGAGCAATTGGATGCCATTTTGAATAGCGATAAGAAGCTATCTTCAGTTATCAAAAAAGAGTTGCTCGCCATCCGGAAGCAATTCGCGGAACCTCGCCGCTCGGAAATTGAAGAGAAGATTGAAGAAATCAAAGTCGATCTCGACATTTTGGTGCCAAGCGAAGAAGTCATCGTGTCTGTAACGAAAGACGGCTACGTAAAGCGCACGAGCGTCCGTTCGTATAGTGCATCCAACGGCACTGGACAGGAAATGAAGGAGTCCGATTACAGTCTTTTGGAAGGGCCGATGAATACGCAGCATCATCTCCTGCTGTTCACATCGGCCGGCAACTATCTGTACCAGCCGATCCATGAGCTGCCGGACATCCGTTGGCGTGACCTCGGTCAGCATATTTCCAGCATCATTCCATTGGAGCAAAACGAGTCCATCATTGCCGCAATCGGCATTGAGAGCTTCGAGGAAGACGTATCCGTCGTAACCGTCTCGCGGAACGGAATGGTGAAGCAGTCGAAACTGGCCGACTTCAAAGTCCAACGCTATTCCAGAACCTTCAAAGCGATGGGAATCAAAGAGGGAGACGCCATGGTCGAGGCGCGTCTTGTCAAAGGGGACGAGGATATCCTGTTATTCACACACGGCAGCTATGCGCTCCGGTTCCCACTAACCGAGCTCTCGATTACAGGCGTGCGGACAGCAGGTGTACGGGGCATCAACTTGAAAGATGATGATTATGTCGTAGCTGTCGAATTCATCCAAGATGAGACCGCTTCTATACTCATCGCCACACAGCGAGGCTCTGTCAAACGGATGAATTTGAATGAACTGGATCGGGCCGCGCGTGCTCAACGCGGTGTCGTCGTGTTAAAAGAATTGAAGTCCAATCCGCATCGTGTAGTCGGTGCAAAATTAGTGAAAACCGATGATACTATTATATTGGCAACCGATAAGGACGAGAAGATACCAGTTGTGGCAGGCACGCTGAGACTAGTGGACCGATATTCAAATGGCAGTGCCATAGTAGATGAGAAAAAACAAGGACAAGTGAGAACAATCTATAAAGAATCAAAACCTGAAAGTGAATAAAACGGAATGGGACTGTCCTGTATAGGCAGTCCTTTTCGTATGGGAGGATGCGCTCATAACTTTCAATATGCGCCCATAAAACTGGATAGGCGCTCATATTTCTTCACAACCGCTTATAACGGCAGACAACCACCCATATTACGAAACAAACGCTCATAACTTATCCCGCCCATTCCCGATCCGCTGGACTCCCCCGAGCCCCGCGGGTCTTTTTTGATTGCATAGTAGACGTGGTAGGATGATTATAAAGCTTTTATAAAGTCCACGAAAACACCCGAAATCGGTGATAGAGTAGTAACAGGAGGAATGGTGATGGGGGAAACAATTTTACTTGTGGAAGATGATGCGGAGATTGCCCGGATTATCCGGGATACGTTGCGGCAACAAGGTTATACGGTGGCGTGGGCGACGACAGGAAGGGAAGGATGGGAAGATTTCCAACGGGCGCCCTATGACCTCGTGCTCGTCGATTGGATGTTGCCGGAGATGGATGGCATCGCGCTGTGTCGGACTATCCGCTTGGCGAGCGACGTCCCCATCATCATGATCAGCGCCCGCAAGGAGGATGAGGACAAGGTGGAAGGACTCGATACAGGCGCGGATGATTATCTCGCGAAGCCATTCAGCCTCATGGAATTAAAAGCCCGTGTCGCTTCACAGCTCAGAAGGTGGCGGCGGTATCACGGGCAACAGGAGCAGACGCGGCAATCCCGATATGAAGGCGGGCTCATAATTGAATGGCAGAATGAACGGGTGCTCCTAAAAAACGGGAATGTCCTGCTTACGCCGAAGGAATTTGAACTGCTGAAGCTGTTGGCGCAAAACCCGGAACGCATCTTTTCGAAAGGGGAACTATACGAGCATGTTTGGCAACAACCGGAACTCGGCGACATACATACCGTGACGGTACATATCAAGGCGCTTCGGGAAAAACTGGACGACCCGGCGAAGACGCCCCGCTTCATCCAGACCGTGTGGGGGAAAGGCTACCGGTTCATCGGTGAGCTGCTATGAGAATCAAATCTTGGCTCTTGGCATCGTATCTCATCGTCATGCTGCTGCCGCTCGGGGCGGCGTACGGTTTGTTCGCATGGATCAATTCGTATCATGCGGATCGGAATGTCGCGGAGTATATTGACAACCGAGTGGAGTTGAACGAGATGCGCAGCGTCTTGACGGAGCCGTCGCTCTACCAGCCGCATGCGGATTGGTCGGAAGTCGACAAGCTCGCAAATAACCGCATGTCGGTCACACTTTATACGGGCATCGGCTTCATGGTTCATTCCACAAGTCATGTTAAGCAAAATCCCCTGTCGTTCCTGCCGCGGAAAAAGCTGTATGAAGGATTCTACGAAATGCGGCAGAAATTCGGGATGATCACGTACAAAGAACCCGTTTTCACGGGAAATACACTCACCGGTGTATATGAAATCACATGGCTTCGGGAGGAATGGGTATCTGGCGTCAGCAAGCGAACCTGGCTAGTTATCGTACTGTTCACGGCATTCTTCATTTCATTGTTCGCAGGTGTGGCCTTCCTCGTCAACCGGAAATTGAACCGCCCGCTTCAACTGTTGATGGAGCAAATGGATTCATTCGGCAGAGGGAAGACGATCCAGCCGATGCCAAAACGGAAAGACGAACTCGGAGAACTCGCCAAAAGTTTCGAAGCGATGCGAACGGAACTTAACACGGCGAATCAAAAGCTAGCAATGGAGCAGCGGCAGAGGGAGTTCATGATCGCCAGCATCTCCCATGATTTGAAGACCCCGCTCACCTCCATTCGAGCATACGCGGAGGCGCTTGACGAAGGGACCCGATCTACGCGAGAACAGCGGGAATATCGCGATATCATCATCTCCAAAGCGAATTACATGCGGCAGATGCTTGACGATTTGCTCATGTATACATTGCTGCAGTCGAGCGCGTACGAGATGAAGCTGGTTCCAGTGGACGGGGAGGAGTTCTTCGACATGCTCGTATCTGGGTATGAGGCGCTATGCGATGAAAAGCGGATCGACCTGCAAGTGACATGCCAAAGCACGGGGACATATGCGGTCAACTCGAAGCAGCTCATGCGGGTCGTCGACAACCTCATGATGAACGCCATGGCGCATACGGAACCGGGAGGCAGGATCGGTCTTGCTGCCGTAAACACGGAAGAGCCACCGAACTGGTGTTTCGACTTCGTAAAAGAGGCACTCGACAGGGAAGCTGGCCTGTATTTAATTGTCCAAAACGAAGGAGAAGGCATCCCGGAGGATCAAGTGGCGAATATTTTCGAGCCGCTTTACCAGGCCGACGAGGCGCGGACGAAAGCGGGGGAGCGGGGCACCGGACTCGGACTAAGCATTGCGCAACAAATTATAAAAAAGCACGATGGAACGGTATGTATTTCCTCTCGTCGAGGAATCGGGACGGCAGTCATATGTTGGTTGCCGGAATGGAAAGGAGAAGAATCGAAATGAATTGGATCAAACCACTATCCGGAATCAGCATCCTATTGTTTTTCGCAATTGGACTTGCGGCATGCAATACAGGGGAAAGCAAGTTCTCCCCGCAGGAAGTCCTCAATACGGCGCTGCAAGATGCAGATCAACCGCTTGCCTATTATGGGGAATACACGATTAAAATGAATGATGATTCCAGTGATATCGAGACAAAGGAATGGGTGGCAGCGGACGGGAAACGGCGCATCGAAATGACATTCGGTAACGGCGCAGAGCAGACAATAACCGTCAATGACGGCAAGCATCTATCGATGTACGATAAAGCGACCAACACAGCAATGATCGCAGAAATTACCGAAGAGGATCTGAACATGCTCGGCCAACAATCGCCGCGTCAGCAAGCGGAACGAATGCTTGAACTCATCTATGATTCTCATGAACTCTCTACCGGCAGTGAAGAGGTTATTGCAGGTCGGGCAGCCTACCATATTATCGCCAAAGCGAAAGACAGCAAGACATTGATCGGCGACCAGGAAATCTGGATTGACAAAGAGACATGGATCGTTCTCAAATCCATTTCGGAAAGTAACGAGCTCACGATGACCCAAGAATATACAAAAATCGATTTTGCACCAGAGTTGACAGACGACCTCTTCGTGCTCAAGATTCCGGAGGGGGCGGCAGTGGAAGTGATAGACGAAGCGAGCATGGCCCCGAAAGAGGTGACGGTGGAAGAAGTACAAGAAGCACTCGGCTCCTACTATCAAGTTCCCGAGACAGAAGAGTTGAAGCTATCGGCAATCACGGTGGATGGATTGGAGGAACGCCCCGAATTCTCTTTTGACTATACGAAAAACGATATCCCGGCATTCTCGGTCACCGTATTCAAAGAAATGCCGAATGTCGTAAGTTTCGGCGGCATACCGAATGAGGAAGAGATCACAATTCGCGGGAAGAAAGGGACGAAAACGGAAAGCGGCAATTTCCGGTTATTGAACTGGGTGGAGGACGGCTTGCGGTATAGTGTCATTTTACAAAATCCGGAGCTCAGCTTTGAGGAAGTGGAGAAGTATTTGAATCAGATGAATAAATAGGAGGGATGCCGGGTTTTCAAGGAGTTCGAAACCTGGCATCTCGTTTTTTTATAGAATTACGTTAAGATTCGCTACCCACAAATAGGAAGTAAAACCTTTAAATATCCCTTTTCCAGTCGATACAATATTTGGAAGAGTAAATAGTAGGGAAGGAGGCATTGTCATGAAAGTCCAATCTTTCCATACCGCCACTTTGAGTTATTATCAATCTCTGAAACATCACAAAAATCAAGAGCAAACCATTTCACGTCTGTTTTTGGATGAAGATGAAAAAAAGAATCAGAAGCCAAAATTCGGACGGAAGGAGGCTATATCCGGAAATATATTGTGAAAGCGAATGGAGATAAAATCCTTGTGATGGAGACGAAACAAACGGAAGCGCAGAAGCGTATGCAGACAAATGAAACGGGAAATGTAATCGACATGGCCCACGATCTGCTGATGAAACAGCTTGAACTGACATCCGACTCTAAAAAGCCGCTGACAGTGCAGGAAAGAAAAAAGGGCATGGCAGCATATCAAACAGGCATCTAAAAAAGGGGGAGTAATGAATGATGATTAAAGCCGTTTCACCTTACCCAGCGACGCCATTTCATACCAGGACGAAAACAGCAGCCGAAGGACAACAGGGATTTACTATACCTGAAACAAAAACAACCGAACAAGCCGATACTACCGATGTTTCTAAAGATCTCTCAGGGAAATACGACATACGGAATGCGACCTTTAGTGAAATGACCGAAATCGCAAAAGCATTACATAAAGCCGAAGAAATTTCCTTTCGTACACTGGCCACGTTGACGTTCGATTATGATAGGGCGACGAACAATATAAAACGGGCAGCACAGGCTGCGGGAATGAAAGTTTCGGCCGACTTCAGCATGTATCAGACACCGGCTGATGGGAACGGCCGGAGAGACTGGATTGCTGAAATCGGTGCACGGGCAGCAAGTGATTTCAAGTATGGAAACTTGGCGGGGTATCAGAACAATTCCAGAATATTGGAAGTTTTACAAAGGCTAGATATCATATAAGCAGAAATGGGGAAGTGATAGCAATGACGAACTTCAATACACCGGAAATGCGGGCAAGCATGCAGCTCTTCATGCTCCGCGGCGCGTATGGATACAACGGGTTTTCCGAACATATCGGCGGAAATATGTATAAAGTTGACTCGAAAGCTTTCCGAGAAACGCTCGAAAATGCAACAGAACCGATCGATCCAAGCAAAGTATCCACGCTGTCAGCAGGTCAGATGAAAATGTTGAACAGCACCGCGAGCGGCAATTGGATGATCCCGTTGTTGAACCGGATGGGACAGCTGGGGATGATGGACCTGCGTGAAGGACTCGCAAATCCGAAATTTGCCCATTTGAATCGAAATACGTCTTACAATCCGACAATCAACGCCTATAAACGATCGATTTAACTTCAAGACCGATGCCTGGAATGGAGCCGGGTGTCGGCCTTGAAGGTTCCCGAGGCAGAAATAGCGAGTTGGGATATAGGAACGAATCAGTGTGAAAACCTAGCGTAACGGTAATATACTATGCAAATCGCTTTGCTAAGAACTAAGAAAGAATCAGCTATTACAAACTCATAGCAGAACATTAAAGGCCATGCTTGTATTGAATTATCTGTTTTGTGATATCCAATAAGGAAAGTATTTCGCAATCGAACCGGTTGATTGTGGAGTCATACCTTTAAAAGCATTTGTTAAATTATTGGGGTGTAAATATTGAAAAATTATATGTATGCAGGGATTTTGTTTGGAACTATTGTGTTGGCGGGGTGTAATATAAATGATAAATCCCAAGAACAGGAAAACGATGGTCTAACGGTAGAGTTTACTGATAGCCAAACAGTGGAACTTCCTTTAGGTCTAGAGGAAACAGAGGAGTTATATTATAAGGAACGAGAGACAGAGAAGCTTTCTTATGAAAGAATTGTAATGGAAAACCCATCGATTGAAGATTTAAAAACATATGATCAAGTGGAGAAATACTATAATCTGAACTCTGAGATTGTAACAGAAGTTCCAGAAGGCGTAATTCCTTTAGAATTAAACTCAGTAGAGGAAGCTATTGAATATTTTGAAGCACACAAACGATATCAAGAAAGATATCAGCAATAGCTTATTCCGCAAAAGGCCGCGATTGTGGAAGACCAAAAGCAAAATTCCTGTTAAAAATAAAAAGGAATTTTGCTTTTTACTATCAAACTGATATATAAAACTAATCAAGCAGAATGTATTTTGGTAAATGAATTGGATAATTTAACTTCACACATTGAACAAGCTAAAATGAACAAGCTAAAATAATCGTTCTAACTATGATGGCCTTATAGATAGATCATTTTTTGTAAAAGGACATGAAAGTCTAAACTGTTTTTATATTATTCTATATTGTTTTATCAATACAAACCACTTTTTAGTTTAGAGTTTCATGTCTTTAAAATTGGACATGAAAGCCTAAACTACTTATACTTGGGACAAGAAAGTCTAAACTACTCAAATTTCAGATTATTCTGGGGATTCTATATGTATAAACCATTAATAACTGATGGTAGTAAAAAGTTTGGGAACAATAGATGGCTTTCATATAGCTCTAAGTTAAAGCGTAATGTTTTTCTATTTAGTGATTTAGAGTATGAACATTGGTTATTGGTTGAATCCGATCCTAAAATTGTAGAATTTTGTGAACAGCCCGTACTAATGGATTCTTATATTAATGAAAAATCACACACATCAATTATTGATATGTGGGTGAAATACAGTAATGGAAATGAAGAGTTTGTAGAAGTCAAATATTCTTCAGATCTCACCAAGGAGAAAGTAAAAAAACAGATTTCCATTCAAAAAAATTGGTGTAATAAACATGGATTTCAACACAATGTAAGAACTGAAGAATATATTCGAGCAAATAAGATGTTGCTTTCAAATTTGAAGTTATTAATGAAGGGAAACAAACAGCAAAAACAACAAATAGATATTGATAGGCTTAAGATCCTGAAAGTACTAAGGAAGCATTTTTCAGAGAAAGTGATAATAAGCTCCCTAATTATAGAAACTCAAATTCCTCAAAATAGATTATTCATATCGCTAGGGAAAATGATTCTCCAAGGGGAAGTCTGTTCAGACATATCATTAAATCATTTCGGAAAAAATACAGAGGTGTGGATTGATGCGTAGAAAATTATTTGAAGATTTAGATATAGAGGAGCGTTTTTTAGATATTTCAAATTGGCCACAGGTAATAAGTGAAAATCTTGAGGATGGAGATAGAACTACTTTTTTAGCCAGAAAATTAGCTGTTGACTTATTGATGACTACAAAAACAAAAATTTCAACTATAGAACAAAAATCTGGCCTACACAGAAGTGAGATTTATAGATTCACTCGCCGATGTTTAGAGAAGGATGAGTTTGATCAAATAAAGGGGTATAGAGCTTTAATTCCCTACAAAAGAGTAAAGGATTATAACAGAAGTGAATTTCCACTAAGTACTGAAGAAGAATCGAATAATTTTTCCGGTGCTTTCAACTTATTGCTTGAAACATACCCGAGCCTCAGAGAGTTAATAATAGATTCTTATTTAAACAGAAAAAGAAATAAGTACAAAATACATGATCCAATCATTAGTATAAAGAATTTGCACAAAAAATTTATTGATGAATGTAGATTATTGGGAATAAAAATGAGCGATTACCCTTTTAATACAAAAACGCTGGCAAAAAAATCACTTGAACGATATGTAAAAGCACTTTCAAAAACCCACTTTGTTGAAGTAGCAAAACGAAATGGTGAACAGGCAGCTATGATTGCTAAAAATACTGGCATTGGGAATAAAAACAATCCAATGATCATTAGACCTCTTGAACGAGTGGAATTTGATGGACATAGAATAGACACCTCGATTGCAATAATTTTTAACACTCCGGAGGGCGATGAGGTTGTTGAAGTGATGAATAGAATATGGATTCTTTCTATTGTCGATGTGGCAACGAGAGCAATACTTGGTTATCACCTTTGCTTAAATAAAGAATATTCTTCTCACGACGTTCTAATGTGTATTAGGAATGCCATTTTCCCTTGGGAAAAGAAGTCACTTACTATTGAAGGATTGAACTATTCGGAAAGTGCAAACTTCCCATCAAATTTAATTCCAGAAGCATGCTTTGGATTATGGGACGAGTTCTGCTATGACAATGCAAAAGCTAATCTTGCTAAAATTGTAAAAGAAAAACTTGTTGATCTAATTGGTTGCTCTATCAATATGGGACCCGTTGCTGTGCCAGTTCAAAGACCAATTATCGAACGATTTTTTCGGACTTTAGAGCAAAATGGATTTCACAGATTACCCTCTACAACTGGAAGTCACCCACAAGACCCAAAAAGAAAGAATGCAGAAGAAAACGCTATCAAATATAGGATTACTGCGGAACATCTTGAAGAACTTACCGACGTATTAATTGCTGAATATAATGCAAGTCCACATGAAGGTAACAATAATCTTAGCCCATTAGAGGTTTTTGAACAAAGAGTGGTTAGAGGGATGACAATACTCCAGCTATCCGAAGAAAAACGTAATGAAACAGTATTTTTCTCATTAAAAGTTACAAGAAGAGTGAATGGTAGCGAAAAAGAGGGAAGAAGACCATATGTTTTTTATGAAGGAGTAAGATATACGAATGAAGTATTAAGCCGTTCGCCACAATTAATTAATAAGACACTTGAATTAATAATCAACACGGATGATTTGAGAGTCATAAAGGCATTTTTAACAGATGGTAGTGAATTAGGGAATTTAAGTGCTTTCGGAAAATGGGGAATAACCCCTCATGATCTTAGAACTAGGAAAGCTATAAATAAACTGAAAAGCAATAGCCTAATACACTTCACTCAATTAGAAGATCCCATTCAAGTTTATCAAAACTATTTAGAGAAAGAAGCACAAAAAAATAAAACAAACAGAAATAGATTAGCCTCACTAAAAAAAGAGCAAAAGAGTAAAGAAAACCGATATCCAAAAACAAAATCTGATGAAGTTGGGGGAACTCAAAATAAAGACAACCTGGAAAAGATTCCTGAAATATCTAATGTTAAGCTACAAAAGGACACTCAAGCGGAAGAAAAACAAACTGATAAACGAATCTTAAGAAGAACGATAATTCTCTAATTGGAGGTTCACAAATGTCAGAAACAATGAAATCTAATCAAATTGATAATGACATAATCAGAAGACCCTATATTCCCAAAGGTACACATCCAATTGAAACAGGTAAATATTTAATCTCAACAAATGAAATTGATAGAATGTATCAGACTGTACTAAAATGGGTTGAAAATAGAATTCCGGGTGCTATTATATATGGTCGTCCTAGACTGGGGAAAACCAGAGCTATATCATATTTAATAAACTGTTTGCCACAAGATTTTGGAGAAACGCCAATTTATCACATTCATTGCCGTAAATATAAGAATCCGAATGAAAACTTTTTCTTTGAAGATTTATTAAATGCCGTGGGACATTCGATAATTTTAAATGGGAAGTCAAACGTAAAAAGGAATAGACTTCTAAGGTTTCTAGTAGAGCGTGCAGACCTTTCTGGCAATAATAAGATCATATTTTTCGTAGATGATGCCCAAAGACTTGTCGAAATTTATTATGATTGGCTAATGGATCTGTATAATGATTTAGACCATTATGGAATAACCCTAACTACTATTTTAGTTGGGCAAAAAGAATTGGTTCATCAAAGATCAGCATTTATTAGTGGTGAGAAATTTCAAATAGTTGGTCGCTTTATGAGCCAAGAATATCAATTTAAGGGAATTGAAACTTTAAATGATTTAAGAATTTGTTTAATGGGATATGACGAATACTGTGAATATCCTTCAAATAGCAATTGGTCCTTTACAAAATATTTTTTTGACGACGCTTTTATTAGAGGTTATAGGTTACAACATTCTACCGAAGAATTATTTCAAGTTTTTATTGATTTAAGAAGGGAATATGGATTACCGCAGAAGGTAGAAATTCCAATGCAATATGTGACTCTAACAATCGAATATGCTTTAAGACGATTTGGAAATAACGGTTTAGATTTGCCAATGTTAGAAAAAGCTCATTGGGAAGAGGCTATCAACAATTCTGGGTATATCCAATCAGAACTATATCAAATTAATTAGTAAAGTTTACATCATTTTGATAAAGGTGGCGAAAAGATGTGACCTCTCAATTTACTTGGTCTACTGATTGGATGCAAGAGTATGAATCGCCTTGGGGAATACTTGAAAAGTTTATGTGGGCTAATGCCATTGATGGAAATACCGTTTTAGAATTAGTCGGAAATGAAAATGTTAAGCGTTTAAAAAATATTTCTAATGCTGGCAGCCGTCATCGCAGTTTGATTTCTTTTATGGGCATGGATTCCAAAGTGAGCAAAAATATTATTGGAATGGATCTGAAAGTGTATCATGACAACTTAGTAGATAAAGTGATGCACATAACTCCTCATATTAAGCATGTCGGTAATTATTATCAATCTAATTTATTCTATTGTCCCATTTGTTTAAGTAGAGGATATCATAGTATTTTACACCAACTTAGAATGTTTGATCACTGTGCTTTTCATCCTGAACAAGAATTGATGGATAGGTGTGAAAAATGTAATCAATTAATGCCAGAATATCTTATTAACAGATCCCAAAAAGAGGCGTTCCGTTGCAACTGTGGTCACCACTTTCTCAACTCGGATAATATAAGATCAATATTTTCATCTTGGACCGAGAAACCTAAAATAAAAAATAAAACAATAAGCTCGTGGCTTAAATTATCAAAGGATAAAGTTCATAAATATTATGTAATATATCCTTTTGATAACTATGAAAAGTATCAAGTAGTAGATAATAAAGATTATCTAAGGTTTATACCAAAATTATTGGTTAAGGCCTTTAGCGAAGACGCTGAAGACGCTTTAAACAATGAAGCTATAAAAATTTCTTCACAAGCTGGTATCTTTAATATTAAAAATAATTATCAACAATTAAAAGATATCTATACAGAAGCTTTTCCTTATCTATTCTCCTCCAATAATTTCACAGAAAAACATAAGGACGACAGTATTTACTTTGAAATTTATAAACAAACTAGAATTATATATAAAGCTATAACCCGATATATTCTACGCAAAACTATAAAAGAACACAGCAAATGTGTGAAAATCTTTAACAAAGCAAGACAAAACGGCGATATATGTCCTCATGCGTTGGCATTTATCTCATGGAAATTGGAATGTGAAGGCATTGATGCCTCTTGGAAAATAGAGCGACGAAATAATATATCAAAAACTTATGGATTTGAATGTATAACTGAAAAGTTTAATATTTTTCCTCAAGGCACTTTCATGACACATTTAGAAGAAATATTAAATCCTATCGCAAGAGACTTTGAATTTAATATCATGAATTACAACATTAGTGGCATAAAATATATTCTTGACAAAATTATTTCTCACCTATTAATTGAACGTTATATTAAATGGCTAGAGGTAATTCAATACCCGGAGAAGTATAAGTATATTTATCCGGATGATTGCATACCCATGTACGTTGCTAAAATACCAAAAAACTCAAATGAAGAAATAAGTTTTTACTTTCCGGATAATCGCATTGATCACATGAAGAGTGTTATTCAGGATATAAGTGAAAATTACGCTTGCCCTTTTAATCAAAGGAAACATTATCCGCCATACAAATCACCAATTGATATTGTTTTAGGTGAAATATCTCGATTCTAATACTAGGAAATCTGTTTTTATCCATAATAATATTTTAGGAAAATCTCTCACACTTATTTAGTATATCAAAAAAAATTGATTTACTGTTTGCATTTACACAATCATTTTGTATATAATTTAAACATCAAAAAAAATTGATGAAAGGGAAGCTGTAGATGAATACAATGACAAATCAATTTGAGCGATACGAAAAAAAATTTAAAGCATTAGCTGATCAAAAGCGATTAGAAATCATGTATGAGCTTTGTCAAAAAGGGCAAACGTGTGTATGTGATTTAACAGAAACTTTTGGGATGACACAATCAAAACTTTCTTATCACCTCAAAATTTTATTGGATGCAAACTTGTTAACAAAGGAAACAAAAGGAACATGGAGCTATTACGATTTAAACGATGATGAAGTAAATAATTTATTATCGGAAGAACTATGTTGCATATTTAGAAAGACTGGAAAAGGAAGCTGCTGCTAATTTTTTTGAAGCTTAAATCAACTTTTTTTGATTAATAATATTAAGCCATTGGAGGTATAGTTCATGAAATATGTTCACGTTGGAATTAATGTTATAAATTTAGAGAAATCCATTGAATTTTATCAAAAAGTATTTGGAGTAGAACCTGCTAAGGTAAAAACTGATTATGCAAAGTTTTTACTAGAAAGCCCTGGACTAAACTTTACACTAAACGTTCGGGATGAAGTGAAAGGTAATCAGGTCAACCATTTTGGTTTTCAAGTTGAAACAGGTGAAGAAATTATAACCCATAAGGAAAGACTCGAAAAAGAAGGATTCTTCGCACGAGATGAGATGGATACAACGTGTTGTTATGCCGTGCAAGATAAATTTTGGGTGACCGATCCAGACGGGAATGAGTGGGAGTTTTTCTTTACAAAAGCAGATAGTGAAGTCCATAAAATAGAAACTATACCTTCCACACCTTGCTGTGCGTCTTCTGATGGGGGTACAGGCAGTTCTTGCTGTTAGTAAGGGTATGTGTACCATTTGAGTGACGGAGGGTAAAAATAGTGGTTACAGCGATATTAGCAACAACAATATTTTTAGCAACACTTATTCTAGTTATCTGGCAGCCAAAAGGATTAAATATTGGCTGGAGTGCATGTGGGGGAGCTATCCTAGCTTTATTACTAGGTGTAGTTGGATTTAATGATGTACTTGAAGTTATCGGAATTACTTGGAATGCAACATTATCATTTGTGGCCATCATTCTTATTTCATTAATTTTGGACGAAATTGGGTTATTTGAGTGGGCAGCACTTCATATGGCCAGAGCTGCCAAGGGAAATGGAATTAAAATGTTTGTCTATATTAGTATTTTGGGAGCCATCGTCGCTGCACTTTTTGCAAATGATGGGGCAGCCTTAATTTTGACACCAATTGTTTTAGCAATGGTTCGTAATTTGAATTTTAAAGAGAAGATGATTTTCCCATTTATTATGGCTAGTGGATTTATTGCAGATACGACATCTTTGCCATTCGTCGTAAGTAACTTAGTTAACATCGTATCGGCCGATTTCTTTAAGATTGGTTTTGTAGAGTATGCTTCAAGAATGATCGTTCCCAACTTGTTTTCAATAATAGCGACGATTACAGTCTTATTAGTTTATTTTAGAAAAAACATCCCTAAAACATATGATTTGTCTAAATTAAGAAAACCAGCAGAGGTAATTAAGGACATTAAAATGTTTCGCCTTTCTTGGTATGTGCTAGGGTTATTAATGATTGGTTATTTTTCAAGCGAATTCACTCAAATACCAGTTTCAATTGTTGCCGGGGTCATTGCAATCTTCTTTTTATGGATGGCCCAAAGAAGTACTGCAGTTAATACAAAAAACGTTGTAACAGGGGCTCCCTGGGCAATTGTCTTTTTCTCAATAGGGATGTATGTGGTTGTTTACGGTTTAGGAAATGCTTGGCTGACTGAATCGTTAGCTAGTATCATTCAAGCAACTGCTGAACAAGGTTTATTTGTTGCAACGATAGGTATGGGCTTTATAGCTGCTTTCTTATCATCGTTGATGAATAATATGCCAACTGTTATGATCGACGCATTAGCCATTGCCGAAACCAATACATCTGGTCCAATCAGGGAAGCACTCATTTACGCAAATGTTATTGGTTCCGACTTAGGCCCGAAAATCACTCCTATTGGATCGTTAGCAACCTTAGTATGGCTCCATGTTTTATCTCAAAAAGGGGTTAAAATCTCATGGGGAACATATTTCAAAACAGGTATTGTTTTAACGATCCCAATCCTATTTATTACCTTACTAGGTCTATACTTTTCTTTATCATTTAACTAAAAGGAGCTATAAGTCATGTCCCATAAAACAATTTATTTTTTATGTACTGGAAACTCTTGCAGAAGCCAAATGGCAGAAGGGTGGGCCAAAAAATACTTAAGCGATAAGTGGAGTGTATACAGTGCTGGAATAGAAGCACATGGAATAAACCCAAATGCTGTAAAGGCCATGAAAGAAGCTGGTATTGATATTTCCGGTCAAACATCAGATATTATTAATCCTGAAATTTTAAATAATGCTGATTTGGTGGTTACATTATGTGGAGATGCTGCTGATAAATGTCCAATCACACCACAACATGTTAAACGGGAACACTGGGGTTTTGATGATCCAGCTGGAAAAGAGTGGTCTGAATTTCAGCGTGTTCGTGACGAAATTGGTGAACGGATTAAACGATTTGGTGAAACAGGGAAATAAGCAACAACTTGCATATACTAACTCATAAATCTCGGGTGTTATTCTTGCTTGAATAGAATAACACCCGAGATTTAGCAATAATTTTTAGTTTAGACTTTCTTGTCTCAAAAAATTTAAAAAACAGCGAGTTTAGACTTTCTTGTCCAAATGGTTTAGACTTTCTTGTCTTTTTACATTTTTCGCGTTTTATCTCAATGTTCAAAGTATACTTTTCATTGATACGTAACTTCTTATAATTTATATTATGACCATGGCGTTATTTTAAATAACCAAATTAACACCCCTTCACTCAATCCGATACCTAAAATTACGATTCTTCACGTTGTCAAAATCGATATAGTTTACACTATGCTCGATTACGTCATTTGCATTTAAACGATTGGCTTTCGCAAAAACTTTCACGCTTTCCAGCAGCTCCTTATCATATGTCGTTTTGTACTGCACACGATCTTTCGGCCTGGATTTCTTATCATACACAATCGTTCCTTGCTCTAATAAATTCATGAGTCCTTCTTCAAGCAAATAATTTATATGTGTGCGGTGTTCTGCTGCAAGCTCCGCCAATTGCTCCAACAACGATTGGCTAATATTTGTACGAAACGCTTCCCGCGACTGATCTGTCGTGTGGATCAGCTGTCCATTTTCTATTTTCCACATTGCGAATCACTCCTCTTTGTCCATTATAGAAGAACTTCTCTAACTTCGGAAGATGCAAACACGCCATCAGCGACGTGTCTGCTTAATCTTTCGTGAGTATATATTGATTGCTGCCAGGCAGGATTTTAATTTGATTCCAAGCTTCAATCGCTTCTTCACGACTTTTCCCCTTGTTTTTCGGATCTGCAAAAAAGTCACGAATGAATTGATTGTATTCAAATTGAGGTGCGATGCTTTTCTTGTATGAAGGGTCTTTCTTCCGATTTTCTTCCTCATACCAAGCGTTGACAGCATCACGATACGTTTTACCTGCATTATTTTTAAAGTACGCTTGGATATATGTAGAAAAATGAAATTTGGGAATAACGGTCTTGAAAAAGACCCTCACATCTTGACTGCAGCGATGGTTTTCGGTGATAACTGTATCCAAACTTAAATTTGCTTGATGCTCTATTTTTGTTTTTATCCTTGCTTGTCTGATCGGTTTCTTTATCTCTCCAGTTCGCAGAAATATTTCAATCCTATCGGCAATTTCTATTTTTGAGCCTGAAGCACTTAGTCCATGTTCTCTGCAAAATGCTTGTAGTTCTTCCTTTAGCCAATAAAAATCTTGAAAATCCTCGACACTGCAATCCTTTGTTAAATTCGGTCTCAATAAAATCAGCTCCCCGCTATATATTAATTCATTATAGAACAATTGTTCCGCGCGGTCAAAAACAGCATTTCTTACCGTTTTTCCTTTTTTAAATAGTCATAAAAAGCCAATGTTTCCTCATCGTAGTAAGCCGACTGGATTGCCTGGAAAAGGTCTCTTGTGTCAGATCTTCCGTTTAATCCATCCACTTACAAATAAGCCGCAGGTCGTTGCAGGGTATGAATGAAAAACTCAAAAAAGTTGTGTGACGTCAAAATCTGACGTATACTAAAAGAAGCAAATGAATAGAATAAAAAGAGGCCGTCCAATGCGCTAACATTGAAACGGCCGATGTAATAGCAGGTTCCCTTCAAAGGAATCGGCTGATTGGTAAGGATAACCCATCCCGATCGAGCTCTCAACTCAAGGATGGGTTATTATTTATGGTTAAATGACAGTATCAATACGATCAATGCTCCAAATGTAAACATAAGCATCAATGCTTCATATACTGACATGGCATCACCTCCCTTCTTACGGGAGTGAGCCGACCACCCTTGAGTCCCCTATTCTATTACTTTACCATTATACCATACAGACGTTCTAGTAAGTGTTTAATCTATTAACTCAAACTATTTGTTGTAAGGAAAAATTTGATGTATACTAAAGTCAGCAAATGTATAGAATTAAAAAGAGGCCGTCCAATGCGCTAACATTGAAACGGCCGATGTAATAGCAGGTTCCCTTCAAGGGGATTGGCTGTGAATGGTTGAAGCGACCCATCCTTACGAGCCGTTAACTCAAGGATGGGTTATTTTTTATGGTTAAATGACAGTATCAATACGATCAATGCTCCGAATGTAAGCATGAGCAATCGAACAGCGAAGGGTTCGATTTGCCTTAATTTCTGCGCTTTTTGCAGAAATTAAGGCATCTTGAGGCCGCGGCGAACTTAGGTTACCTTTCTTGCGAGGAATGAGCCGACCACCCTTAAGTCACCTGTTCTATTACCTTACCACCACACCATACAGACGTTCGGATTTCGCACAATCTTCAAACTTTAAAAAAACAAAAAACTACAGTGCACCTTTCCCACTGTAGTGTATCTTCTTAATACCCAGAGTCTTCCGACGTCAAGTTATCCAGCATCGTATAATCATATTTCTGCAGGGGCTTTTCCGCTGGGCCGTCAATCACTTCGCCCGTATAGGAAAACCGGGAACCGTGGCAAGGGCAATCCCACGTCCGGTCTCCGCTGTTCCATTCGACCTCGCAGCCGATATGCGTGCAAGTCGTGTCCACGATATGAATATTCCCCTTATCATCCCGATAGGCGCCTTTCCGATGCCCATCCAATGTGACGACCGCCCCTTCCCCATTCGATAACTCCTCGGGTTTCGTACTCGGCGAGTCCAGTTTTCCTTTTATTAATTGCCCAACCACATTCGCATTTTGGACAAGGAAATTTTTCAAGCTCGGCTGCACGTAAAATCGGGAAGGTGAATACAGTTTCTGAAACCGGTTCTCTTTCCCCGTGACGAGATCCCGGAAAAGCAAGGCGGCGGCCGTTCCGTTGGACATCCCCCATTTCCGGAAACCGGTCGCAATTAAGATGTTGGACTGCCCTTCCGTCAACGCCCCGATATACGGCAGATTATCCAATGTGACCAAATCCTGCGCCGACCATCGGTAGACGACTTCTTCTATGCCAAAGACTTCCTCTCCGAACGCCTCCAATGCTTTGTAATAGTCCATCGTATCTTTCCCTTGGCCGGTTTTATGGCTTTCTCCAACGATGATCACCAACTCTTCCCCGTTATCATCCGCAGAACGAAGCGAGCGATTGGGCTGATCTGCACTTAAATACATGCCGCCTGGAAATTTCTTTTTCGTTTTAATCGCAAGAGCATACGACCGATCCGCATACATCCGGGTCGAATAAAGCCCCGTTCCTTCATAAAACGGGAAATGCGTACAAGCCAGCACATGCTTGGCGGATACCCGATGTTCTTCTTTACTCAGAACGACAGGACGTTCCCCCGTCTCGACATTGACGGCTGTCGTGCCCTCAAAAATCCGCCCGCCCTTTTCCAAAAACAACTGGATGAGATGAACGAGATATTTGGTCGGATGAAACTGTGCCTGGTCCTTCATGACAATCACATTTTGTACATTAGCAATGGGGAAAGGAAATTGGGCCACGTCCACCAGCCCGCCGTCGATTCCGATCTTTTCATACGCTTCCGCTTCCTTTTCAATCTTCCGTGCGCCCTGTTCGGTCGTAACGTATAGGTACGCATCCTGCATACTGAAGTCACAATCGATCTTGTGTTGCTCGACTGTTTCCTTGATGAACGCAAGGGCCTCCGAATTCGCTTCGTAATACAAACGCGCCTTGCTTCTACCAAGATTATTGATGAATTCATCATAAATGAGGTCATGTTGGGCTGTAATTTTAGCAGTAGTATGGCCGGTCGTTCCGTTCAATACTTGTCCCGCTTCCAGCACAGCAACTTCCAAGCCTTCCTCCGCCAAAAGATAAGCGGCTGTGATGCCCGTAATCCCCGCTCCGACGATCACGATATCTACAGAGAGATCCTCCTGCAAACTAGGGAACTCGGGAAAATCAACCTCCGCCCTCCAAAACGATTCCACATTATGCGGCAGCTTTCCATTTTCATGACGATTCTGGGTCACAATTATAGCCTCCATTCGGTATTTAGACAGATAAAGGAAGGATTCCCTTACGCCGCCAGATTAAACCATCCATCGGCCATAACCCTGTTTCTGCATAAAGAAATCGGGAGACGAATACAATCAATTGGGTAACTATCCAATGGGAGAGCTACCAAACAGTAGAGATAGAGGTTTAGAATTTTACATTATAAGGAATGGGGTGGGTGTTTTGGCTTATACGGATAACTATGAAAGGGATGCCTACGGGATTATTGCCTTTTGGTTGCGGAACGATTATGATCACGGTCGATTTTTCGACAGGGAAATAAGCCATTATGAAACAGAGCTGGCCCGTGCCAACTTGAACAACATTCAGCGTTTAGGTGCAGTTTGGCAAAAGGCGGAATCGAAAACAGGTGATCTCGGTACATTGATTCAGGAAGCTCAACATGCTTCTCGGGAATTCCACAGCCTGCTAGCGTATACGATGGATAAATCCTTACATTGTGAAGTTATTATATCTACGCCCATCTCCCTGCTGGATCACATGGTACGTGAATCCGAAGAGTCGCAAAAAGTGTATAAATTAATGGAAAGCGGTCGTCAAATTTCCCCGTCAGACGCAATTATCCATGAAACTGTCTTTTGGTTAAGGCAGATGGCAGATCATTTAGGCTATATTCGGCATTATTCGGACGTTTCGAATTACGAAGTAAACTTTCAAGTGACCCAGATGATGCAGAAGTTTGAGCGTCTGTTAATGCAGGCCACCGCACTCAAAACAATGATCCGAAGGCCACGCAATGAAAAACTTCCCATTTTAGCGCATTTCAAGGAAATGATTATTAAAGAAGCCAAAAGTTTGGAAGAGTTTAAACTAGAACTGGATGCCCTTATCAAACAATGTGCAATTGCCACTACTTCTCCTCCGGATTTATTGGAACATATAGCACGGGAAGCCCATCATCTCTGGAGGAACCTGGAAGATGAGAGAATAACGTAATCCATTATGCCGCCCCCACAAATCCAATTGACATGGATGCGGGGCGGCTTTTTAATGTTTGGTGCTAGGCATCCTTCTCTAAGTGAATCTTTTCAGGAAGCTGCTCCGTATAAGGAAGACAGATGATAGCGGCCGCCCCCTCCCCTATGCCAACAAGGAAACGGGGCTTTGGCCCAAAATTTATATGTTATACTAGCCGTAGAATATTAGACACGAGGAGGATACATATGGGAATCTTCAACTTTTTTAAGAGCCAGCTCATCGAGGTGATCGAGTGGACGGATTCAAGTTCCGATACGATGGTCTACCGCTTCCCGGTCCAAGGAAATGAAATCAAGATGGGGGCTTCCCTGACTGTGCGGGAATCCCAAGTGGCGATTTTCGTAAATGAAGGGGAAATCGCGGATGTATTCGGTCCAGGCCACCACTTACTTTATACGCAGAACATGCCGATTTTGACCAAATTGAAATCGTGGAAACATGGATTCGATTCCCCGTTCAAGGCGGAAGTCTATTTTATTAACACGAAGCAGTTCATCGACCGGAAATGGGGTACGTCGAATCCGATCATGATGCGTGATGCGGATTTCGGGGTCATCCGGTTGCGGGGGTACGGCATCTACTCCTATCGCGTAGCCGATCCTGTCGTTTTCCTTCGGGAATTGTTTGGGACAAGCGCCTCTTATGACACGAGCAGCATCGAAAGCCATTTGAAGAAGATGGTCCTTAGCGGGTTGTCAGATCTCTTCGCCGAGTCGAACGTTCCTGCTTTGGATCTCGCCATGCACTACGATGAATTCAGCGCAAAGGGCAAGGAAAAGATGGAGCCCCGTTTCCAAGCATTCGGCTTCGAAATCACTTCCTTGTACATCGAAAACCTATCGCTTCCGCAAGAAGTGGAGCGCGCGATGGACAAGCGGACGACGATGGGCGTTTTGGGCAATATGAATCAGTACACGCAATACCAGGCGGCAGAAGCGTTGCGGGATGTGGCGCGCAATGAATCCGGCGGCTTGGTGAGCGCCGGGGCGGGACTTGGCGCCGGTGCCGCCCTCGGCAATGCTATGGCAAATGCGTTCAACAGTGTGCAGCAAGCCCCCGCCGCCCCGCAAGCGGAAAAAATTCCATGTCCGCATTGTCAGGCCCCGGTCAACCCGACTGCCAAGTTTTGCGGCGAATGTGGTCAATCAGTTCAACAGCCAAAAACCGCCTGCATCAAATGCCAGGCGGAACTCGAGGCGGATGCTAAGTTCTGCGGACAATGCGGAACGAAGCAAGCGACGGAATCAATCTGCCCTTCCTGCGGGAAAACGAATTCCGCCACTGCCAAATTCTGTGGTGACTGCGGAGAAAATCTCCAAAAGGACGAATAATGGGGTGACGTTATGACAGAAATGAAAACCCAAGATACCGTCGAGCAGACCGAAGTGAAAAAATGCACGTCCTGCGGCGGCAACACGGTATTCGATCCGGCTAGCGGCGCCTTGAAATGTCCGTTTTGCGGCAGTGAGGCGGAAATCGAGGCAACACGGGAGAATACGGCGGAGCTGGATTTTCAGGAAGCCTTGGAGGAAGAGATCCACGGCTGGGATGATGAGAAACGGGTATTCCGCTGTGAAAACTGCGGAGCCGAGACCTTGCTTGATAAAGATCAGGTTGCCGCATTTTGTACGTTTTGCGGCTCTTCCCATATCGCAGTGAGCGAGCACCAAGCCGGCATCAAGCCGGCGCTCGTCGTCCCTTTTCAAATCCCGAAAGAGGAAGCGATCGATAAATTCAAAGATTGGATGAAACGCCGATACTTTGCGCCATCGAAGCTTTCCCAAACGTACCAATTGAACAAAATGACAGGCACCTACCTCCCCTACTGGACATTTGACAGCCGAACGGTTTCCCAATATGTCGTTCGGATCGGGACATATTATTATGTAACGGAAACCCGGACGGTCATTGAAGACGGGAAACCGAAGACCGTGACAGAACAGGTGCGGAAAACGAGTTGGCGTACAGAGCGAGGCAGATACCGTCACTTTTTCGATGATGTCCTCGTCAAGGCTTCTCGAAATTCGGCAACGGGGCTCATCAATAAAATCGAGCCATTCCAATTAAGCGGCCTCCTTGACTATAAGCGTGAGTATGTTTCGGGATTTTTGGCGGAACGGTACTCCATCCCTTTAAAAGAGGGCTGGCAAGATGCGAGGCGGATCATAGACCGAGGCATCGAGAATGGCATCTACGGACAAGTCCATGGGGATGAAGTCCAACTTGTCGACGTTGCGACCGATTATCGGGACATTACGTATAAACATATTTTATTGCCGATTTGGATTTCGTCTTTTCAATTCAACCAGAAAGTCTATCAATTTCTCGTCAATGGACAAACCGGAAAAGTAAGCGGCAATTCCCCAATCAGCATCCTGAAAGTGTCGATTGCGGTGCTGGCCTTTATTCTAGTCGTTGGGGTGCTTATCTTTTTCTTTGATTTGACCTAAATTTTCACTCTTACCCAAAATGCTTCATAAGATACAAGGTGAAATGAATTGGTTAGGAGCGATTTCAATTACAATCCATGTTGTCCAACAAGGAGAAACATTATGGACCATTTCCCAGCGGTATAATGTCCCGGTTGCCGAAATCATTTCGGCCAATGAGTTGGAAAGTCCTGACCGGTTACCGATCGGCATGTCTCTGGTCATTCCCACCGCGAAAAGAACACATATCGTCCAATCCGGGGAAACATTAAGTGCAATTGCCGGACGGTACGGTGTGACGGTACAAGATTTGGTCAGCGCCAATTCCATCCGCGATATCAACCTCATTGCTGTAGGCACCACGCTCGTCATCCCTATGCACAAGCCGGTCATCGATGTCAACGCCTATACGATCAGCACAGGAAAAACGGGCGCGCAAGAAATTCTGGAAGTCGGCGACTATTTGACGTACTGGATGCCCTTTGCCTATACGATTCGAGAAGACGGCGGCTTGGATGCCGTGGATGACGAAGCGATGCTGGAAGCGGCGGATGAAAAAGACATCGTTCCAGTTTTATGCATCACCAACTTCAGTGCAACCGAGAGCGGTTCCCGTCTCGCCTCCACGCTATTGAACAGTGAGGATCTGCAAAACCAACTCCTTACGAATCTATTGACGATCATGCGGGATAAAGGCTATAAAGGGATCAATGTCGACTTCGAGAACGTCTTCCCTGCCGACCGCGAAAATTACAACCAGTTCTTGCAGCGGGCGGTCGATCGTCTCCATCCGGAAGGGTATTTCGTTTCCACTGCCCTCGCCCCGAAAACGAGCAGTGAACAAAGAGGTTTGTTGTATGAGGCGCATGATTATGAAGCACATGGAAGAATCGTCGACTTTGTCGTGCTGATGACCTATGAATGGGGATATCGGTTCGGACCGCCCCAAGCCATCTCCCCGCTTAATCAGATCAAGCGCGTTCTCGATTATGCAGTGACCGTCATTCCGAGGGATAAGATATTCTTTGGCTTTCAAATCTATGCTCGCGATTGGCTCCTCCCCCACGAACAAGGGCAAGAAGCAGAAACCTTCAGCCAGCAAGAAGCTATTCGGCGGGCGACCGAGCATTGGTCGGCCATCCAGTTTGATCCGGTCGCCCAATCCCCTTTCTTCCGATACACGGATGAGCAAGGTCGGCAACATGAAGTGTGGTTCGAAGATGCCCGAAGCGCCCAAGCGAAATTCGACTTGGTGAAACAATATAATTTACGCGGAATCAGTTATTGGGTGCTAGGCTATCCATTTCCGCAGAACTGGCTGTTGCTTGAGGATAACTTCACGATCCGAAAACGACGTTAATGATAAATGGAAACAACTCATTGTGACAGTGCAACTTCAAAATGAGTTGTTTTTCTTTATGTTTCAAAACCAAAACCCCGCTACAGAAACAGCGTCTTTTGATTAAGCCTAAAAACACATATACATAAATTGGTGCTTCCTTCATATTTCATAATAGTGGAAACTATCTTACTCTTGAACTTGTAAAAGGAGATGGGAGGAGAATGGAATAGATGAAAAAGGGTAAAGCAATTCTCTTGTTCGTTCTGACAATCTGTTTATTTTTCGGAACGTCAAACCAGGTTTTGGCAGCAAACCAGAGCTTTATTAATCAAGTCAGAAATGAATACGTGAATTATGAAAAGAAAACTACTGCTGCTTATAAAGAGTATAGGGAAAAGTCGATCAACGTATATCAAGCCTATCATAAAAGACACTTGGCTTTTTTGAATGCTTTTGAAAAGCAAACGAATGATGATGTAACGAAAATCACCCAATTATTGAGTGAAGACGCGGCACGATTAGAAAAGCAGTATGGCAGCCACAAAGAATATGCGTCCAAATTAAAAGACTACAAAGCTGCCATTAATCCAAATTCCTTGAGCAGCCCGATGGGAGCCTATGCGCGGATCATAAATTCGAATTCATTAAGTAGTGTCATGGGCGATTTACAGCGAGCAACGAATGAAAACTCCCTTAGCAGTCCCATGTATCGCTATCGTCAAGCTGTCAATGAAAATTCTTTGAGCAGTCCGATGTATAGCTACCGCCAAACGGTAAATAAAAATTCGTTAAGCAGTCCGATGTATGCCCTCGAGAAAGGCAGTGGTGTGAACTCCCTCTCGAGCGTCATGTATAAGTACAAAAAAGGCCAGGTATCCCAAAAAAATGCGCGAAAACAATGGGATCAATTGTTTAAAAAAGAAACCCAACACATTCAAAATAGCAGTAAGAAAGCAAAAGACAACATCGCGCAGACGATAGAAAATGTCGAAAATGCGATACTGAATCAAAAATACAAAACGGTCAATGGCATACTGGAGCAGCGCACAAAATCACTTCAAGAAATTTCGAATTTGCGAGCTTCCTCTTTTGGTGAAGGAATTTCAGTTGATCCGCTTCTCCCGAATTTGAATGAAATTAGTGTGATGGTGGATGGCGAATGGCTTGCGCTTACACAACTACCTGTTATCCAAAATGGCCAGACATTTGTTCCGATCCGCGCTGTTTACGAAAAGGTAGAGCCATCGATCAAAATAAGCAAAAAAGGAAATGTCATTACGGCAACGAGTCAAAACGTCAACATGACCATAACGCTCGATAAGAAAAATGCAATCATTAACGGAAAGGCAGTTACACTGGACGCATCTCCGAAACTGATCGGCGGACAAACGATGGTTCCGCTTCAATTAGTGAGCGAATCATTGCCTGCCCATGTTAGCTGGGATGCTGCAAGTAAAACCGTACTCATTACGACGAAATAATTCAAACAAGAGCTTTCCAAAATCGGCTACACGCGGATTTTGGGAAGCTCTTGTTCTAATGTTATTCGGAAGACCGCCTGCCTCCCAACAGCCATAAAATGAAAAACAGTAGAAAAGCAACGACCTCCAGGGAAACGATATACCATGGATACGGACCTAGGAAATCAAGCAAACTTCCGTCAGCCGGTTTCATTCGCAAAAACATATAATTCCCACCCACCGCCCAATTGACGATCATGATAAACGGAAGCAGGACATTCAAAACAAGCATCGTTTTCAAGATCCCTGTAAATGTGGGACGATATCCTTTGATCCAGACGAAATAAAGGGCGGTCAGGATGATGCCCAGATGCGTATAGAAAAAATGGAAGTATCTGAAATGAGGAAAGCTCAGATCCAGAACCGGTGTCGCAATGGCTTGCAATGCACCTCCGATACCGGCATAGAAAACAAAATCAAATACATGCCGGTTCCCCGTCCATAGCAAAACAATCGATGCAAGCAGGCTGAGGCTGCATAACTCCAAAGGCAGTGAATCAAGAAGATGCCATCGATCTGTGGACACCATCCACAAATGATACATACTGTCGAACAATAAAAGAGTGAAGGCGAATACTCGTTCCATCACTGCCCTAGTCTCCATTTGCGAAGGCCATCGATCTTTCATGATGAACAAAAGAACGATCGCCATGACGAGGAAACCGATCGCCGAGAGATGCGCCAGCGAAAACATTTCAAACCGCGGTCCGTTCATGCTACTCCTCCTCATTCCCACCTTCTTATGTCGAGGACGAGTTTCTCCATCCCTCATTCCTTCGGGATTACTGAAAGCAATCGTGGAAGCCGCCACTATGATTCAGCTATCATCGATTGTCCCGACGATAAAGATCACGACTCTTGTAACCGGCACGTAAAATCATTTTCATTTCATCCCGCCGTTTCGTTTTCGTCGCCTCTTGTTTTGCACTGTACACATATCGCGCCCAATCTTTCCGGTATCCGGGCGTAAGCGCTTGATAAAACGCCAGTAAATCTGGTACTTCCTGCAAATCATTTTCAATTTCAGGAATGAACTCAATATAATCATCCACACATTGGCTCGGCTTCGTGGAAGGCTTGTTGATCCCTTTAGAATCCTCCTTCAGGCCGACAACGGTAAACACATCATCCAAACCGACCATCCGGGAAAACTTTAACGTGCTGGACCTTACATATCCCTCTTCATCGGCACCCATTCCTGACAATAGCTCATCGCGATGAATATACGTCGGATACACGGTATTCCCTTTTTTCGGATAGGCGATGTACAGATAGCCTTTTGGATGCAAGGACTGGTTCTCAATGACTTCATTCACCAAAGTCCGAAGAGAATCCAAATCCACGACAAAGGCAAAAATCAAATCATATGACTTGTTCACCAATTTTGTATCATAGTCGTCCCACCCTTGAAAATAATCGGTATTCTCCGGCGCATGAAGCACAGCCGCCTGGTTATATTTCGTTAAATTCAATTTTTCTACAATCGTCTTTGACATTAGAACACCTCAAATTTTGTAGCCTAGCTGTAATTTTATTTCTAGCCTAAAACAGTATATCAGATGGATACTTGTATGTTTGCGTGGCAGGCACCAAGGGGAAAAGTGGAAGAAAGAGTGAATCGGGATGGTGAAACTATGAAACAACTTCTAAAACTGATTTTAATCGGTATTCTATCAGGTTTGCTATTAGCTGGTTTCCTGAAGCTCGTTTACAAAATTACCGGCAACCAGGCGTACATACTGCTTTATAATATAGACTATATTCCGTTCCTTCGTCAGTGGGAAGACGTGTCCGCTGTCGGCCTCGTCTTCCATTTCGTTTTTTGCATCGCCAGTGTCATCGGGCTGTATTATATATTGAAGGCATTCCGGCATGAGCGGCACCCGCTTCCCTATCTCGCCGTCTATACGATCGGCAGCGGCATCCTTTACTTTTTGACTTTGCTGACGGACCAGCCCCCAGCAGCCGATGATGTCGCAGCTTGGTTCTACTGGACATTCGGCCACGTCCTATTCGGTTTCGCGGTCGGCTATTTAGTGAAATATGCCATGGGTATGCCTTGGTCGAGGAAATCGGAAAATGAAATCCGCCAACAGCCGTCATAATCCTGTTTTAAACACATAGCTGACGCGGTCATAGCCCATCTTTACTTCATAGAAGCGATGGGCGTCCGACCGTTGCAGACCGCTTGATAAAGCAACGAAGGAGTATCCTTCCGACCGGGCAAGATCATGGACGAACCCGAGCAACTTTTCTCCATATCCCTTCGACCGCTTCGCTGCATCGGTCACGAGATCGCAAACCCAGATATAGCGGCCATAATAAAGCGTAATCATCGGTTGAAACCCGATGACCGCCACCACCTCATCCCCATCAAAAAGCGCAAATTGCCGGTATTGCTCTTTTTCTTTCGCCTCTAGGACCAGTTCCATATAGGCATCCTCATTCAGATGGGAACGTAGTTGTTTCATAATGGGATATCCCGCCAAGAAATCTTTTTCCGTCACTAGTTCTTTGATGATAGTTTCTTCCAAATGAAATCCTCCTTTTGGGTCGTCCTTCTTCCTTCCCGGTTGAAATATTTCGATCCTAAAATAGGACTTACACGCCTCCCGTATTTTTGAATATTCGATAAAATAAAAGGAACGATACCGGGAGGTGGATGTATGGCAATGTTCCTGACGAGGCTATGTAGATTCTTTTTGGGCATCGTCTTTCTCGTCGCGGGGATCAATGGTTATTTTGTCATCTTCGGTTGGGAGCCGTTTATTGCGACAAGTCCTGAAGCGATGACTTTATTTGAATTCGACTATTTACTGATTGCCGAAAAGTCCTTGGAAATCCTTTGTGGAATTCTGCTTCTGCTGAATCAATTCGTCCCACTAGCCCTTGCTATCCTGGCCCCGATCCTTGTCAATATATTATTACTGCATCTCTTCCTAGATCCTTCGTTGCTGCTATTGGCCGTGTTACTAGTGATCGCCTTTGGTTATTTGGTTTTTTTCTACCGGAAGAACTTCGCCTCTCTATTGGAAAGAAAGCCAAATACACTTTCATGAAAAATGAAAAACCGAATCAGCGTAAGCGTACAGCTCGCCGATTCGGTTTTTTAGATCAATAAGCCATCCAACCGCCATCCGCTGTCACGACGGTGCCATTGACAAAACTCGATTCATCCGATGCAAGGAAAAGGGCGATTGTTGCGATTTCCTCCGCTTCCCCAGATCTCGGGTTGTTTCCGCTTCCGGACATCGCCCGCTCCATCCCGAATGGATCCGGCTCGCTCATCGTCGTGCCGATATTCGTATTGACGCCTCCCGGGGCGATCGCATTACAGCGGATCCCTTTCGTAGCATATTGGAAGGCAACGTTTTTTGTCATCCCGACGACTCCATGCTTGGAAGCGGTATAGGCAACACCTGCCCGTGACCCTTGCAAGCCGGCCGCTGAGGCAACATTGACGATGACGCCTTGCCCTTTCTCCAAGAAGATCGGCATCGCTTTCCGGATGGCTCGCATCGGGCCAGTCAGATTGACATCCAGTACCCGATCCCATAACTCGTCCGACACTTCGCCGACCGGCATGAAGTTGTCCATGATACCCGCATTGTTCACTAGGATATCGACGGTACCGAAAGCCTCAAGCGCTTGATCGAACACCGCTTGGATATCGCCTTCCTTCGCGACATTCGCCATGACCGCAATCGCTTGTCCGCCATCCTGTTTGATCTCTTCGACCGTGGTTTGCGCCGCATTCAGATTCAAATCACATACGACAACTTGGGCCCCTTCCTTCGCGAACAATCGGGCAATCGCCTTCCCCATTCCCGAAGCCGCCCCAGTCACAACGGCCACCTTTGATTCCAATCTCATATCCATCCCTCTTCTCCATAAAATTGTCTCCCATTGCCCTACTCTCCTTTGATAAGAGCAAAGCAATCAGTGAGCGATGCGCTACCATGTGTGAATTCTCTGACATTATTATACCATAATTTACTAGAATAAAAACATAAATAGCAAAGAAGAAAGTGTAGGATAGTGATTAGTCACGTGGTGTTTCATCCGCTAACTCTTTCCCCATCCCCTTTAGGAAATCAAGACCGAATTTCAAGGCACGGTTAATATCGGGATCCTGGATAGCCGACAGCAATTGAAAAAGGCCTACCTTCTCGCCATTTCCACGGTATAATTCTGCTTCGTCCAGCCCTTTCTTGACGCTGTTGGCAAGCTTTGCGGTCACTTCAGGTTCGATGGAAGAAAGGACGCCGGCCGCCCCCATGACGTGGTTGATCAAATGAGTCACGGGTTCACGCGATACTTGTTCAAGCGCGATGCCGGCGATTTTCTCCTTCGCCTGCACCATCGCATGTGCCGCATCGAGCACGCCTATTTTATGCAGTTCCCCCGTCAATTGAAGAATTTTCTGAAGGGCTTCCTCCTGCTCGGTAATCAGTGCCTGCAAGTCCTCCAGTTTTTCTTGCTGTAGCTGTTCCGCCGTCTTCTCTGATTTCCGGATCGATGTAATCGGTGTCGCCATCCTATCTTCCCCCCTCTTGCTCGGTCAAATGCACATAGCCGGGACGCGCCCATTTCCGTTCCACTTCCACTCCATCTTGCGGATGTCGTCTTTTATTTCGTGGATTGGATGCAGGCAATGGATTATTCCGCACTTCGAGGAGTACTTCCATCCGCACTTTCGTCTGTTTGAATGCAGGGGTGTTCGTCCGTTGATCGACCGCCGGGCCTGTCAAGAAGTTGATGGCCGATTCCTTTTTCGTTGAATTCATCGGCAAGAAAAGCTCATTTGCCTTGACCCGATCCGTGACAAGCGCCGGTAGCTTCAATGCACCATATGGAGAAATCAGCCGAACGAGCGATCCGCTCACTACCCCGCGCTCTTTCGCCAGTTCCGGGGATACTTCCACGAAAATCTCGGGCACTTTCGACTGGATGCCTTCGGATTTATTCGTCAAATTCCCTTCATGGAAATGTTCCAGTAGACGTCCGTTGTTGATGTGCAAATCGAATTCCTCATCGAAGGCTACCGGCTCTACCCAATCGGAGAGTGCAAACCGCGCTTTTTTATCCGGAAAATTAAACCCGTCCACATAGAGGAGCGGTGTACTCGATCCATCGAGGCTTCCCCAGAGGAAACTGTTCCAGTCTTCCAACCCGGAATAATCCGCTTGGCTGAATAGCGGTGCCAGGCTCGCCATTTCTGCAAAGATTTCACTCGGATGTGTATAATTCCAATCCGCGCCGAGACGGTTGGCGACTTCCTGGACAATCCACCAGTCGGCTTTCGCTTCGCCGAGCTCCGGCAATGCCTGGTATAGCCGTTGAACGCGTCGCTCCGTGTTCGTGAAGGTGCCATCTTTCTCCAGTGATGGTACGGCAGGCAAGATGACGTCCGCGTATTGCGCAGTTCGTGAAAAGAAAATATCTTGAACGACGAGAAAGTCCAACTTTGATAAGACGTCATGTACGTGATTCGCATTGGAATCGACGAGTGCCATATCCTCCCCGACGATATACATCGCCTTCATGACGCCTTTATCCACGGCATGGAGCATCTGGATATTATCCAATCCTGGCCGTCCTTCAATTTCCACGCCATATGCGTCTTCAAATTTTTTGCGGGCAACGTCTTCCGTTACATGCTGGTAGCCGGGCAGCCATCCAGGCAACGTTCCCATATCACAGGCGCCTTGGACATTATTATGCCCGCGAAGTGGATAGGCCCCAGCGCCCGGTCGGCGGTAGTTGCCTGTCGCTAGCAGCAAATTGGAAATCGCAGCGGACGTATCTGACCCACCAGTGTTTTGCGTGACACCCATTCCCCAAAGGATGCACGTTCCGTCCGCATCCCGGATCAATTCAGCCGTCCGGATCAGCTGGTCTTTCGGTACGCCCGTCACTTTCTCGGCATAGTCCAATGTGTATCTTTCCAAAACCTCATTAAACTCTTCGAAATGCAGCACATTCTCGCGAATGAACGCTTCATCATGCCAACCTTGCTGGATCATATAGTGAGTGACTGCCATCAGCCATACTTGGTCCGTCCCTTGACGGGGACTAATGAAAAGATCGGAACGCTCCGCCATTTCATTTTTCCGCAAATCCGATACGATCAATTTCTGGCCATGCAGCTTATGGGCCCGTTTCACCCGGGTTGCCAGAACGGGATGCCCTTCCGCTGGATTTGCTCCGATGATGATGACAAGCCCTGCTTGCGCGATATCTTTAATTGTTCCCGCGTCTCCACCCATTCCGACCGTCCGGAAGAGCCCGTCCGTCGCAGGTGATTGGCAATATCGGGAGCAATTGTCCACATTATTCGTTTGGAATACTTGACGTGCCAATTTTTGAATAATGTAATTCTCTTCATTCGTAATTTTCGACGAGGAAATGATGCCGACGCTCTCTTTTCCATGTTCTTGCCAAATATCGCCTAGATTCTTCGCGACGAGATCGAGCGCTTCTTCCCATGATGCTTCAACAAAAGAATCCCCTTGGCGGATTAGCGGCGTCGTCAACCGCTCCTCACTATTGACGAAATCCCATCCGAATTTCCCTTTGACGCAAGTCGAAATCGCATTAACCGGCGCTTCAGAGACTGGCTGGATCTTCAAAATGTCCCGATCTTTCGTCCACACTTCAAACGAACAGCCTACGCCGCAAAACGTGCAAACGGTTTTCGTCTTTTGGATTCGGGTCTCTCGCATAGCCGCTTCCGCATCGGAAATGGCCATAATGCTGCTATAACCGGGCTCTACGTCTTTGACAAGTTCAATCATTGGTTCGAGTACATTTGACGGCATGGCCGTAAGGAATCCGGCCTTTCCCAACATCGATTTTTCCATGAGCGCATTGCACGGGCAAACCGTGATGCAGTGGCCGCATCCGACACAGGACGAGTCATTGATTTTCGCGCCGCCATCCCAGAGGACGATGGGACGTTCCCTTTCCCAATCAATGGACAAGGTTTCATTCACCTGAAGATTTTGGCACACTTCCACACATTGCCCGCAAGCGATGCACTGATTTGGGTCATATCGGTAAAAAGGATGGGTGAAATCGACGGCTCCCGGCGGACATTTCGGTTCATACGGATATTTCTGATGCTCAATCCCCATCAAGTCGACCGTATTATGCACTTTGCAATTGCCGTTATTATTGTCGCATACCGTACAATAGAGCAAATGATTTTCGAGAATGCGGTCCATCGCTTCGGTTCGTGCTTCTTTTGCCCGAGATGTATTTAACGCAACACGCATTCCATCCATCGCTACCGTGGAGCAGGCTCGAACGAGCGCGCCGTCCACTTCCACAATACATGTATCGCAAGTTTCGATCGGATCGACTTCCGGCAAATGACAGATTTGCGGATGCTCCACTCCAATACGATTGATCATTTGTATAAGGGTTTCGCCTTCTCTCGCCTCAACAGGCAAATCATCCAACCAGATGGTCATGCCATCGCCCCTTTTCTAAAGAAATCACGTTTTCCATCGTCTTTCGTTGCCCTCAGTATAAGGCATTCTAGTAGTAGTTACAATATTGCTATTATGGAAGAGAACAGTGTATCGTGTAGGTAGAATGGATTTGAACGAAGAGATAAGGAGCTCATAGAGATGAATCTAGCAGAGAAACGAACCGTCCTCCAGTTCGCCAACGGTTCCTTCACGCAACGGGAAGATTTGATAGTTGCGGAGCACCCGGTGACGATCCGGATCAATGGCAAGGAGTTCATGACCATCGTTTGCTCCCCCGACCATATCGAAGAAATGGTCATCGGTTTCCTGGCATCCGAAGGGATCATTCCCAAATACGAACAAATCAAGGACTTGCGGGTAGATGAAGGGGCCGGAATCGTCCATATTGAAACGGACACGATGTATCCCTATTACGAACAATTATTGAATAAACGATTTGTCAATTCCTGCTGCGGAATGAGCCGACCGGGATTTGTATTTGCCCATGATGCGCTCACCGCTAAAAAGATGACTGGGACGAACGTCGAGTTGTCCCCGGCGCAATGCTTTTCCTTGATGGAGGAAATGGAGCGCTCTGCCGACTTATTCCACCAGACAGGCGGCGTTCACAATGCCGCAATCGGTACGCCGGCAAAGCTGATTTTGGCACGGATGGATATCGGCCGCCATAATGCGCTCGATAAATTATATGGGCATTGCTTGAAGCATCGAATTAACGTACGAGACAAAGTAATCGTGTTCAGCGGCCGGATTTCATCGGAGATTTTATTGAAAGTCGCCAAAATCGGTTGTGAAATCATCCTTTCCAAATCGGCTCCATCGGCACGAGCTTTAGTGCTGGCCGAGGAATTGGGCATTACGACGGTCGGTTTCATCCGAGGGCAATCCTTTAATGCTTATACACATCCACAGCGGATCGTTTTAACGGACGAAAATAATTAGAGTGAATGAATTCGGGGTTCCAAGCCAAATTAAGGATTCAACAGAAAAAGGAGGAATCGGCTTGAAATCACCGAAACGAATGCAAACGGAGATTGAAAAACGGAAAGCGGCTTTAAGCGATATGCACGTCGAAATGGCAGAGGAAGCGGTTGAATTACGAGAATACCGGAAGGCCGTCCAAGAAGCCTACCGCATCAGTGAAATGGAAAATGCCGAAAGAAGTCGTGTAAATAATTCAGATCACACAAAATAAGTCGCAAAAATCCCGGCACTCCTATTATGGGGCGCCGGGATTCATACTTTACGATTCTTTTTGTAAATCTAAACTGCCAAATGTGTAATCGACTACTGTCGTATGTTCCACCGCATTGTTTTCCTTCGCCATATAATAATGGAGTCGGGCATCCGCCATTACGGCAAGCTGTCCATCTTCCGTGTAGCCGCCAATCGGACCGTGTGAAATCGCGAACATTATACAGCCTTCAGGCGATACAAATGGTTCATGAACTGCCCCGGCGGATTCGCAAGTATAGTATCCCTTATACCCCTTATCATCCCCCTCATCATAATAAAAACCGCCTTCCACAATAAAGGCTTCCGTATTATGAAGATGCCAGTGTACGGTAGCTTTTGTACCGGGATCCACTTTCAATAGCATTGTAAAATTACCGGAAACGAGATCGCAATGGAATAGTTTGAAGTGAGTTCCTGGCATCAACCATTCTGTCCAAGGAATCCAATCCGGGTTAATGAATTCCTTCCGATCGCCTTTCGGGCTATTTCCCGGACAGTTCATCCAAAAATCCGGAGTAAAGCGATTCGATGTACCAGTTTGTTTTGACATAACATTTCCTCCCCCAATGTATTCATAGTTTGTTACCTATCGGTGATAACAATTTCAGCATATCTAATCGACCTTACACTGACCTTACCGAATTTGATGAAAATTCTTACTAATGGTAGAATGATAGGAAAGTAAATACTTGGGGGGAGTGGGTCTTTTGTACAACTTATCCAAAGCAATACCTGTGACGGATTATATCATGCCAAGAGAACGATTGTTCACTTTGCTGCAATCTTACGAGCAGAAAAGAGTCGTCTTTTTGACTGCGGGGAATGGCTATGGTAAAACCGCTTTGCTTACCTCTTTTTTTCAAAAGCATCCATGTCTCGCCTCTTGGATTACGTTAACGCAACCGATCTGTTCCTTCGATGAATTGCGGGCTCTGCTCCCCCCTTTATCGACTGGAAAGGAAGGTTGGATTGTCATCGATCAATCAGAAAATGTACAACTTGATGCCTCTAATCTAGATGACCTCATTTTATGGATCGAACAATTGCCGCCTGCTGCAACCATCGTTTTCTCTGGACGAACCCAGCCGATCGGTTTGCCCATCAGTCGATGGAAAATGCAGCGAATTGCCATCGCTATAGACAAAGCGGAATTGGCTTTTACGAAAGAGGAGGCCGCAGAACTCTTTCATTCCCATTATCAATTTACGATTACTAATTACGCAGACAAACGGCTGCTTGAGGATATGGAAGGCTGGCCAGCAGGTCTTGCCTTATTCCATGAAGCGATGGCAAAAAAAACAAGCGGAACATTCAGCTCCCGAACGGATTTATATCAATATGTAGCAAACGAAATCATCGCCGACCTCCCCGACGATGTGCGCACATTCCTTCTCCACGCCTCCTTATTTAGAGATTTGGATGAAATCGTATTAAGCAGCTATCAACCTAACTGGCCTGTTCAAGAATATATACAAGCGATTGGACATACGCACTTAATGTTCTCGCCAAATCAAACGAATGTGTATCGGTTGAACGAACTTTTCCGCAAATTTTTCTATCAAATGGCGGAGCAAGAATGGGGTAAGAATGAAATAAAAAAACGCCATCATCAATTGGCAAAATTATATCGCGACCATTACCGTTTTTTAGAAGCGCTGTCGCAAGCGGTTGCCGCTGGAGAAGATGAACTAGTTATCGCTATCATTATGGAAATGACGGAACGCTATGAGCCCAGTTCGTTTTTACAAGTGCTGGACGGCTATTTAGAACAGGTCTCCCCTTCTGTTCATTTAGCGGAAATCAGTTTGTTTTTGTTCCGCTGTATTCCGACCAGTTTGTTGGGGCAGTTGATTGAACCATTACGTTCCATCATAGATAGATGCGAGGTTGAAAATTCACCTGCTTATGGAGAACTCTGTCATCGCCTTGCGACCATTTATTTTTTTCAAGGCGAGTTACAGCAAGCATTGGAATTCAGTACCATCAGCTTAACGTTTTCAATGAAACAACAGGACGAGCGGATGATTGCTTTGAATTTAAGTAAACTGGCGAAAATCCATCGTTTTTTTGGCAATCATGAACAATCAGTATCCTATACTCGCCAAGCGTTGGCAAAGGCTGATCTATTCGGATTTCAACATACCCAAATGCACACGTTATGGAATGCGGCTGAACTCTCCATGGATGAAGGAGACCTGGAAAAAGCACGGCGTTTCGCGGAGCAGGCAATTCAGCTGTCAACACAATGTGATAAAGCATCGATTGTTTATCCAATGTGTACAATGAGCCGATATTACCGAAAACAATCTAATTTACAAGAAGCCCTTCACTGGGCCAATCTGGCAATCGATCACGCAAACCGCTATTCCATTCAGTCTGACCAAGGCTGGTCAAGGTCTGCCGCGGCCCGTTGCTATGCCGAATTAGGTGAAATTGAAAAAGCACAGGATTTAATGAAACAAGCCGTTCACCTTTTTTTAGAGAATCGTCATTTCCATGCTTATTATCTACGAAAGCTAAAAGCAATTTCATCTTCGAGTCGTCTCCCCAATCGGGACGAAAAAACCGGAAAACTGAAAATTCGTTTGTTTGGTCCATTCTCCATCGAAATAGACGGAAAACCGATCCGCTTTCGCCGCCAAACTAGCTTGCGGATCTTGCTCCTCTTAGTTTCTAATTATGAAAGAAGATGGTCAAAGGAAGAACTAATTGGGTTATTGTCCCCGGATGAACCGGAAGAGGCGGCATCCAATCAGTTCTATGTCGCTTTATCTATTTTACGAAAACAGCTGGAGCCGGGATTGAAAAAAGGAAGAGACTCTAAATTTATCGTCTACCAAGATTCCCTCTATTCATTCCAGTTGGAGGAAGCAGAAGTCGATATGAAGACGCTAAAGGAATTGATGGCCAAGCCGTATAGCAAGGAAACCGCAGCCAAAGCCATTGAACTTTATCAAAATGGCCTATTGCCGGAATACCCATATGAAGACTGGTTATCTGACAATCGGACAATCGTTCAAGAACAGTTTATGAAGACATTGCAAGCATGGTCGGCGCAATGCGAAGAGGTTGGAAAATTTGAAGAGGCTGCCAATATGATAAAAACGATCCTTACACTGGAGCCGTATGACGAGAGATTTCATTTACAATATGTGCAATTGTTAATCAAAAGCAAGCAGCCCGGAAAATCCCGAAAAGCCGCAAATCAAGCCATCGAACTTTTTGAAAACGAACTGGGCATTACTGTGCGTCCGCAATTCGAACTGCTATTCTCCGATGATAAGTTACAGTATTCGTCTTGATATCCGATCTACCTATCGGGTTTGTCCAAATGAAATAAAAATAGACTTGCTCTCTCCCTGAAGAACAAGTCTATCGTTTGTTTCCTATCTATTCCACTTCTTTAACGACGCGTGGGCTTTGTTTCATCCCGACCCAATTGATAATAAGGACGCTCGAAATCGCCACAACTCCCCCAATCATCGAGAGTAGGCTCGGAAATTCTTTCAACCAGAGCCAGGCGACGATAATGGCGACGACCGGTTCAGCATAGAGCATGCTGGCAACGGAGCCTGCTTCGCTGACGGATAAAGCGATCGCCCACGTGACATAAGCAAGCGCAGCAGGAAAAAGACCCATATAGATCGTAGACAAATTCGCTTCCAGTGTCGCTCCTTGGATGCCTTCCCATAATCCCGGAAAATAAATGAAAAATGGGATGGTCCCGGCCCACGTAAAATAGGCAGTCAGTTCGACGGGATGGTATTTCGCAAAAAGCGGCTTCTGGAAAACGAAAAAGACCGATGTAGCAAAAGCGGCCAATAGAATCAGCAATCCACCTTTGGAAACGGTGAAGGACGTTCCTTCTGAACCCAAAGTAATCAGAACGACACCGATGAAACCGACGGACATTCCGATCCACCCGAAGGCGCTTAAACGTTCTTTTAACACAAGGACCGCTATCAATGCGGTAAAAATAGGAGCCGACGCAATAAACATTCCCGCCGTTCCGGCAGAAACCGTTTCCTCCCCATAAGTGACGCCTAAATGATAGACACTGATTCCCACCCAGCCGAGCAACAATATTTTGACTATATCTTCTTTGGCGGGAAGCCGGAATTTGGTTCCGGGCCACAGGGCATAGATCACAAACACACTTGATGCAATTAAAAAACGGGTCAGCACAAGATGCCCTGGCGTATAGCCGCCGAGTAAGCCCGCCCGGATTGCGGCAAATCCAGAGCCCCACACGAGTACGGTGAAAACCGCCAGAAAAAATGCTTTTTTATTCACTGAAAAACCCTCACTTCACTTTTCACTTTCGCCCATAAAGGCCATTCCTTTATGAGCCATCGCTTCCCGTAGTTGTTGCAACGCCTTTGGTCCAATGCCATGAAGTTGGCTTAGATCGGATGCCGTCATGGCGGACAACTGTTCCAACGAAACAATCCGCGCTTCTGCCAATGCACGTAAAGCAGGCTTCGCCAAACCCGCAGGCAGATCATTTTGCACTGTCATCGCAGCATCTTCCCCTTTTGTCAAAATTACTTATGTATAAAGGCTAATTTATCATAACATGAAGCAGCTGGCCATTCCCCATCATATAAAATAAAAAAGACGGTTCTTGAGCTTCCGTCAGAAAGCAACAGAACCATCCCGATTTATGGAAATAGTGGAATTGAGTAGTTTTTTCGTATAAGGATGTTTGGCATCCCTTTTCAAGTGGTTCGAATGTATTTCCTCAATGATTTCTCCTTCGTACATAACATAGAGTTTGTCACAAATGGATTCGGCGACAGCTAAGTCATGCGTGATGAAAATACAAGAAAAGTTAGTTTTGACTCGTAAATCTATGAGGAGTTGTAGAATTTGCTGTTGAATCGTTACATCGAGGGCAGATGTACATTCATCACAAATAATGAGATCGGGGTTCAATCCGATTGCTCTTGCGATGACGACCCTTTGCAGCTGCCCGCCGCTTAATTCATGCGGATACCGGTTCATGAACTCTTTTTCAAGCCCTACCATCTCCAGTAATTCTTCCGCAAAAGCGAATGCTTCTTTTTTATGAAGGATGTTGAAATTAAGAAAAGGTTCCATTATATACGTGCCAATCTTCATTCTTGGACTGAAGGTAGCCAAAGGATCCTGAAAAATCATCTGAACTTGCTTATAGTATTCTTGTAGCGCTTTTTTTCGAAGAAAGGTGCTGTCTTTTCCTTTAAAGATGATAGCCCCACTCGTCACGTTGGTCAAATGGGAAATCATTTTGGCAATAGTGCTCTTCCCACAGCCGCTTTCCCCCACAATCCCAATACATTCCCCTTCCCTGATCCGCAGATTTAGATTTTTAACCGCCTGAAGATTTTTGCCCCCATAGCCTCTGAATTGCTTGGTGACATCGATTAATTCTAGAATAATCTTGTCCTCATTCATGGCAGGCTTCCTTTCAATTCAGGAATGGCATCTAACAGTTTTCGAGTATACTCCTTTTGAGGCCGAGAAATGATGTGATCTTTCTCATCAAATTCCACGATTTCTCCCTTATGCATGACCACTATCCGATCCGCCATATATGCAGCAGTTCCTATATTATGGGTGATCCATATAATGCTCGATTGAACCTCTTCCTTCAGAGCGAGAAATTCATCCATAATTTGAATTTGCGTCACGACATCCAAGGCACTTGTAGGTTCATCCGCCAAAATAAGCTGCGGCTCCATACATAAAGCCATACTGATGGCCACCCTTTGTTTCATTCCTCCACTTAATTGGAAGGGATATGAGTTTAAAATACGATCCGTATCCGGAAGCTCCATCTTCACAAGGGCTGCTTTCGCTTTTTTGATCGCCTCCGCCTTTGAAACATTTCGATGGGTCCGAATACTTTCCACAAACTGCTTCCCTATTTTCATAATCGGATTCATATAAGAACCCGGGTTCTGAAAAATCATCGTAATTTCATTGCCACGAAGATGTCTCCATTGCTTTTGATTCAGCGTCAGCAGATCTTCGCCATTGAAAAGGATGGCCCCCGCTTCCACGTTCGCATTCGAAGGAAGAAGATGAAAGATAGATTTGATGAGGGTAGACTTTCCACAGCCGCTCTCCCCGACAATCGCAATCACTTCATTTTGCTTTATATCCAAATTTATATTATGAATAGCCTTTCTCCCACCATCATACGCGACGGTGAGAGACTTCACTTCAAGCAATTTGCTCATCGTGCATAGACTCCATTCTCGTGAATTAGTTCACTTTTACCCGCTCATCGATATAGTAAAGTTCCGAGATGTATCGATGGACGCCTTCTACATTTTTTCTTGTTACGACGGTTCCTTCTTGGTAATAAAGGAACAAGGAGGAGACATCTTCCATTAATATCTTAGCCCCGTCCATGCCGAGTTGATCTCGCGAAGCTTTGTCCATTGTATTACTAAGCTGTGTAATAATTTCGTCCAGTTGCTCATTAGAATACTTCCCATGGTTCCCGGCACTTCCCGTGGTGAAGCTGGCCTCTAAGAAATACTGCGCATCCGCAGTTGGAGCAGATGTCCACCTTTCCCAAATTAGATCGAAATTACCGGACTTGGCCATATCCTCATAGTTTTCTACTTGAATGACCTCTACACCAATTCCAATCTCTTTATATTGAGCCTGCATAGCCGTTCCAATATTATTGGCATCACTTCCATGATTCGTTCGCGAAACGAATTTTAACACAATATTTTCTCCGTCTGCTTCTCGGATCCCATCCCCATTCGTATCAACAAATCCAGCTTGGTCTAGCAATTCATTAGCCTTTTCAGGGTTATAACCGTATGTATCTTCTCCTTTATGTCCAAAGCTCAACAACTCATTAAAAGGGCCTTTGGCTGGAATCCCGTTGACGATTTTTGTTGCATACGTTTCCTTGTCCATCCCGTACGAAAGGGCTTGTCTAAATTCCAAACTTTTCATGTAAGGCTTTTCCATGTTTAATCGCAATAAAAATATCCGCAAGTTGGGCCCTTTTTGAACGTTAAAATCCTTGTTGTTCTCAAATAGGGATAAATCCTTTGCTCCTAATTGAGTAGCAAAATCGATTTCCCCAGATTGTAATGCCATTGACCGGGTAGAGGCGTCTTGGATATATTTCACATTGACGACATCTACACCGATTGCCCCGCTCCAATGTTCTTCATGCTTATGAAGCGTTAAGCCGACATCCGGAGTGAACTTTACTACTTGGAAAGCCCCCGTTGCAACAGGCTTATACTTAAAATCCTTTGAATCGGCTGCCGTCGTATCCACGATCGTAAAAACCGGATCCGCTAAATTGTTTACTAAAGTCGCAAACGGTTTTTCCGTTTTTATAGTTAGCACTTGCCCCTCTGCCGTCATTGATTCCACCGGAAATTTAACATCATCCCGATCACTGATTTGCAATGCCCTTTCAATGGATTTCTTGGCAGCTTCGGCGTCGACCGGATTTCCATTGTGGAACTTCACTCCGTCACGAATTTGAAAAACAGTAGTTGTTTCATCCACTTGCTCCCAAGATTCAGCAATCACCGGCTTTAACTCCATATTTTCATCGTATTGGACAAGACTCTCTCCAATCCCTAAACGAGATAAGGTCCAGCCATTCCATCCTTCCGTCGGTTCAATATTCGGGTCCAGCCAAAACAATGCTAGGTTTAATGTCTTCGTATCCTCCGACTTGCTTTCTGTTGGCGACGTTCCGGTATTTTCGGCACTTTGCGTATTACACCCAAAGAGTAGGACACTTGTGATGAAAAGCAAACAAATAAAAAGACTTTTTTTCATTCTACTTCCTCCATTTTATTTAAGTATGCTTAGGATCTAATACATCTCTAGCTAAATCTCCAAGCGTATTGAAAATAGCAACTACTGTAAAAATAGCAATTCCAGGGAAGATCAATAACCACGGAGCAGTTTGCAGATAAGCTCTTCCTTCATTGAGCATATTGCCCCATTCCGGAGTTGGTGTTTGAACTCCCAAACCTAAAAATGACAGTCCTGCCAGGGCCAACATGATTCCCCCGATATCAATGACGAATTGGACAATGAATGAAGAAGAGATATTCGGAAAGATATAATGGGTGACCAGCTTCATCTTCCCCGCCCCCGCCATTTTTGCGGCTTGGATATATTCATTATTTTTGACTTCCCAAACAAGTACTCGGGTTAGTCTTGCATACTTTGTCCACCATACGATTGAAAAAGCGATAATAGTATTCTTCATGCCTGGTCCTAGTACTCCCACGATCGCAATGGCGAATACAATATCAGGAAAAGACAGGACCGTATCGGTAATTCGCATGATGATCGTATCGACAATTCCGCCAAACAGTCCTGAAATTACCCCAATCGTCACTCCTAAAATCGTCACAATACTTAACAGCAGACTCGTCATTCCGAGAGAAACACTCGCACCATACAAGATTCTGGAAAGGATGCAGCGCCCCACTTGATCGGTTCCAAGGGGATACTCTAGGCTAGGTGCTTCCAGAATCCGAGCAAAATCTGTTTTTAATGGATCATGAGGAGCAAAGATAGGAGCAATAATAGCCAATAGGATGAAGACAACGGCGATGGCTAAGACAATTTTGAACCAAACATTTTTCCTTTTTCGTGTTTTCACCCTTTCCCCTCCCCTCTGATTTCCACTCTAGGATTTAGAGCTTGCGTGATGATATCGACCATGAAATTGATGATGACGTAGATGAATACCATGAAAATCACGTATGCCTGCAACAAGGGATAATCTCGATAGGTGATAGCTTCCAATGCCATCGATCCAAGACCGGGCCATGCGAATACACTTTCCACGATGACCGTTCCCCCTAATAGCACGGCAACCGAGAGACCTAACAAAGTAATGATTCCTAACAGCGCATTCGGTAAAACATGTCTGATCAATATATGACTTTCCTTAATTCCCCGCGCTCGCGCCCCAATAACGAAATCCTGCGAATACTGATCCAAGATCGCTGCTCGGATCTGTCTTGTATATCTTCCGATTAAGGGAATCGATAACGTGAAAGCGGGTAAAATCACGCTATCCAAAGAGGTAGGATCGGTAATCTTAAACCAATTCAATTTCACAACAAAAAAATAGATTAACAGAAGCCCTAACCAAAAAGAGGGAATCGATATGCCAACGAGTGAAAACGCCCGAATCGTAAAATCAATCCAGTTATTTTTCTGCATGGCGGATAGAATTCCTAAAGTGAGAGAACATCCAACTAATATAAATAAAGCAACCATCGCTAATTTAACCGTCATGAACACTCTTTGTCCGATCACATCTGTGACGGGTCCCCTCGTAGAATACGAATAGCCAAGATCCCCTGTCACTAAGTTGGAGAGCCAGTTTCCATATTGCACGATAAACGGATCGTTTAACCCCATTTCTTCTCTTGTTTTCTCAAGCAACTCTGTAGTAGGTATCACATCATGCGAAGTCAACATCATTTCTGCCGGATCACTCGGGGTTAAATGCGACAGCCCAAAAGTGATAAAAGATGCCAAAAGCATTACCAGAAAGAGTTGGAGGAACCTTTTGAACACATACAATTTCATAGCATCACGTCCATTTTTCATTCCCAGTTTCCTGGGGAAAGACCCTATTCATTAATTTTTTTCGATAAAGAAATAGAAAGACACTTCTGCCCAAGCTAAATAAGATAAATGCCAGCCACAACCCATGATTTTGGTATTGCGGTATTAAGGTGTAATAAGCTATGAGAAAAAGAAGTAAAGATAAAATCATTGAATCCCTGATGGGACCTGTAAACGTACATCCAGTGAAAACCCCGAAATAGACAAGCCCAACGCCAATGACAAAAGGCAGCACAATCAGCCATATAAAAAATTCATGGCTCATGGCGATCACGCTTTCAATACTCGTAAAAGCGGCGATAATAGGATCCTTGAATAGGATGAGGACGACCGATAATACGATGCTTAATACGGCAGTACAAACATTCGATATAGAAAGCATTTCCTTATATTCTTGTAGATTTTTCTCCCCGGCACTTTTCCCCGCAAATACGCTAGAGGCATTCGCAATCCCGTCATACATATAGCAGATGATATAGTGTAATTGGAATAACACGGCATTCGCAGCTAGGACAACGGTGCCTAATTCCGCTCCTTTCGCAACAAACATATTAGTCATGACTAACAGGCAAACCGTTCTAATAAACAGATCGGTATTGACCCCAATCATTTTTTTGAAAGTTCCCGGATCGAATATGTTATGTTTCAGACCAAGTAGGGTGTTTACGTTTAATTTGCTACATATTAAAAAGGTTCCTAATACAAATCCATAAAACTGAGAAATCAGGGTAGCATAGGCGACTCCGGCAACTCCCATTTCAAACGCAAAAACCAACACCAAGTCTAAAATGATATTCAGGACGTTCATAGAGATCTGCAAAAAAAGGGTTTCTTTCACGTGTTTCCGCCCCATTAACCAGCCCAAATTGACATAGCCGAGCAGCACAAATGGAGCTCCCCATATGAGTATTTTGAAATAAGTGACGGCATGCTCCGTTACCTCGGGCTCCGGCCGATAAATTGATAATGCGATGTTTTGAATCAAGGTTTGACAAGCAATGAAAATAAGACTCATTATCAATGCGGTCACAAACGGCCGGACAAAAGCATAATAACGATCTTGCTCATGCCCGCTTCCTAAGGACTGCGCAGAAAATCCGGATGTACTCACCCGCAAAAATCCGAATAACCAATATAATGTATTGAAAATCACGGCACCGATGGCTACTCCACCGATATAAGAGGCATTGCCAAGCCTCCCTACGACCGCCGTATCGACCGCCCCTAATAGAGGCTGAGTGACGGTCGAAATGACAAAAGGGATAGCCAGTGCTAAGTATTCTTTATATTTCATAGACACCTCGCAGACGTACATATTGAGCAGTGATTCATGTTCTTCTTCGAGGAAATCGAAGTGATTTCATCACCCTTTCTTGCAATAGGCGGAAATGTGACCATTAAAAAAGAGCATTTAAACCAAATAGGTTCAAATGCTCACAAAAATGAGATAATCTGTCTTCAGCTAACAGAAATGACTTTTCGTAAACACACTCTCCTCTATTCCCGGGGGTTTATTTGTGTTCTTTAAACAGGCAGGTCTCCTGACTTATCCTCGATGCTCTCCGCGTCTTCCCGCTTTAAAAATAAAGCAGTGACATCTTGCAGGTCGCTCCGAATTACAGTGGCGGGTACCGTGTCGGATTTTCACCGAACTTCCCTTTTAAGCTATATGTATAGAAACTACACATAAAGCACCTATTTAAATTAGTATGTAATTGTAATGCCTATTTGCAATTCAGTAACTGAACGCGTATAGCAAGGCCATAATTGATTTCAATATACTATAAAAAAACACAATTGTCTACATCTTCCTGCATAGGGCTTCATTTGCTGACAGGCACTTAGGATTTTTTTCTTTTTCGGACATACAGGGCAATGGATTGAAGAATTAAATTAAGCACACTAATAACGAGGAGCAGTTGAACCGGATAGAACGGTTTGAAATAGCCATCCCAATTCCCGATCCCAGTCATTTGCAACGTCAAATAGCGGGATATCAAATAGGAAAAGACATTTCCGACCATCCAGACAACGATAGAAAACCTCTGCTTATTTTTGTAAGCTAGGACAGCGGGCACGACCAATAGCGGCACATAACCGAACATGGACCAATAGGCAAAATCCACATACATCGCTAGATACCCATAAGGGAAACTATATAAAATCAGGAAAAGTATTGACCAACCGTAGTTTTTCATGTGAGTCACATCCATTTCCGTTGCAGATCTTCGGATGAGTCCATAGTCCGTTTCATTTCCTTTTTGACTTCTTCCCAATCAAAAGTGCTGAAAATGCGGTAATCATCCGGATCTATAATGCGGTAATGCTGACTGACCACATTTTGCTGCAGTCGGTAGTCCTTCCAATTTTCTATGTCCCGCCACCATATGCGTCCGCCCATCGTCTTCCTTCCTGCCGGGCGGATCCGTTCGTACAACACCAGTTCCACCGTCTCGAGCGGATCCTCGCCAAGAGCGGACTGCAACGAAACACTTTCACGGAATAGACCGCAAACTGCCAAAACTACCGTCCATCCAGCCTGCACCCGCCCCTTTTCAATTTGCAGCAACGTTTTCTTAGAGATGCCAAGTAAATCCGCCATCCGCTGTTGGGTATGCCCCTGCTCAGTCCGAATCAACTTCATTTGCTCCGAAACAATATGTATAATTTCTTCTTTTATAATCATAATCACCCCTTTAGTGTAATTATACACCATAAAAACCGAGAGTGCCAGGCACCCAAACAATTCAGAATTGTGTTTAAATTGTTTAGGTGACTGTCCCCGGGGAATGCAAGCAGTGAAACTGTATATTTTTTCTTGCACGATCCAAACTATTGTAATCATCCTAAAGGAGGTACTATTCGTGGAGAGAAGTTCATCAAGCGACAGATACCAGCCGGTCACATCCGTCAACAGTGGCGTCGGTGTGGAAGTAATACCGGACATCTATTGTTACACGGACCAAATCGTCAATGTCGTTTTTTATGGAAAGCAAGGAGAGGGAGAAAAGTGGGTCCTGATCGACGCGGGGATGCCCACATCCGGTAAAAATATTATAGAGGAAGCCGAAAAAAGATTTGGAGCTGGCAATCCGCCGCAAGCGATCGTTTTGACCCATGCCCATTTTGACCATATCGGCGGATTGATTAATGTCCTTGAGGAATGGCCCGTCCCGGTATACGCTCATCCTTTGGAAATTCCGTACATCACCGGGCAACAAGATTATCCCGACCCCGACTTCATGGTGGAAGGCGGCATGGTGGCAAAAATGTCCGCCATGTTTCCAATTGAGGCGATTGATATCGGAGATCGAGCGAATCCGCTGCCTGCCGACAATTCCGTCCCTTCTATGCCTGGATGGAAGTGGATTCATACCCCGGGTCACTCGGCAGGACATGTCACCTTCTATCGCGAGTCTGATGGGGCGTTAATAGCGGGCGATGTGTTTGTCACCGTCCGTCAAGACGCCTTGTATAAAGTCCTCACGCAGGAACGCGAGATGTCCGGACCTCCCCGTTATTTGACACCAGACTGGACTGCCGCCGAACAATCCGTGAAAGCGATGCAAGCACTTCATCCGAAAGTGGCCGTCACCGGACATGGCGTACCGGTCTCAGGCGAATGGCTGGAAGAGAACTTGACGAAGCTTGCGGACAACTTCGCAGAAATGGCAGTGCCCGTCTATGGAAAGTTTGTCGATGGCGATAAACCCGCTCAGTAAATCGACTATTAAGCCTTCTTATCATTCGATAAGGGGGTTTATTAATTTTACAGAGGGATACCCGGATAAAAAGGATTCTCTGACTCCGGTACTTGCAATTCGCAACTTCCTGTCCGACCTAATAGTTGCAAAGCACAACCATTAAAACAATTACTTGCAATAAGCAAATACATCGATCGTTAGATAGTTGCGAAGTACAACTATTGGTCAGAGTCCAGCTTCGCAGACAAGACTTGGATAGATCGCTTGATCGTCTCCATCTCAAACTCGTTCATACCACTGAATAATTGATCAAACCGCGAGGCGAACAATCGGTCCATTTCCCCGACCACCCTCTCACCTTCCACAGTCAATCCTAAGAAATAATATCGCCTATCCTGTTCGGATGGAACTCGCTCGACGTATCCTTTCTTCTCCAGAGACTGTACCTGCCGGGAGAAAGTGGTGATATCCATCACAACATGCCGGGCCACTTTCTGCATCGTCAAATCATCGCGCCCCTCCAATGCAAACAGGATGGCTATTTGAGGCATGGATACTGGTTCGGGAAAGTCTTCATACGCCTGTTTGATGAACCGGGAAAACGAAAAATAGAATTCCAGCACTCACTCCAACCCCTATCAGTTTACATAATATTATTACGCACATCAAAAAGCGCCCCATCAAAAAGGGTCGCTTTGGCTTCAGCCATATGTAATCCGGTCTTCGTCATGCACATCTATCGCATTTTTAATAAAAACGGTCGTCCGTAAAATGAGCGATTCGTTTTCCTCCGTCTCCCATCGTTCATCCGGGACGATTTCAAATGGAATCATATCAGTCTCTTTCGACTTCACACTTCCAACGATTTCGAATTCCTGTTTGGTGATCGTATTATCGATGATCGAAAAATCGCTGTCCCGGACATCGCGTGTCGTCCGTTTCAATAATTCGATTTCAATATGATCAATCAACTGCTCACTTTCCCCACCCTCGATATAAATCGTCCCCGAAAGGGTTTCGCCGAATGCGACGGTCGGTGAGCCGACAATCGTATCCACCTTCATCGTTCCAAAGCCGATGCTTGATAAAAATTGCTTCAACATACAAAAATGCCTCCCATGCGTTAGTGTCCTTCTCTATTCCCTATAGTATCCAGTATAACGCATTTGCCCTTAATCGGTTAAAGTGAAACTTCCTCCCTCATTCTTTTCCGCAGTCGCGAGGTCTTTTACAATTTTCCCCTTCTCTAAAAACAAGATGCGATCTCCTAAACCGCGGGCCTCTTCCATATCATGCGTTACAATCAAAAAAGGGATTTGCCAAAGTTCATGCAGGCGTAAAAGTTCCGACTGACACTCCTTTCTCGTCTCACGATCCAATGCAGACAACGGCTCGTCCAATAACAGAATAGCCGGCTCTGTTACGAGAGCCCGGGCCAAAGCGACCCGCTGCTGTTCCCCGCCCGAAACTTGATGAGGGTATTTGGATAATAGATGCTGGATGCCTAACAGGTACACCAACCTCTCTACGACGGAGGATTGCTTTTCCTTCCTCACTCCATACGTAATATTCTTTTCAACAGTCATATGAGGAAAAAGCGCGTAATCCTGGAACAGATAACCTACATGCCGTTTTCTTGGCAAAAGCGGTTTTTGGCCTTCCTGAAAGAAAACCATCTCGTCCAATGTGATCGATCCGGCATCGGGGTGAACCAGTCCGGCAATCGAGTTGAGGATGGTCGTTTTCCCGGATCCTGAAGGACCGACGAGGACGACAATTTCTTTATTCATTGCAAATGCCACATCCAGCTCGAAATGGGCCAGTTCCTTTTTCATCTGTACTTTTAGCATTCGATTCCTCCCCTATCGCCGATCGTTCGCAAACCGCCGCATGCTTCGTTTGCTCCACCAATTCAGCCAAAGAATCGTGCTGAATCCGAGCGCAACGATGATGATCACCCAAAACGTCGCTTTTTCCATCTGTCCTGCCTCTACGGCAAAATAGATTGCCATCGGAATGGTGTCCGTTTTCCCGGGGATATAACCGGCCAGCATGAGAGTCGCACCAAACTCTCCAAGCCCCCGGGCGAAAGAAAGGACAAGTCCCGCTAATAAACCCGGCCAGGCAAGCGGAAACGACACCGTCCAAAAAACTCGCCATTCCGAGGCTCCCATCGTCCGCGCTGCATTTTCAAGCCGGATATCAATATTTTCGAATGCGGCAGCGGCGCTTTGGTACATTAAGGGAAACGAGACGACAATGGATGCGATGACAGCCGCCATCCAAGTAAACACGATCTGGATGTCAAAGGTGTCCCACAGCCAACCGCCGATCCATCCTTTTTTCCCAAAGAGGATGAGTAATCCGAAGCCGACAACCGTTGGTGGTAAAACGAGCGGCAAAAGAAAGAACGATTCCACTATGCTTTTTCCAAAAAATGATTTCCTGCTAAAAAAATAAGCGAAAAACAAACCGAAGATGAAAACGAAAGAGGTGGAGATGGCTGCCACTTTCAATGATAATACTAGTGGTGTGTAATTCAATTCGGACATACGCCCTCCCTCTTTTTATTTAAAACCGTATTTTCGTAACGTCTCCAGCCCTTTGTCACTCATCAAGTAATCTAGAAATGACTGCGCAGCCTTTTCGTGTTCAGATTCCCGAATAATCGCGCCCGGATAGATGATCGGGGAATGCCATTCGTCATCCGCTTTCGCCAACACCTTCACTTTGTCCGAAATGACGGCGTCGCTCGAATAGACAACCCCAAGATCTGCATTCCCCATCTCAACATGCGTCAATACTTGCCGGACATCGGATCCGAGCACGAGTTTTTCTTGGAGCGGCTCCCATAATCCGAGATGTTCGAACACTTCCTTTGAATACCGGCCAACGGGCACCGTTTCTGGTTCTCCTATCGCAAAATGCTGGATGGAACCAAGGTCAATCTTTTTGAATGAAGGGATTTCCAATGTTGAGTCCTTGGCCGAAATCAATACAAGAGAATTCGACGTGAAATCGACACGAGAATCATCCACGACTAACCCCTTCGCCCCCAACTTATCCATATCCTTTTCGCTTGCCGATAAAAAGACGTCCACAGGCGCGCCTTGTTCAATTTGGGTTGCCAATTTTCCGGAGCTCCCGAAATTGAATATTAATGTTACGCCTTCATGCTGACTCTCATATGTACGTTGAATATCCGTCAAGGCATCCGTCAGACTGGCTGCCGCCGACACGAGCAATTCCACTTCCGGCGTTTGCGCGTTCTCCGATCCCCCACCTGAGCAGCCGAACAGTAAGGAGGAGAATAAAATGACGGACAGCAATAGAGAAACTCTCTTCATTATACCAATTACCTCTTTCTATTAATGGAAATCGCATATAATTCCTTATCATTGAACGTACCACACTCCAACGAAAATGGTATACAGATGCGCTCAACCAGTTCATTCAGATGGATAGAATTTAACACCATGGCATTCCTCAGTAAGTTGTTCAACTTTTCTAAACATTGCTTGATAGGAAAGTGAAAATATGCTACAGTTGAAAGAACTTCGAACGAGCGCTCAATCATTACTATTATCTATATTTTTAATTGCGAGGGGGATTCTGATGAAAGCGATTGTATTACGAGAAACTGGTGGGCCTAATCAAGTACGATACGAAGAAGTGGAAGTTCCGACGCCGAAATCCGATGAAGTGGTAATTCGACTGAAATATGCAGCGTTAAACCGAAGAGATTTATGGATCACGTATGGTATGTACCCGGGGATGCAGCTACCGTCCATTTTAGGTTCGGATGGGGCTGGTGAAGTGGTTGCAGTCGGAGATCAAGTGACCAATATCCAGACTGGCAGTGCGGTTGTCATCAATCCTAGTTTAAATTGGGGGGAAAGTAGAGTCCATTATAGCCCGGAACATCGGACTTTAGGAATGCCATCCGATGGGACGTTTGCCGAATATGTAACTGTTGCGGCTGAAAACGTCTATGCGAAACCGGACCATCTTTCCTGGGAAGAGGCAGCTGCGGTGCCATTGGCGGGCTTAACCGCATACCGCGCTCTCATGTATAGGGGTAGTCTGCAAGAGGGCGAGAATGTTCTCATTCCAGGTATAGGGGGCGGCGTTGCATTGACCGCATTACAGATTGCGGTCGCTCATGGGGCGAATGTCTATGTCACCTCGAGCAGCGATGCAAAACTCGAAAAGGCCAAACAGCTAGGGGCGGCAGGCGGGGTGAACTATCGCTCAGACAATTGGGTAAAAGAGATGAAGAAACTGATGGGCGGCGCTGATCTTGTCATCGATGGGATTGGCGGCGAAAACTTTAATCATATGGTCGCGTTAGCAAACCCGGCTGGACGGATCGTCAACTATGGAGCGACGATGGGGCCGATTAAAGAACTCGTACTCCCCCGCATCTTCTTCAAGCATCTCGATATTCGAGGGACGACAATGGGTAGTCCGGAAGATTTCAAGGAAATGCTCCAATTTTTTGAAGAACATCGGGTATCGCCGTATATCGAACAATCATTCCCGCTCGAAGCAGCCGCCGACGCGCTGGTCTACATGGAAAAGGGAGAGAATTTCGGGAAGATCACTTTGGAAATATAGTGATAATAATAAAGAGCTTCCCGGAAAGTCGGCGGTACCTGACTTTCCGGGAAGCTCCTTTTATTGGACGACAATGGCGCCGACATCCGTTTTCAGTTTGATCAAGTTCTTCCCGTCTCCGTAGACGGTCTTGCTGTTTTTCGAGCCGAAGATATTTATGGAGCCGACGTCTGTTTCAGCAAGGATCGTCGCGTTCGTCGGTTCTTTTTTCGTCTGGACGGAAATTTTTCCGACATCAGTCTTCAAATCGATCGATCGGTCCAAATCCGGCGTCTTCAGCGAAATCATCCCCGTATCCGTCTTCGCTGTAATTTCACCTTCCACCTGGTCGAGTTCGATCAGTCCATTATCCGTTTCTACGCGCACCACGTCTGCTTCAACTTCTGTTACGGCGATTTTGCCATTATCCGTTTCTACATCCAATTCACTCATCTGAAGTCCCTCGACTGAAATCTTGCCGTTATCGCTTTTCACTTGGAAAGACTCATATTGCTTTTCGGGCACTTCGATCACGACCGTCACAGGCTTGTAACCGAATGGGAGGAACCCCCATATTTTCTTGTCCTTCAACTTGACTGTCAACATGCCATCTTCTATTTGCGCTTTCACCAAACCTTTGCGCTGTCCCTTTTTACCGACAACTTCAATCGTCGCCGTGTCATCTTTCGACGGCCGGATCTCCACGACGGCATTTGACCCACTCACGTGAAGCCGTTCAAATGAATCCGTCATCACAACGGATTTATCAAAGCCGAATAATGAATGGATCGCATACCTGACCCCGAACACCCCCGCAATCAAAACCACAATGACGATAATCAGCTTATTCCGCACTCGCCCTTCCACCTTTCCCTGAATCCTTCCCTCTCTTATTCCTAGTATAGGATAGAACGATTCCATAGAGAACGGACTCCGGCTCTGTTTGATTTACGGCTTAGGTCGTAGTTTAACTTGAGTTTAAGGTCCTGGCATAAAGATAAGCAGTTTAAAAGCATGACATCTATATAAAACGTACTAAAGAAGTGGACATTACCAGCCAACCGTTGCTTTCCGTTCCAGGCGGACGCTTTCCGCGGGCACGGCTTCAATCAATCGAACAGCGAAGGGTTCGATTTGCCGTATTTCTGCGCCCTTTGCGGAAATTAAGGCATCCTCCTGTTGCCAAACGCTACGCTTTTTGGCACAAAGGCCGTTGCCTTCGCTGGAGTCGCCGCCCTACACTACAAGCAACTGGAGCCACCCATTACAAATCATTTATTCGTTCTATATAATGCCTTATTTGATTAAATTTCTATTCCGATTTTTCATAATAGAGCTCTTCATTCGACTCAAACTTATTGTAACGCAGCTTGAAGAGGGTGAATAAATGGGACAATACGACTTTCAGTACGGCGTAGCCTGGTATTGCAAGAATGACGCCCGCCACTCCAAATAAGGAACCCGATGTCAACAAGACGAAAATGATGGTGATCGGATGGATCCGCAACGTTTTCCCCATGATTTGCGGAGAAATGAACTTCCCGTCGACCAACTGGACAATAGTCCAAACAATCGCCAACTTCAAAAGCATGATCGGCGACGTGACAATGGCAATGATGACTGCTGGCGTGATCGCGATGATCGGGCCCAAATATGGGACGACACTCGTGAACATCGCCAATGTTCCAAGCAATAAGGCATAATCCATTCCAATGATCAAGAACCCGATCGAAACCATGATTCCGATACAGATAGAGACGAGGATCTGGCCTTGGATATATGCGCTGATCTGATGATCCGCATCGTGAAAAATGACTTCGGCATCATCGCGCATGCGAGGGGGCAGCATTTTCAAAATGACTTTCGGCAATTTTTCGCCGTCCTTCAAAAGATAAAACAAGATGAATGGCACCGTCACGATTGCCAAGATGAATCCGGTCAATGCCGAAAGGAAGGTGCTCACTCCGTTAGCAATGCCGCCCACCATATCTGCAAACATCTTACCAACATTGCCAAGACCCGAGTCAAACAGGGAATTCACATTGATATTCAATTCATTATAATAAGAGGCGAAAATCGAAGTCTTGAAAAAGTCATCGATATTGATCAACAACTGCCTGAAATAGGTCGGAAAATCTTCGACCAAATTGTGGAACTGGGTTCGTAAAAATGGGAAGACGAGGAAGATCAGCAATGTAATCAAACCGATCATCCCGACGAAAAGGATCAAAATCCCCCACACCCGCTTCACCTTCGCCTTTTCCAACAGCCTTAAGATCGGACGCAATAAATAATAGGCAATCGTTGCTAAGATGACAGGCAAGACGACGGTCGAGAAGAACACTTTGATCGGATAAAAAATAAAGGATATATGTTGGTACACGAGGATGATCAAACCGATTAATAATACGGAAACGAGAACGAAAAGCGTCGTCTGTCCCCCGAGAAACCGGATGACATTCGACAGCTTCCCATCCTTCTTTTCATTCCTCGCTTGCGCTGGCTTTTTTTCGTCCATAATTGTTACCTTTCACCTTCCTCCGAATTTATACCATTCCATTCTTAATCCAGCTTCATGCCGAGGAATTTCGAGATCGCTTCCCTATTCTTCTCCACATCGACTTCGATGACAGAGCCCGCGTGTGAATAGTTGGCGAATGAATAGGAACCTTCCACTGGCACTGTCATCGTTTCGACGTCCGCCCCCTTATTCATGAGGAGAGTGGCCGCGCGGGACAGTTCATCTTTTGTCGTAAGATCCGTTTTAATATAGCCCGATAAAGCGCCGGCCAGTTTCGGCACATGCAGCAGCATGCCTGGACTCATCGCCTCTTCCTTCATCGCGGAGATGATTTCCTGCTGTCTGCCGACCCGACCGAAATCCCCTTCCGCATCTGCCCGGAATCGTGCATAGCCCAATAATTCCTTGCCGTTCAACCGTTTCTTGCCCGGCGTCAAAGTGACCCCGATTTTTTCGGACATCTCTTTTTTCACGTCAATTTCCACGCCATTCGGGAATGCAATATCGACGATAGACTCGAAATTATCGAAGTCCACTGCGGCATAATGATGAATCGGAACACCGAACATTCCGGAGATTGTATCTTTAGTTGCTTGCACTCCCTTCAAGTAATACGCCGTATTCAACTTATACGATTTATAGCCGGGAATATCCGCATAGATGTCACGCATGAAAGAGATGACCCGGATTTTCTGCTCGCTTTTATCCCAAGACAGGACCATCATCGTATCGGTACGGGATTTTCCGCCTCCGTCATCGTCCGTTCCGAGCAATAGATAATTCTCCACGGTAGGATATTTCGGATCTACGGCATCCCCCTTAAAATCACCCGGGTTGATGACGTTTCCGCTTGCCAGTGACTTACCGGCGTTATATTGGATATAGGAATAAGCTCCGATTCCTAAAAAACAAAGGGCCAATACGGTGAATAGTACGCGGCCGACCCGCAATCTTTTTTTTCTTCGCCTTCTAGGCATAGGCTCTCCATAATGATCTTCCATCCGCGTATTCCTCCAAATTCTTATCTATGTAGTAGGACGGCAAGGCCTCGTCCGGGTTGCACAGTGTCATGAAGATTATAGCATATTACCCATAGCGGGCACTGTGTGTTTTGCCCTAACGGAGGAAGCGGAATGAATGCGCGTCCTGGAGTCCAACCTGCTACAATGGAAGAATGGATATGGAGGTGTATTTACAATGAAAGAAAAAGCGGCATTTGCAGGCGGTTGCTTCTGGTGCATGGTCAAACCGTTCAAAGAATGGGACGGCATCGAAGACGTCGTTTCGGGATATATGGGTGGACAACTGGAACATCCAACTTATGAAGATGTCAAAAAAGGGGATTCCGGTCATTTGGAAGTGGTCGAGATTACATACGATCCAGCGATTTTTTCCTATGAACAGCTTCTTGATGTGTATTGGCAACAAATCGATCCGACCGATGCGGGAGGCCAATTCCAAGACCGTGGCGATTCGTATACGACTGCTATTTTTTATTACACGGACGTGCAACGAACACTCGCGGAAGTTTCCAAATCGAAGCTGGCAACAAGCGGAAAGTTCCAAAAACCAATTGTTACGGAAATCCGGCCAGCGGAAACATTCTATCCGGCGGAAGAATATCACCAGGACTATTATCTGAAGGAAAAAGAGCATTATAAAGAAGATCGGGCGCAATCAGGACGGGATGAATTTCTATCCAAGCATTGGGCTTAATTGAATCATTTCAAACAAATAACCGTCCTCCTGTTTTCGGGGGACGGTTATTTCGCTATTATTCTATTTCGTTTTCCGAAATATGAAATCGTTCGATTGTTTTGCTTAGATCCTCGCTAAGCATCGATAGTTTTTCCGCGGTTTCCGTCACGGACTGAATCGCTGAGAGCTGTTCCTCGGTCGAGGCGCTCACCTCTTCACAAGCGGCAGCGGTTTCCTGTGCTGTTGCCGCCATCGTCTGGATCGTCTGGGCCACTTCGTCTTTATAAGAAGACACGCTTTGAATTTGATCGTAGATTCCTTCGATGGAATGTTGCATCGTTTTCATCAAGGAGGAAATTTCATCGAAAGTCAGCTCCGTCTCCGTAACGACACGGCCTTGTCGATTAAAATTATCAATGGTTTCCGTCATTTGCTCGGTCACGGATTTCGACTCGGCTTGCAGTTCCAAGATAGTTGCTTTTACTTGTTCCGTCGAACGGGCGGATTGTTCGGCGAGTTTCCGGACTTCATCCGCAACGACCGCGAACCCTTTTCCGTGTTCCCCGGCCCGAGCCGCTTCAATACTGGCATTTAACGCCAGAAGATTCGTCTGCGAAGAAATTTCGGTAATGGTTTCCATGACACCGCCGATTGCATTCACTTTACTTCCCAGATGACTAATCGCATTCGTCATCGTTTGTAAATCGGCTTCCCAATCAGTGAAGGAATGCTTCAGTTGCTGCATCTGGCCTTGGCCGTTCGTGTTCATGTCGTCGGCTTTTTTCGCAATTTCGGTCATCGAACTGGCTTTTTCCGTAATTTCGTTGATCTGCACTCCGAGCAGCTCAGCTTTCTCCGTTACCGTTTCCGCGTCTTCTGCCGATCTGACCGCGCCTTCCGCAATTTCACCAACTGCCTTGGCAACCTCCAAACTGGATTCACTAGTCGCCTCCGAAATAGCGCTCAGATTACTGGATGTGCCGCGTACATTTTCTGCTGATCCACTGACAACCGTCAAAAGGCTGTTCATCTGATCGATCATGGTGTTGAAATACGTTCCCAATTCCCCGATTTCATCCTTGGATCGGATTGACGAACGAACAGTCAAATCTCCTTCGGCAACAGAATTCATCAATTGCTTCAAAAGTCCAACCGGCTTCAGCGTTCGACTGATCAGCGTATACAGACAAATGAAAATGACAAGCAGGGTAGCGAGCGCCACGACCAACATGGAATTCCGCAACTGGGAAGCCATCGCTCCAATTTCCTTTTCATCATAGACGGCCCCGATTTTCCAGCCCAATTTAGGCATGGTCGTGTAAACGAGGACATGGTCCACACCCGTCTGGTTGTAGTAGGTTGCCCCATGTTCATTGCCTTTTTCATACATTTCGGCAATAAACGGCAAGTCCATCATATTCTTGCTTTGTTCCGTAGGATGCGAAATGGCTGTCCCCGTTTCGTCCAAGATAATCGGGAATCCTCCATAACCTACCTGGGCATGGGAAACCTCCGAAGTGAAAGCGGAAAGCTCCATCGTGATTCCGATGACCCCTGCCACTTCCCCATTTACTTGAACCGCTTTCGCTGCGGTAATGGCATAGTCATTCGTGGCTGCGTCAATATAAGGATCTGTCCAAAATACGCCTTCCGGATTGCCGGCAGCTCCCTGATACCAGCCGCGGCTCGTCGGGTCGAACCCTTCCTCAATATCTGCCGCAGGTATATGGACCATTTGTTTATCCGGCGTCGCATAGTAGATGAAAGCCGTTTCCTGATGAACGTCTAAAAATTGGCTTAATTCTTCTTCCAACGAACCTAATTCTGTATTCGGCCCATCTTGTAAAGAAGCTTCGTAATACGCTGAGAACGTATCAGATTTTGACAATTGATCCAACCCTTTTTCAAATTGAACCAAAAACTTTTCGATGGATCGCCCCATCTCTCTTACAAGTGCTCCGCTTGAATCGATCGTATTCTCTTCCGATCGACCTTTCACTTGCGAACTGCTAATTAGTGTCATGATGCTGATCCCCACTAGAAAAACTACCATGACGGCTATAATTATCTTTGTTTTGATTGATTTCACGTAAGTGCTCCTTCCTACGCTTAAGATGCTAAGTACGAATGATTCATCGACCTAAAGTCCGTATTGTTTAGTTTTAATAAAAATAAAAAATCATTAAAAATTTTTAGATATTTTAAAGAAGACAAGCTCCTTTATATCCTCTATGAATAAAACCTCAAAAATTCGACGAGTACTGTCTATAGCCGATTTGTGCCTGGAGGAGTTAATCGTGGGAATTTCCGAAAGAAGGAACACTTCAAACGACCAAAAGAAGATGGAACAATCCTTTTCCACTGATCTTGATTTGAATGTAAGTCTACTAAAAGAAGCATTCTCCTCTCCGACCAATCAATCGCTTAAACTACGAAATATTACTGTTCTGCAAGGGACAAAAAAAGGCGTTATTTTATTCATCGAAGGCACTGTAGATACAAAAGCTATAGAGGAAAACATTATCAAACCACTATTGAAAGTTACTGACATTCCAAATGAGGATGGCATGTCAGTAGTAGCAGATAGTGTGCTAATCAACACAGGTTCAAAGCAACTAACAAAGTTAAGGGATGCTGTTAAGTATTTATTGCGCGGCAACACTCTAATTTTGTTTGAGGGTGAAGACGTGGCAATATCGGCGGAAACAACCGGCTTTGAAAATCGAAGTGTAACTGAACCGACAGTTGAGAACGTGGTTAGAGGACCAAAAGAATCATTCAACGAATCAATGGCTGTCAATCAGTCGCTCATCCGAAAACAGATTAAAGACAGTCGGTTGCTGTGCGAAACAATGACGGTCGGGAATAGTTTCGTCAAAGACGTCTCAATCATGTATATAAAGGGTGTGGCCGACGAGGAACTATTGAATGAAGTGAAAAAAAAGATTAATGAGCTCGAAAGTGATTTGATCCAGAACCTTTCCATATTAGAACAATATGTAGAAAGCAGAACCTATTCAATCGTGCCTTCTACACTTTTGACGGAAAGGCCGGATCGGGCATGTTCCTTTCTTCTGGAGGGTCATATTGTGTTATTAATGGAAAGTTCACCATATGCTTTAGTTGTTCCCGTCACTTTTTGGTCCATGTTTCATACGATTGAAGACCAATACCTCCGCTGGGCGTATGCGAACTTTATCCGCATCATTACGTTAATATCTGTTTTTATCGCTCTCTATACGCCTGCAATTTACTTGGCGGTTAGCACATTTCATATTGAAATGCTGCCTCCAGATCTTTTGTTCGCCATCGCGGCGACGAGGGAAGTCGTACCGGTCCCTGTTTTATGGGAAATCATTTTACTGGAAATTGTGTTTGAGATTTTAAGGGCGGCGGGCATACGAATCCCATCGGTAATCGGCCCAACAATTGGCATCGTGGGAGCACTTATATTAGGACAAGCAGCGGTCCAGGCGAATCTCGTCAGTCCAATCCTGGTCATCGTTGTCGCAATAACAGGGTTGTCTTCTTTTGTCATCCAAGATTTGAATTTAGGTTTCATGATAAGAATCCTGCGTTTTGCCTTTATTTTCATTGCAAATTTCATGGGATTTTTCGGAATTTTTTTAGCCACCGCGTGTCTATTCGCTTATTTGGTTTCTTTAAAATCTTTCAATGTACCTTTTTTAGCACCCTTCGCTCCTTATTTTCGTTCGCCAAAAGGATTGGTCTTGCGTCCTTCGATATGGAAGCAAGCGCTGCTCCCTTTTTATGCAAGTCGTCAAAATGAAGAAAGTCGTAATAATCCGAAAGCAGGTTCAAACAATGATTAAGGTAAACGATGGTAAAATTCGAAAAAGAGAATTAATAGGCATCCTCATTTTCCTATTTGCCATTCAAGTAATGAATACAACCCCAGACTTGCTATTCAAACTTGGAAAAAATGCTGCTTGGATGATACCTATTATTTCCTTTCTATTCATGTTGATTCCCTTTCTAATTCTGTTGACGATCGTAAAAAGGCGGAATACAGGCCTTGCAGAACTCGTATATATGCTCTTGGGGAAACGAATTGGTTCCTTCATCATGCTATTACTTTTCATCATTATCTTTAGCGCAACGGTGATCAACAGTAGAAGCTATGCGGATATTTTCAACACGATGTTTTACCCTAAAACGCCTATTCCCTATCTCTATATCATGCTAATCGGTGCAAGTTTTTACATAGCAAAACGTGGTTTGGAGAATATCGGTAGGACTGCCTGGCTTTTCACACCCATATTTTCACTTTTGATGTTTGCCCTTATCATTTTTATTTGGGAGGATATTTCATTCAACCGCATTTTTCCGATTGCTGGGCCAGGCTTGGGAACGATTTTAAAAGAAAGCGTAGTCCATAGTTCTGTCTATGGGGAAAGTATATTACTTTTTGCACTCTATCCTTTTATCCAAACGCATAAAGATATGCGCGTGGGCGCTTTGTTTGGATGGGTTATTTCCGTCATCTCACTTGCTTTATTCATGATCATATACGTTGCAGTTTTTGACTTTCCTGCAAGTCAAAATATCGCTTATCCTTTCCAGCAATTAAGTCGTATGGCTACAATCGGAACAATTAGTCATCTCGAATCCATTTATTTGGCCATTGCAACAGTAGCTTCGGCTGTTCATTTTTCGATTTACTTGTATTTGTCAGCATATTTCTTATCGAAAATGCTGCAGTTAAAAGAATACGAACCGCTGATGCTGCCGTTGGCCGGGCTCACGGTTCTGTTCGGAATGATATCACCGAACATTTTTGTCGGAAACACACTTAGGGAAGCTTTAGTCCAATCAAGCTCCATTATACTGCTCCTCTTCCCCTTCGTTTTATGGATAGTGGATCGTCGGAAGGGAAGGTCAAAAAATGAAACGGCCTAAACTATATGTCGGGTTTCTACCGATATTATTCATCCTATCTGGATGCTGGGATAAAAGTGAATTGGAGGAAAGGGGGTATGTTGTCGTATTAGGTATCGACAAAAGCAAAGAAGATCATATGGTTGACGTGACTTTTCAAATTGAAAATCCGCAAGTTGGGTCCACAAGCGTGGCCATGGCACAAAATGAGCCTCCTAGTGACATTATAACGATTACAGCAACAGATATTTTATCCGCAAAAGAATTGGCAAATAGTATTGTTTCAAGGGAAATTGACCTTTCACAATTGCAGACCATCATTATTGGAGAGGAATTTGCGAAAAGTGATTTTTTACATCATATCATCGCCTCTTCCTTACGCGACCCTGAAGTTCGTCGAAAAATAGTGATGATCGTCAGCAAAGAAGAAGCACGGGAATTTATTAATCACAATCATTCCCGGTTGGAAACCCGTCCGCATAAATATTATGCCTTTATGAGTGACAGATGGAAGGATACCGGTTTTGTTCCAGTATCCGATTTAAACCGTTATTTACAAAGAACATCAAGCGCCTTATTTCTAGCTATTTATGCGACTTCGGAGAGGGAGGAACGATATCGGGAAAACTCCGATAACTATAAAGCAGGACAAGTTCCCCAAAAAGAGGGAGATCCTGTTCAAATGATCGGTTCTGCGGTGTTAAAAGAAGGTAAAATGATTGGTGTTCTAACCGGGGAGGAAACAAGGCTTGCACTTATGCTTAGAGAAAAAAGTCTGGCCCGCCATTATATCGATACTTTTACAGATCCTAAAAAGGATGACTTCAGAATTTCAGTCAGAGTATTAAAGGAAGCTCGTACTAGAGTGGATATAGATGTTGACAAAGAACGTCCCGAAGTACATGTCACTATACCATTAAAAGTTCAAGTTCTTTCCATTCCAAGCACAATCGATTATGCGGGGAATGAAAAAAACCAAGAACTATTAAAAAATGAGATTCGAAAAAATCTGGAGGAAAAAACAGCAAGCCTGATAAAAAAAACACAAGAAAAATATGGTGCAGAACCTTTCGTCTGGTATGAAGTGGTGCGACATAAGTTTTGGACAATGAAGGCGTTTGAGAATTACGATTGGCAGGATAAATACCGCAATGCTGACGTGCATGTGGATTTCGAAATTACGATTGAAAGTTTCGGCAGCCAATTAAAGCCTCAAAAAATAAAAAGAAGTAAGGATTGATCATTTTTGCCGACACCATTAATATTTGTTTTTTTCTATGTCATGGTTTATACGATAAACTACGGACGTGTAATTTGGCGTTCCGGCAATAAATTTGCAGGCATTATCGTTTATTTATTGGCTGCAATGATCCCCGCTCTGTTGATTCGACTTATAATTTTTGCTTGAGGTATTTTTAATACGAGGGTGCCAGGTTTAGGAACAATTCGAAATTTGATGAGAACCTGGCACCTTTAAAAAATTTGTACCATTCTGGTGTGCTTTATGAAATCGCAGACATGCCTTCCAATAAAGCCTTTGCATCTGCATTTAAATAATGTTTGACATCCTCCCGCATCAGCAGTTCCGGATTCTCCTCGATGGACAGCTTTAAGCCTCGGAGGTCAAACGTGGACGCATAGGAATTGATATGATGGATTTGATTCAACTCCTGCCGATTCAGCGGCCGGAAATCGGTTTCCGCCATGGATGCCAAAATATCGACCATTTCCCGGATATGACGGTTCAACAGGTTTTTGTTCTCCATCAATAATTCCAAATGCTCCTCGATCAATCGTCTCGCCGAAACCAGATCCGATTTATCCATATATTTTTGCAAATCATGCAAAATCTTTTTCAGATTCATGCCAATCCCTCCTCCATTTCCTTCTCTTGGAACGGATTTCCTATCTTCTTTCAATATACCAACCAAATTTCAAGTACGGAAGTGAGGTTTGGCAGATACAGACAACTATGAAAATCAACCTACTTTCTCCGATCTAGACAGGAGTAATGGATTATTAGGCATGAAAAGAGCCGGCATGAGCCAGCCCTTATATTGCATCTTCCTACTTCACGGATTGGACTAATTGCTCACGCAACAGAAACTTCTGGATTTTGCCACTGGCATTGCGCGGCAACGCATCGACGAAAGAATAGGAGCGTGGTCGTTTGTAAGCGGCGAGACCTTCATGATTCTTACAAAAGTCCTCTAACTCGTCCGCAGTCAGATCCGGATCTTTGCTGACGACGACCGCCATGACACGCTCGCCCCATTTCTCATCGGGTACCCCCAGAACAGCTACATCGAGAACCGCTTCATGTTCATAGAGGACATCTTCGACCTCCCGCGGATAAATGTTTTCTCCGCCGCTGATCACCATATCATCAACCCGGTCGGCGACAAAAAGATAGCCGTCTTGATCGAAATAGCCTAAGTCACCCGAATGATACCAGCCATGGGCCAACGCATCTTCGGTCGCCTCGCTGCGGTTGAAGTAGCCGATCATCATACAAGGTCCTTGAACGATGATTTCCCCCACCTCTCCTGGCGGCAAGATGTCATCAGGATCCGCAGGCCCGTCTTCCGAGGGACGGACGACCCGGATCTCGTGATTATGACAAGCTTGGCCAGCAGACCCTGCCTTTGAAATCTGGTCCTCTTCAGTCAGGAATGTGATAGCCGGTCCCATTTCGGTTTGTCCATAAGCCTGGACGAGATCGATGTTCAGGACACGCTGGAGTTCCTTCACTAACACAGGAGCCATCGGAGCAGCACCGTACAGTCCGCGGCGCAATGAACGGACATCGAATGTAGAGACATCCTCTTGCAGCATCATATTCCACATCGTCGGTGCGGCGAATAGGATGGTAATCTTCTCCTCCTCGATCACACGCAGCGCCTCTTTCGGGTTAAATTGGTGCATGATGATATTCGCCGCACCCGATTGGACACGGGGAATGATATTGCAATGCAGCTCGGCACAATGGAACATCGGGGCAATGACCAACCCACGATCGTTTTTCGAGCATTTCAACGCCGTGATGCAAATCAAGCTCTGTTCCGCCATGGCACGATGGCGATGCATGACCCCTTTTGGATGCCCGGTCGTTCCGCTAGTGTACATGATGGCATACAAGTCGTTTTCATCCACATCGACATCCGGCGGTGTACTGGCAGCGTTCCGGACCTTTTTCCCGAAACTCTCCGCATAAGCCGGAGCTTGGTCATCGATAAACCAAAATTGAATGTCCGGAAAATCGTCACGGATGGCGGACACGGTCTCTTCCAAGGCGCTCTCAAATAAAAGGATTTTCGGCTCGGCATCTTTTAAAATATAGGCCAATTCTTTCGGTTTTAATCGAAAATTGATCGGATTGAAAACCGCCCCGATTTTGGCAGTGGCAAACAAAGTGGATGCCAATTCACTTGCGTTAAACAGGAAGGCAGACACCCGATCGCCCTTCTCCACGCTGGCGTCCGCGAATGCGTTCGCTAGCCGATTCACCTCGGTCCCCCATTCTCCATACGTCCATCTGATTCCCTTTCGCAAGTCGACAATCGCTTCCCTGTCAGGATATTTCTGCACCGTCAAATCAAAAATCTTCCCTACCGTTGCATACAATTGCGCTTCCTCCCGTCTCTTATTTGGAGTCGGTAAAGTGAATCTACCTATCTTCACTTTATTTGAAAAGTCAGATATTTGCAACAGGTTTTTGGTTTGTGTGCCTGGTAGTTTTAGTACTAGGCACACAAACGCAACAAACACGATTGTCTCAATTTTTATCGCCAAGCCAACATGCAATGACGACCATGGCGGTGTACAAGGACATGATAATGGCGTGGGTGAAATGATGGTTCGCTGTCCAGTCATAGACCATCGCGATTAAGAGCGGCAAGAGCCCGCCGATGATGAACCCACCTGTTTGCATCATTGCTGTCCAAGAATTGGTTTCTTCCGCGGTTTCCGTTTCGTGCATAGGCAACAGGAGCGCAATGGGAAACAGGCCGCCGAGCGGGAATCCCATCAGGATAGCTCCGATCCACATGGCGAGTGGCAAGCCGGTCCACAGCAATACAGTTGCAGCCATGCCGGATCCGGCGAGGAACCAAATCCAGTTTCGTCTCGCCGGATACCGCTGCATCAAGAGCGGCAGGACGATATTCAACACGATTTGAAAAGTTGTCATCACACTGAGAAGCGTTCCCGCTTGCAATAAAGTCATCCCCGCCGTCGTGGCGAGTGGAACTGTCCAAGTAATAATAGAGAAGAAAGCGGAGGACTGCAATCCGAAGAACAGGAGGAAGAGCCATGCTTTTTTTACTTTCCATGGCGATCTCCCTCTTTCCTTCCGCTCCTTCCTTTCCTGCTGGCGGACGGCCCATTTCCCCCTGCCAGCGAAAAACCAAGCGATCCATCCGAATAGCGACAAGATGCCCCAAATGGATATGGCAAACCGATAGGAACCGGTCGCTTCGAAAAACACGGCCGTCAATCCCGCGCTAATCGTCGCCCCCATCCCCATTCCAAATGAATACAAACCGATGACAGCGGCCGCTTGCTCCGGAAAGTTTTGTTTGATCAATGCGGATAAAAGTGGTCCGATCACCGCAATGGCGATTCCGATGACAAACGCCGTCGGAAGAAGTATGCCATAGCCCGGGACCATTCCTCTGAGTGCAGACATCACACCGATAACGATAATCATCAGATACATCGTTCGACGTAAGCCGATCCGGTGATTTAATACCGGAGCGAGGGAAGCAAAAATACCCATACAGATGACGGGTAAGGCGGTTAACAGACTGACTTGGGTATTCGTCAACGCGAGTTGTTCACGGATCGTTTCCAACATGGGACCGATTGACGTGATGGCCGGCCGCATATTAAGGGAAACGGCAAAAATGGCAATTAAAAGTACACTGTTTTTAAAGAGAGTTCGTTGAGTTTTCATGCTGAAATCCTTCTTTCTATCGAACTTGCGTTTGCCCGTCTAGCAACGTATACTAGTTTGTGAGGAAAGGATGGTGGCCATGAAACTGATCCACTGGGCCTACACGAGAAAATATCAGATCAAAGGTATCTTTGATTCATTTCCAACGACAGTCGTCCTCTTCCGTAAAATTTCTGATTACTATTTCATCTTTTCCATGTCCGGGTTGGATGAAACCTTTTTACCTTCCCGTGCAGACTATGTCCGGATGGAATATTTATTGAATAAAGAACTTGGCACGCTGCAGGCCTATAAGCATCGAAGACGAAGACGGATGACTGCAAAATAATTTAGCCGGAGCCCATTATGCGGGCTCCGGCCTTATTATTTTATAGGAAAGTGAAACCTATTCCAATCCAACGACCTTACTCAGACAATTCAGCGAATAGCACCATGTCAATGAATGACATTCATCCCTTCCAAAATCACTTTCGCGTCCTCTGTAAAATAAGGCTTCACATCATCACGTACTAATAGATCGAAATTATTTTTCACGGATAATTTTAATCCCCGGATATCAAAACGGGAAGCATATGTATTGATCGAATGGATGACATTTAACTCTTGGCGATTTAAAGGGCTCTCCGTTTGATCATTTAAAAAATCGAGCAACGCCCTTGCATTGGAACGAAGATGATGGCGATTTTCATTCAATAATTCCATATTGTCCTCGATATATCGTCTGGCGGACACGAGGTCCAAAGACTCCATGCTTTTGTTGATGGCTAGTAACAACTCTTGAATTTTCACTGCAAACACTCCTATGGCACTAAACTCTCTTTTTTCTTCTTAGGACTATACTCACCAGTGAATATAATAACGTAAAGAGTTTAGAACTACAATAGTGAAATGCTAGAGTGCAGTGTGACGCCACTTCTCATTTGGACTTCCTTCGAAACATCCGATATACAACGAATAGGCTAACGACAAAATACCCTATCGCCCATAAAGCATTCACCCAAAAGTCCCAACCAAGCCATAACATGGAATCGCCCAAATAGCCAATCACCCTTGTAATAGGCGGGACAAGGAGTAGAATCCACTGCAGCCAGCCGACTTTCTCGATTATCCCTTCTGCCGCGATTGACACGACAGTGATCAGCATAGCAGACAACCAAGCGAACTTCTGGGAAGAGGCGGATGTATTCGCAAAAAAAGCGCCGACCGAGATGCCGAATAACGCCAAGATCACATGGGCATAAATGGCAAGGCTCAGGTGAATCGGCTGTACGGCCTCTTTAAAGCTATCGATGAGGATCGGATACCCAATAGCAAATCCGGTCAATAAGATGGCCGCAAATAGGCAGACGAGCCATTTCCCCCAAAAGTACATGGACTGCTGAGGCAATTGGACTAACAACAGATTTCTCTCATTAGACGTCTCCAATGAAAAAACCGACATGGCAATCCACACCATCGTCAAATAGACGGTCAGGCAGGTAACGGCATAACTGCTCATGACGGGGACGCCCGAATACGCATAAAACACAAAAATCCACGCACCAAACACAGTGAGGGGCGGAATGAATTTTAAAGATCGTATATAGCTGATGACCTGGTATCGGATAAACCCCTGCATTCATTTCCGCTCCTTCAATTCGAGTATGGAACAGCCCTGTTGGAGCAGCTCTTCCAGTAATCGATCACTTCTCTCCACCTCTACCGTCCATTTTGCAATTTGGCCATTGATTTCCATTGGACGGATCGTCAGGCTGGACAATGCTTCCTTGTTCGGAATCCGTGCCCGGATCACCATTTGAGCTTGATTGCGATTCGTCATCATCTCTCCGGTTTCGATTTGAAGAATATGCGTTGCCAGTTTTCTTACAAACCATTCCTCGTGGGACGTAAAGATAATGGCCGTCTTTCCATCACTCAATATTTTAAGCAATTGTTCTTGGGATGTTTGGTCCAGCCCCGTTAAGGGTTCATCCAATAAGAGTAGTTCGGGTCTTGCGAGCAGTGCCTGAATGATGCCTACTTTTTGCCTCGTCCCTTTGGACACGTGATGGAGCGGCGATCGAAGGTACGGACCGATTCCAAAGAGTTGTGCATACTTCGCTATTTCCAGTTCCGCTGTTTCGTTTGGCATTTTGTGGAAAGTGGAGATTAGGCGTAAATATTCTTTCACCTTAAAGCGCAAGTTTTGCGGAAACTGTTCGGGGACATAGCCAACCCGTTTTGCCTGCCGGATGACATGTCCACGGCTAGGTTCATGGATCCCTGCCAAAATTTGAAGCAATGTACTTTTCCCCGATCCATTTTTTCCGACTACTGCAATCGCCTGTCCCGATTCGCAAACAAATGAAATGGATTGCAGGATCGGAACTCCCTCGATCACTTTTCCTACTTCTCTTGCTTCCAGCACGGACATAGGGTCGCTCCCTTCATCGTTTTCAATGAGCTCGTATAGTGAATTCAATGTTGTCAGTCTGCTTTAAGAAGGGAGTCCCTTCAGTGGAAAACTGAAACTCGATTCCCGATAGATCGTCGGGCAATGCTGGCGATACGATGAATTCCTGGGTTGCCTGTCCCGTCGTGCCGCTCCCGCCTTCCTGCCGGCAATCATACCCCTCCCCGACCGATAAGCGAAAGAAAGGATATTCAGGCCCTTCCCCTTGGCGATCTTTCGTCCCGTCCCAGTTCACATGCAGTTGGACGACGCTCGCATTCTCATACTGCCGAATAAATGTGAGGGAATAGAAATATTTCCCCATCTCGACAGATTGCATGACAGACACGTGTTTTCGAAAGCGCCTCGGCTCCACCCTTGGCCGGAAATGATCTTCCATCTGGATGAGGTTAAATAATGATTTTACATACTCCCCATGCAGACCGAATTCTTCCGCCCAGTCCGCCATCACTTCCTCCGGGGGTTCAATCATCTGCTTGTCTGTAAGTACCTTCCGTTGTTTCAACAACGAACAGAATTGCTCGTCCAAGCGGTGAAGCTGGTCATCATATTTTGTCAATTTCCCATCCCCCTTTTCTTACAAATAGTTTAGCAGAAATAGGTTTAATTCGGTGAAAAAGGGGTATAAGGCTATTATCGGATTACATGTTTTTTAATGAGATCGGATAGGAGGTGATTCAGTTGCGGACAGTCCAAGGGATTTCCAGCGTCCTCGCTTATCTCGACTCGGTCGACTACCACGTGACGGAAGAAAACGTCCAGGCCCTTTTGGCTGATATGGACGTGACCTCCGACAACCGTTCAAGCCACTTTAATTTGGATCACATAGACTGGTGGATCAACCAGCAACAGCATTTGGAACTATGAAAACAACGAAGAGCCCCTGCTAATCCCGGCACTGACCACCTTTTTTGAGACAAGTAAAAAACACCTTATTATGCAGCCATTTGCCGGTATTGTACCGGTGATTGGCTGTTTAATTTCGTTTGAATGCGGATATTGTTATAATAAGTAATATATTCTTCGACAATCTGCATCACATGCGCATTGGTAGTGCGATAGATGTCGTCGAGGTAGAACGTTTCCGACTTTAGCGAGGAGTGGAACGTTTCGATTGGGGAATTATCAGCGGGTGTGCCTTTACGGGACATGCTCATGGTAATTCCCTTTTCTTTTACTGCCATTTGATAGGCATATGATGTATAAACCGAGCCTTGATCGCTATGCAACATACAGCCCTCCGGTAAGTCCGGTAATTGATGCAACGTATCCAAAACGAAAGTGGTGTCCTGGATGAAACCGATGGTTTGGGCCACAATTTCTCCGTTGTAGACATCAAGGATACTTGAAAGATACATCATGGATTGGCCGAAGGGCAAGTAGGTAATATCTGTCACCAACTTCTCCAAAGGCTTAGAAGCAGTAAAATCCCTCTCTAACAGGTTCGGTGCTACATGTGCGGGCTGCCCGGTACGTTTGCGTCTCTTCACTTTCACACGGCACTGCCAACCATGTTTCTGCATGACATGTTGTACCGTCTTCTCACAGACTCCTGGATATTGAGCCGCAATCTTCCGGTACCCATATCGGAATTTATGCTTCTTACACAATTCGCCAATCTGCCGATCCCGCGCCTCCTTTGGTGTCTCATTCCCCTCTTGGGCTTTCCAGCGATAATACGATGAACGACTGATACCCATGTGTCGGCAGATCTCTCCTATAGACATATCTCCACTCCATTCTTCCACTAACTGAATCACAACTTTTGGCGCCACTTCCTTTCCAATTCTGCGTACTTTTTTAATACTTCGACCTGTTGTCTCAGAAAGCGATTTTCAGCCTGCAATCTCGCTGTCTCACTTTCATACTCGGGTCCTTTGCCGAAGGCATATTGCTTGCCGACCGGTTGTGCAAGACGGTGCAATTCACCATTCCGATACCATCGCATCCAAGTTTTCAGCTGTGTATAGTTCCGGATGTTCAGTTCCTCCATTACTTCTTTCACAGGAACACCCGCTAACCGCATTTCAATCGCCTTCAATTTCACTTCTTCTGGATAACTAACTCTAGTTCCCATAGAAAAAACACCTCCACGTTGATGTATTAAGGTTCAATACCCGTTTTTCAACGTAAGGTGTTTTTATTTGTCTCATTTTCTTAGGTCAGTTCCCCCCAAGCAGGGGTTTTTTGTTGTTTTTATTCTTATTTTCGACGACCGTTCATAGACTACTAAAAACGGAGTTGACTCCTTATGGCTAAATCGATCGACATTTCTACGTCAAAGCATCATTTGAAATTATTTGAGAACGGCAGGTTAATCAAAACCTATCCGATCGGGGTCGGGAGGATGGTCACCCCTACGCCCGCCGGCACTTATACAATCATTAATAAGCAACGGAATCCGGGCGGTCCTTTCGGGGTTTTTTGGATGGGATTATCGAAACCGCATTACGGCATCCATGGAACGAATAATCCTTCTTCTATCGGAAAAAATGTTTCAAAAGGCTGCATCCGGATGCATAACCGGGATGTTTTGGAATTGGCAGCTGCTGTTCCAATCGGGACCCGGGTAGCGATCCATAAATAACAAAAGGTTGTCCCAGACTATCAGCTACACTGACTGTCTGGACAACCTTTGTCTTATTTCACTTCAGATGCGTATCCAAAAACCGGACCATCGCATTGTAAAATTCAATCCGATTCTCTTCCTTCTGGAAGCCATGGCCTTCGTTTTCTTTCAACATATATTCCACGTCAATTCCTCTTGCTCGTAACGCTTCAACAATTTGGTCGGATTCCGCTTGGTTGACCCGTGGATCATTCGCTCCTTGCGCGACGAATAATGGAGTTTTGATCTTGTCCGCATGGAAAACTGGCGAGACCGCTTCGAGAAGCTCTTTATCTTCGACTGGATGGCCAACTCGTTTATAGAGGTCGTTGCGGATCGTTTCCCAGTATGGAGGGATGGTTTCCAATAAAGTGAAAATATTAGAAACACCGACATAGTCTACTGCAGCGGCGTACAAATCTGGAGTGAAGGTGATACCGGCTAACGTGGCATAACCGCCAAAGGATGCGCCATAAATTCCGATTCGGTCTGGATCCGCAATACCCTGGTCAATCGCCCACTGGACTCCATCCGTTATATCATCCTGGATTTTCAGTCCCCACTGCTTATTGCCTGCATCGAGGAACTCTTTTCCATAACCGGAGGACGACCTGAAATTCACTTGAAGGACAGCATATCCCCGGTTGGCAAGAAGCTGGACTTCCGGATTGAAGCCCCACATATCCCGTGCCCAAGGACCTCCATGCGGATTGACAATCAGCGGCAAGTTTTCCGGCTTTTTATTTTTCGGCATTGTCAAATACCCATGGATGGTCAATCCATCTCGGCTTTTATACGAGATCGGATGCATGTCTGCCAATTGATCCGGATCCAGCCAGGAACCCAGCTCTGCTAATGTTGTCAATGCCTTCGTTGTGGAATCGTAATAATAATAGGTTCCATACACTTTATCACTCGTTACCGCGACGATGAATTTCGTCATTTCTTTATTATAATCAACTATCAGCAGTTCACTTTCGCTGACGTTCAATTTGCTTTTCAATTCATTGAATAGCGCCTCGAAGTTTTTGTCATGGAATTCGTAATGCCGTTTATCCGTCATGTATAGGCTATACAAGATTTTATCTTGTGTCCGATCATAGACACCGTTTAGCACATCCACTTGCTTGTTGGAATACATGACTTCTTCGTTTGCTTGTAAATCCAGTTTCACCAATTCAACCTTATCCCGGTCTTTATTGGACAAGGCGTAAATGGATTGGTTATCCTTTGAAAATGCAATTGGTGTTATCGTATCCCCTTTTGCTGTCTGGACAAATGGCCTGAACTCGTCCTTTTCTGAATCCCGGTATAACACCGTGCTATCGACGCCATCGGATTCTACAGCCATTCTGATTTTCCCGTCATGATCCGCCAGCCAGCTAACGATATTGCCAGGATTTTTAGCTACATGCGTCGTTTCACCCGTCTTAATATTCAGTTTATAGACATCGAAAACGGTCGGATCTTCCTTGTTCATCGTAATGAGAATTTCATCTTTGATACCCTGTAAAACGCTAAGCAATTCTACACGTACTCCCGGATAAGGAGTTAAATCCCTTTCTTCCTGGCCTTTGAAACTGGAGGAATAAATATGGTAATTCTCATCTCCCCCGCCGTCTTTCAAATAGAGGATTTGATCATCTTTCCAGAAAGATGCGACGATATCGTGATCCTTTGAACTTGTCACACGTACCGGTTCGCTGTCTTCCCCCATCTCCTTGACAAATACGTTAAAACGGTTTTCCCATGAAGAAGAATAGGAAATATAATTCCCATCCGGTGATAGTTCATAGCCGAAGTCCCCAGGGTTTTTCATGAAGTCTTCGACTGAAATCTCATCAACACCAGCATCCGTAATTCCGTGAGCAGGAGCTGTTTTGTAACCAGATAGAACGGTTGAAAGCTCAGCGGCTGTTAATGGAGCATTCACTTGGACATGTGCGTTGAAAAGGCGTTGGGTTTTAGCGGTATTTAAATAATCTTCCAACGATTTTTCATCATCCTCAATCCCGAGTGCCCGAATCGTAATCCGTGCGGCTTCTCCATTTGTAATGGCTGCTTTTCTGCCGTCCAATTCACCTGGGAGCACCCATCGGTTGACAATTTCGTCGCGCATCTCTTCTGAAGCATGTTGGTACGAGAACTCTTTCAAAGCAGCATCAAGAAAGTCATCCACGGAAACAAATTTTTCAATCGGCTGTTCCAATTGTTGCCCTACCGACGCAGGTGACCGATCCGTTTCCGTCGCCAGCGCCCCTAATGGATAGGATCCAATTAACGCCGCTGAAAAAACCGACAGTATAACCTTTTTCCTCACTTCTCATTCCTCCCTTTTTATGTTCTCAATAAAATAGTACTAGGACATCATTCCAGTTGTCAAACAATTCCTGTAAAGGAAACTTTACTGTGGAAATTTCAAATTAAGACCGACCGGACTTGCAGTTAAGATGGACAACGTCGGCAATCTCATACTGAATACGCACAAAAAATAACATCAAAGAGCGGGTTTTCTAAGTGGAGATTGCGGTTTCCGCCTAACATCCCTTTCAGGAAAATTGCTACTGAGAATTATTCCGTGGTATACTAGAAGTATTGTGAATTTAGGAGGATTTCGAATGATAGCAGTTTCTAATGTAAGTCTTCAGTTCGGTGACCGCAAGCTGTTTGAAGACGTCAATATACAGTTCAACCCCGGCCATTGTTATGGTTTGATCGGCGCGAACGGTGCGGGTAAATCGACTTTCCTGAAAGTATTATCGGGTGAAATCGATCCACAATCAGGAAATGTCATCATGGAAAAAGATGCACGACTAGCCGTTTTGAAACAGAACCACTTCGAATATGAAGAAAATGAAGTGCTCGATACGGTCATCATGGGCCATAAACGGTTATATGACATTATGGCAGAGAAAAATGCCATCTACATGAAAGAGGATTTCTCGGATGAGGATGGCATGCGCGCCGCTGAACTGGAAGGCGAATTTGCGGAATTGAACGGTTGGGAAGCGGAATCGGAAGCCGCTATTCTCCTGCAAGGACTTGGCATTTCCGAGGCACTCCACCACGTGAAAATGGCGGAATTGACGGGTTCCGAAAAAGTGAAAGTGTTGCTCGCCCAAGCATTGTTCGGCAAGCCGGACGTTCTTCTACTGGATGAGCCGACGAACCACTTAGACTTGAAAGCAATCCAATGGCTCGAAGAATTCCTGATCGAATTCGATAACACTGTCATCGTCGTCTCCCACGACCGTCACTTTTTGAATAAAGTCTGTACGCAAATCGCGGATCTCGACTTTTCAAAAATCCAGCTGTACCCGGGCAACTATGATTTCTGGTATGAATCCAGCCAGCTTGCCCTAAAGATGGCACAAGACCAGAACAAGAAAAAAGAAGAGAAGATCAAAGAACTTCAAGCTTTCGTCGCCCGTTTCAGTGCGAATGCATCCAAATCGAAACAAGCGACTTCACGTAAAAAGGCTTTGGAAAAAATCCAATTGGATGATATTCGTCCATCTTCCCGCCGCTATCCTTTCGTCAACTTCACGATGGGTCGCGAAATCGGAAATGACGTGCTTAGTGTCCAAAACGTATCCAAAACCATAGAAGGAAAAGTGATGTTGAAAAACGCCACCTTCACAATGGGCAAAGAAGACAAAATCATCCTTCTCGGCAATCCTTTGCAGAAAACGGCTTTACTCGAGATCCTGGCAGAACAGGACCAACCGGATGAAGGCAGCATCAAGTGGGGTGTCACGACGTCACGCGCGTACTTCCCTCTCGATAACAACGAGTATTTCGAAGGCGACGAACAAACGCTTGTGGAATGGCTTCGTCAATATTCCCCGGAAGACCAGACCGAGACTTTCCTACGTGGATTCCTCGGACGCATGTTGTTCTCCGGTGAAGAAGTCAATAAGAAGCCTTCTGTCCTCTCAGGAGGCGAAAAGGTACGCTGCATGCTTTCGAAAATGATGTTAACCTCGGCCAACGTCCTATTGCTGGACGAACCGATGAACCACTTGGATCTGGAATCCATCCAAGCACTGAACAATGGCTTGATGGCGTTCAAAGGGGCGATGGTGTTCACATCCCATGACCAACAGTTCATCCAAACGGTAGCCAACCGGATTATCGAAATCCACGAAGATGGAACGATCTTCGATAAAATGATGAACTATGATGAATACTTGGAATGGAAAGACCAACAGCAAGCTGTAAATTAAGAAAAAACCGTTTCCCGCAAATCGGGGAACGGTTTCTCATTTTTTAGAGACATATTGAAAAAATAAATCCACTCCGATGAATTCCGTGATTTTGGGTATACCAATGGCAAAGGAGTGTTTGGAATGGGTAAATTATATGTTGTGATGCTATGTATGATGCTGCTACTCTTAGGAGCTTGCGGAAAACCGGATTCGACCGCAATGGATAATTCAGGTACGTCCAAAGGGTCGGCGACAACAGAAAATGGAACGTCTAATCCGGGTGAAGGGAAAGAACATGCAGAAGCGATTGAGATGATTAATTATTTCCCTCCGGACGGGACACAAGCAAGGTTTGAAGGGATGGGAAATGAATTTGCGGAGTTTGAAATCGAAGTCGCTCACCCTACCGAACATTACGTCATTATTCACGAGAATAATGGCGGGGCGATTGTCCGGCGGATTTTCAGGTTGGAGCCAGATGCCATCAACATTTTAGAGGAACAAGTTGTCGAAAATAAAGAGGACTTCCCTGACTTGCCTGCTTTGGAAGAGATGACGCCCACCGGAGTCTATTTGAAAAAGCCATTCACCAAGGGAGCGACTTTTGGTTTCTGGACCATTGTCGATACCGATGCCACGGTAGAAACCCCGTATCAAACATTTGATCAAGCATTGGTCATTGAAGAGAAAGGGAAAGATTACATCAATCGTAAATATTTTGTCGAGGGAATTGGTGAGGTGAAACGCGAGTCCGTCATGCAGACAACCGACGGCGAGGAATTCACCGTAACCTCTTCTTTGGAATCGATCGATGATTTATGAGGAAAAAAGAGGCACCCGATTTCGAGTGCCTCTTCGATTTGACGAATTAAAGTTTTACAACATTAGCAGCCTGTAGTCCGCGGTTTCCTTCCACCACGTCGAACTCCACTTGTTGACCTTCGTCCAATGACTTGAATCCTTCACCCTCGATTGCTGAGAAGTGTACGAATACGTCATCCTCGCCTTCCACTTCGATGAATCCGAAGCCTTTTTCTGCATTGAACCATTTTACTGTACCTTGTTTCATACCAAAACCTCCAAAATGATAATTCTTTAATATATGATTTTCCCCAAAAGAAAAATTCACATATTACAAAAAGTACCGACGATGCCGATCACTTTTTGTAATATGTGAATACGCTCATTTCGGTGTTTCTTATATTTAATAACACTTGGATAATGTTCCCGATTAAAACAACTATATCATATTCAAGTTCAATGTCAACTGATAATTTAAATATTTCGAATTGTTCAATAGCCGTCCTCTTTATGTAATAGAAGCATGACGCCATGATACACTTGAAGATCCTCATCGCATCCTTCACAAAAGACTTTCTCCCGCTCCGTCCAGAATGCGTAAAAAAATTCTTTTTTTACCGCTTCATGTTCATATTTCCCTCGAAACTCATCAAGTAAACGTCCGAAATAAGCAGTTGCCTCTTCCCTATTTTCAAATGTTTGACGGAGCCGGACTTTTTCTTCCCAGTCATCGAACATCCACCACGGTTCATAATCTGCTTTCATGTAAATCACTTCATACATCTTTCATCCTCCGTTCACACATAGGTGAATGTTTTTCATTTTATCAAAAAACGCGGTAAAGTCCAAGTGAAGACGCTTACAAAACCTACATAAAACATTGTCTGAAACTTGTTTTCTTTCTGACAGCTCGTATAATAGGTATATAGGAGTGGGAAGGAAGTGTTATTTTTGAGGTTAACAATTCAACGAAAGGTAATTTTAGGATTCACTATTGTGTTATTCCTCCTAATTATAATCGGCGGACTCGGTTTTTTAACAGCTCAACATGTGAATAAAGAATTTACTTCATTGATTGAAAACCAATCGGAAAAAGTGAACTTGCTTGATAAAATGATGATTAGCCACGCCCAGATTGTCGGAGATGTCCGAGGGTATTTCCTCTATCAGGACGAGAAGTTCATGCAGACGGTCAGCGAACATGGGGACGATCTGAAACAATACACCGATGAGCTGCAAAGCATGGTGAATCAGACGGAACTTCAGTCATTGATCGCCGATATACAAGCCGCGAGGGAGAAGTATCAAGCGCTTACCGAAGAAGCGATGATTGTTCATAAAGCCGGCGATATGGACGGCTTTAACAAATTGGCAGCGGAAGCCGCAATTGCCAATTCCGCTTACTTGGAGAATGCCGAACAGTTGAAACAGGTTTTGGAGACACAGCTGGCGGAGGCTAAGTTCGATATCGGAAATTTAGTGCAGTCATCGAACCTTCTTAACATCATTCTAGTCGCCTCTTCCATCCTGATTGGATTGATCGTCACCTTTTTAGTGGACCGTGTCATTTCCCGTCCGATTAAAGAAACAACGAAAGCGATTGAAGAAGTTGCTGCGGGCAATCTGAGTTTAGCTCCCTTGAACGTGAAAAACAAAGATGAAATCGGTCAAATGGCTGCATCGCTCAATCAAATGCTGACGACTTGGAACGGGGTCGTCCGGCGGATGAATGATGCAGCAGTCGAACTGGCTGCCCGTTCGGAGGAATTATCCGCCAGCTCGGAGGAAAGCTATGCTTCATCTCAAATGGTGGCGCAATCGGCTGCCCATCACCTAGAAAATAGCGAGAAACAATTGAATCATGTAAATGAATCGACTGAAGCCATGATTGAATTGGACCAAGGCATTGAGCAGATCGGCCGGAATAATGACGAGATGCATAGCTCTGCCGATGACATGTCCTCCCTCATCGGACGCGGGATCCTCATGGTGCGGGACGTATCCACGAGCATGGATGACATCCATTCTACAATCCGGGAGTCGACTCGCAGTGTGGAAGTAATGGAGAAGAAATCAGTGGAAATCCAACAAGTGACGGCCCTCATCACCGAAATCTCCGAGCAGACGAACTTGCTCGCTTTGAATGCTGCCATCGAAGCGGCACGCGCGGGTGAGCACGGAAAAGGGTTTGCCATCGTTGCGGATGAAGTGCGGCGACTTGCGGAAGAGTCAAAAGTGTCCGCGACAAAAATCGAGGAGATGATTAAGGATGTTCATACCGCGGCGGAACAAGCCGTTCATTCCATAAAGTCAGGGAACTCGAAAGTGGCCAATGGCTTGGAGAGATCAGCCCAATCGCTCTCGATTTTTGGAGACATCGAAGTTTCGGTAGACGGCGTCAATTCCAAAATCGATGCGGTATCATCGGCAATTGATCAGATTCAATTGAAATCGCAAGACGTATACAAGAGTTCAGGACAATTGAAACAGTTGGCGGAACAAGCGGCAGCCGGAGCACGGGAGACAAGCGCCGTAACCCAAGAGCAAGCGGCCGCCATGGAAATGATCACGAGCAGTACGGAAGCCCTCGCCTCCCTAGCCGAGGGATTGCGCACCGAGGTGCAGCAATTTAATATATGATGGTAAGGTGCCCTGCATGCGATTTCGCATAGGAGCACCTTTTCTTAATTGAAAAACATGTGTTATGACGCAGAATCGGTTATAATTGATTATAGAATTGAAACTTTCATATAAGGTCGGACGTATAAATGATATAGATAAAGGAGGCCCGGCACATCATGCATGAGATCAAACAGTTTTTCACACGGCATTTCATCGTTGCACCGATCAGCTTCGGATCGTGGCTCTATTTCATAATGGGTGTAGGCTGGAATATCGTGGCGGCGACTGCCCTGCTGATTGCCATTTACTTGGGCGGCACCTTCACGGTCAAGCAGCTGCAACATACATCCAATATAAAAAAACTCGGGATGTCACGGTCTGAGTATAATCATATAAAAGGGCAAATTGCAGAAGCCCGCATGAAGATCAAAAAACTGAACAGCTTATACGGACAAGTGAGATCTGTGCAAGCTTTCAAGCAACTCTATGAAATGAACAATCTCTCGAGGAAGATTTTGAACATCGTACGAACCAACCCACGGAAGTTCTACCATGTCGAACCATTTTTCTATGCCCATCTCGATTCCGCAGTCGAATTGACTTCGAAATACGCGATGCTGGTCAATCAGCCGTTGAAAGATAAAGACTTGCGCATCGCCTTGCAAAATACCCGTGAAACGCTGGGAGATGTGAATCGGCAATTGGAACAGGATCTTCGGGGCGCCCTCGCCTCGGATATCGAAAAACTCCAGATGGAAATCGACTTTGTCGATGTATCCATTAATAAGAAAAAGCCGATTCTGGAAATGAAAGGAGATCCAAACCATGACTCAAAATGAGGTAACGAAACATGAAGTGAAAACTTTCGACGATTTATTAGACAATCCATTCGATATGCAGGAACCTTTATTGCCGAAAGAAATGCAGACGAACGAAGTAAGCGCGGGCACCAAGTTGATGGATCGGCTATCCCCGGAGGAGCGCGAGAAGGCGAAACAGCTGGCCGATCAGATTCCAGTTGGCAACTATGAAGCGATTTTGACATACGGCGCCAATGCCCAAGGTGAGTTGTCACGCTTCTCTCACCAGATGCTCGATCATGTGCAAAATAAGGATATCGGACCTGTCGGTGATGTATTGAAAGATCTGATGGACAAATTGTCCGAGATCGATCCCGATGACTTAAGCGAGAAGAAAAAGTCCCCTCTCGGCCGGCTGTTCGGCAAAGTATCGAGGTCGATCCAAGAGATGATGACGAAGTATCAGAAATTGAGTACGCAAATCGACCGGATCGGCATCCAATTGGAGCATTCGAAACGCGGCCTGCTCGAAGATGTACAGATGCTCGACAATTTATATGAACAGAATAAAACGTATTTCCAAGCGTTAAACGTTTATATTGCAGCTGCAGAGTTGAAACGGGATGAAATCGCCAACGTCATCCTCCCCGAGCTGCGTCGGAAAGCGGAATTATCCAATGACCAAATGGATTTCCAGGAAGTGAACGATATGGCTCAATTTTTAGACCGGCTGGAGAAACGGACATATGATCTACAGTTATCGAGACAAATCACAATCCAGAGCGCTCCACAAATCCGGATGATCCAACAGACGAATCAGACATTAGCGGAAAAAATCCAAGCTTCCATCATGACGTCGATTCCGCTATGGAAAAATCAGATTGCCATCGCCTTGACTTTGAACCGTCAAGCGAAAGCGGTCGAGTCGCAAAAACTCGTGACGAAAACGACGAACGATCTTCTTCTAAAGAACTCGGAAATGTTGAAAATCAATTCCATTGAAACGGCGAAAGAGAATGAGCGCGGCATCATTGAAATTGAGACATTGAAGAAAACGCAGGAAAATCTAATCCAGACGATCGAAGAAACACTCGTCATCCAAGCAGATGGACGCGCGAAACGAAAAGCAGCCGAAATCGAAATCGGACGAATGGAAGAAGAATTGAAACAGCGTCTCCTCGCTGTCCATGATAAAACACAAAACCGCCCAAGCTAAGGGCGGTTTTTGATTAATTTCTCCGTCAGACTTATTACCTCTTTCTAAAACTTAAAAGTTTGGCCGATAATTTTTGACAGACCTCATTATGTTGATTGAAAGTTTCACATTCAACAAACAGAAGGGCCTGGTTAGGTTTCGATTTAGAAGGTTTGATTTCTTTAATTGTGCTTTTGACATGTAACACATCATTGGGCCGAGTAGGACGCGGCCATTCAATTTCTCCGCCAGCCCCAATCACCCCATGGGCAAAAGGCAGACTCTCCGTTAATAATTTCATCGTAATCGCCGCGGTATGCCAACCACTGGCAGCTAATCCTTTGAAAAAAGTATCTTCTGCTCGATTCTCATCACAATGAAACGCTTGAGGGTCATACTCATGTGCAAATTTTTTTATTTTGTCTGCATTTAGATGATATTGTCCACTGATAAACGTATCCCCCACTTTTAAATCATCAAGATAAAGTGCCTGCTTCACCATTATGATCCCCCTCCAACTCGTAATAATTCAATTCATCAGTTAATTAGAATATATCATATTGCATATAGTTTGTACACAAGCAATTTGTGTGCGAGTTATTTGTGTACAAGTTATTTGATAAAACATCCCAGGTCTCTTCCCTAGAATGTTTTATCATTTGCGTGAAATATAATCCGAATCAGCTTCTCTTAGTCTTCTTCCTTATTCCGATCTCAAAAAGCATGTTCTTAAATTGCCGAAATTCCTCATCGTCAAATCCCGCCATTACTTCTTCATTCATTTCATCCATCTTCTGACATAATGGGGCCTCCATCGATTTTCCTTTCTCTGTCAAAAATATTATCTTATTCCGTCTGTCATTGGAATCAACTCGTCGTTCAATAAAACCGTTTTGTTCCAACCGATCAACGATACCTGTTATAGTGGCGCTGTCCAAAAGAAGTTTTTCAGCTAATTCATAACCTAATTGTCCGTCCTTTTCCCAAAGGAGACAAAGCAAGGCATATTGAACAGGAGTCACACCAAACGGGGTAAGTTTGGATTTGCTCACTTGATTCACACTTTGCAATGCTTTACTGAGAAGGAAATGAATACAAACATTTAATTTCTCCAACAAATTCCCACCTTTTTTAAAATCTTAAGCGCCCCCGGGTTTTAAGTAGTCCGGATAACAATGGCTAGCAATTTCCGTAAGATTCGCAGTGTCTGGTCAGCAAAACTCTCGACTGATTGGGAAGCTGCGGTTTTATTGCCGAACATCATACTGAATACGGCTTTCTGGTCTTCGGTCGGCTCTTCGGCTGATAGAAATAGGTGGATGACGGAAATGCCCCGTTTTTCCGTTTCCATCACCGCCTCCGCGGTATCCACGATTCCATTCCGGTCGTAGCCGAATGCGGATGGCTCCCCGTCCGAGAAGACGAGTAGAAACTTATGCTTCTCTGGCCGTCCCGCAAGCCGATTGGCCATCCACCGAATGGCAAAACCATCCCGATTGTCCTCATTTGCGTCAAATGAAAGAATGGCAAGCCCATCATCCCGGTTGCGATCCTGGAAGGTATGCATCCGTTCGAACACATTTGGCTGCCGTTCCTTCGTGGCACTATACGCATCTTCATAATACGATGAGATTTCATGAGGGATTTCCAGCTGACGCAATACATCATGAAAGAGAAGGACCGCTTTCTTCGTCTCATCCAATTTGTCGAGCATCGAGGCGGACCCATCGACCAACAATCCGAAACTGGCATCCAATTTCGTAGATGGCGCATTTTTGCGGTAAAAAGGCCGGGGCCGCTCATCCAGAAATAAAGTCATCAAATTGCTGGACAATATGCCTTTCATAAGCCGTTCCCGTTTGGCGTCCCGTTTTAGCCCCATCCGTTTTTTCATTTCTTGGACGAACGCCCGGACAAACGGCTTCTGCTCTTCCCTCCACCGATCCAAACGACTGCGGTTCTCCACTTCATTCACGACTTGGATCCGTTTTTCCTCATAAACGACATTCACATGCTCCTTGCCGAACATCGTACCCGCCGACTGGCTCTTCTCGCGTCTTTCCGGTTTCTCTTCTCCGTCAGCCGACACGTCTTTCCTGTCGCCTTTCGACCTTCCGAAACCCACTTCTTCAATTTCCGCCTGTTCATACCCCGGCGCTGCCCCAGTTGCATCACTTCTACCCGATCGCCCATGCTCTAGCTCATATTCCAAATGTACTCCCGACTCGCCCTCGCTTTCCCGATGCCAGGATCGGAATACTTCCTCGATCGTTTCTTTCGTGCCGGCCTCTCCTTTTTCGGCATCTGCCATCCCTTGATGATAATAAAACTTAGCCGTCTCCTCGGTAATCGCATCGCCTAGAACATAGTATTGGTGCAGCAAATCCTTGCTGATCGACTCTTCCACCATTTCCATCATGCGGCGGACGACGCCGGCTTGCGCTTCTGTACTCTTTCCGTCATAAGCGAGTTGCCATAAGGAAAGAATCCGTCCCCAATCGAGGTCATGGTCCGACCAATCAATCGCAGTCCGGGTGACCATCCCTTCGTATAACGCAAGAAATAATTCATTTAGCAAAGCATCGGTCAAAAAACCTTTCTGATAGTTCGCGACTAGCTGGTCATGATGAAACTTTCGGTATGCTTCCACCCGCACTTGGAACGCGGACATTGTTCCAGGCCGCTCTTTCTGAATCAAATCAATGAACCGGAACTCTTCGAGCATAAGCAATAGCTCCGATGCCAATTTCCTCAACGGATGGTGCTGAAAATCTTTCGTAAATTGAACCCAGGCACTCACGTCGAAACCCTTCCAAAACCCTGCCGTCAATAAATAAATATCCGACAGCCGGCCGGCATGGACAATCCCTTCTTCCCGATGCCGCCAAAAGACACTCATGGAAATGATTCCTTCCCTTGGCCGAAACTCCAACAGCTTGCGTTCCGTCAATTCCAAAAAAGGAGCATCCGCCAACGCCCTAGCCAGGCGCTCATATAATAGATACGTTTTGGCGTCGACGGTCTCATCATTGAATTGAATGAACCGGTTCATTTTTGTCATTCAGATTGCCCCACTCGGCTGGATGTCACCCAGGTTCCTACCAATTCCATGACGAGATCCCGTTCAATCGGATCTTCCAGCTTTTCTGCGATAGCGTATCGGATCGCCCGATCGATCGGCATATGGTTCGCCAAGCCTAACGCATCGAGCAAACTCCGGATCGAGGCAGCTTCATCAGATAATAGACCGTTAATCACTTGCTTTTTCAAGTCATTCCCAATTTGCAGAAAGAGTGCTATTTGCTTATCGGGAGCAGATGGATACACATTACGTAACACTTGCTCCAGCTGCTCGCCCGCGATATAAGGAACGGAATACGAGACGAAACGGTTTTTTAATGCTTCATTCATCGGAGAAGTTCCGACATATCCTTCGTTGATGGCGGCGATAACATTGAAGTCATCATGTGCGTGGATTACTTCCCCCGTAAACGGATTGGTGAGCATCCGTCGATGGTCTAAGACACTATGCAAAATCGGCAAAGTTTCAGGCCTCGCCATATTGATTTCATCAATATAGAGAATATGTCCTTTTTTCATCGCCTGGATGACGGGCCCTTCGACAAAATCGATTGCCATCTCGCCGTCTTGTCGGACAATCGTCTTGAATCCAAGCAAGGCTTCCGCATCGAGGTCGACCGAACAGTTAATGCTTTGCATCGGTTGTTGGAAATAGTCGGAAACCGATTGCGCTAATCTCGTCTTCCCCGCACCGGATGGTCCTTTCAGCAACACAGGGTTTTGTAACGTGATTCCGATTAGGACATCTTCCCATAAATAGGGATCGGGTGAAATATAGCCCCCTTCTTGGATCAATGCTCGCTCTTCTTCCCCATACAAACGGGAATTGCGCTGCTGTTTTTCGTGCTCTATAATGGAATCCATTTGCACCCCTCCTGTTTAATCCATGGCGTTCGCTTCGCCAAATCAGCCAAAAAACCCGACATCGGTCAAACCGTGTCGGGAATTGATTTATTCAAAGTATCTTTTGTAATAGCCGCCGACTTTTCCGCTGTTATCGATGATGAAAACGAACTCGTCCGTCTCATTTTTCACTTCATAATCTTTGCCAGGGGTTAGTACATTTGTCACTACATATTTTTCCGCATCTGCATGTCGGCAGACGACTTTTCGCAATGTAGGCGCTTCCGCCCAATTGATGAATTTCATAGAAGCTCCTCCTCCAATCATTCGGAATAGGGAAAAATCGGCCCAAATTTGAATGGGCCGATTGTTTGGTTGGCTTAAGAACCGAGGAGAAGATCTTCCGGATTCTCGATCAATTCTTTGACCATTTTCAAGAATCCTACGGAATCTTTTCCATCGATGACGCGGTGGTCATACGAAAGCGCCACATACATCATCGGACGGATTTCGATTTGATCGCCTACGGCAACCGGACGTTTTTGGATCGTGTGCATGCCAAGGATTCCGACTTGCGTACCGTTCAGAATCGGTGTTGACATCAAGGAACCAAACACACCACCGTTAGTGATCGTGAATGAACCGCCTGTCATGTCAGCGATCGTCAACTTGTTGTCACGTGCTTTTACAGCAAGTTCGCCAATCGATGCTTCGATTTCCGCAAAATTCTTACGGTCTGCATCGACGACATTTGGTACAACGAGTCCACCCTCTGTCGATACGGCAATCCCGATATCATAATAATTTTTGAGAAGGATTTCGTCTCCGTCGATTTCCGAGTTGACATACGGATATTTTTTCAACGCCGCGACAACTGCCTTCGTAAAGAAAGACATGAATCCAAGACGAACATCGTTCTGTTCAAAGAATTGATCTTTTTTCCGTGAACGGAGTTCCATTACATTTGTCATATCGATTTCATTGAATGTCGTCAACATCGCTGTTGATTGCTTCACTTCCAACAAACGCTTTGCAATTGTCTGACGGCGGCGTGTCATTTTTTCACGAGTGATGCGGCCATCGTCTTGTTGTGCTGCCGCTTTTGGTGCAGGAGCAGCAGCTGCTGGTGCTTTCGGTGCTGTGCCATGCGCTTCAACATCTTGCACGCGTACGCGTCCCATTGGATCGACCGGAGAAACTGCTGCTAGATCGATTCCTTTTTCACGTGCCAGTTTACGTGCAGCTGGACTTGCAATCGTACGATCAGCTGTTCCTTCTTCAGTAGCCGCTGCTGCTGGAGCTGCCGGAGCTGCTGTTTCTTCCGCTTTTGGTGCTGCCTGCTCTGCTGCTGGTGCCGGAGCAGCTGGCGCTCCTGAGCCTGCTCCGACAGTCGCGATGACTTGGCCAACTTCCACTGTGTCGCCTTCCGCTGCAAGGATTTCTTGGACGACCCCTGCTTCCTCGGAGATGACTTCCACGTTTACTTTGTCTGTTTCCAGCTCAACGATGAACTCGCCTTTCTCCACTGTTTCGCCAGGTTGTTTCAACCAACGCGCAATCGTTCCTTCTGTAATTGACTCTGCTAATTCTGGTACTCTGATCTCTGCCACTATATATTCCTCCTCTGAACTACCGTTATCACGGTGCACAAACTATCACTATTGGTTCGAATGCCGGATTACTTCTTGAGTGCTTCCTCAATAATACGGTTCTGCTCGATTTTATGCGATTCCCCGTCACCTTCGGAAGGGCTGGAACGGTGGATCCGTCCGACGTAGGAAATTTTCTTATTGTCCGCCAATTCGCGGATATAATTGTTCGCAAAGCCCCATGTCCCCATGTTTTTCGGCTCTTCCTGCACCCACACAAGCTCTTTCGCTTTCGGATAACGTGCAATGATCTCCGCGATTTTTTCGGATGGGAATGGATACAATTGCTCGACACGGATGATGTGGAGATGGTCGTATCCTGTTCCATCTTTCACACGCTCTGCAAGGTCGATTGCCATTTTTCCACTTGCGAACAAAATTTTCTTCACTTTGTCGACGTTCTTTCCTGTACCCGGCTGTTCCAGAACAGTCTGGAAGTAGCCTTCTGTCAAATCGGTCACGTCCGCACCGACCAATGGGTGGCGAAGGAGCGATTTAGGCGATGCGATGACAAGTGGACGCATTGATTTATCACCGAGCATTTTCGCTTGTCGGCGCAAAATATGGAAGTAATTAGCCGCGCTAGAAAGGTTCGCAACGGTCCAGTTGTTTTCGGCGCATAATTGCAAATACCGTTCGATACGGGCACTGGAGTGCTCAGGGCCTTGCCCTTCGTACGCATGTGGCAACAGCATGACCAATCCCGATTGTTGTCCCCATTTCGAATAGCTTGCCGAGACAAACTGGTCGAACATCGCTTGAGCCATGTTGGAGAAGTCGCCATATTGCGCTTCCCAGATCGACAAGGCTTTCGGATCTTCCAAATTGTAACCGAACTCGTAGCCGACAATTCCAGCTTCCGTTAATGGGCTGTTGTACGCCACAAATGACGCTTTCGAACCGCTGATATGGTGAAGCGGTACATATTCTTCCCCTGTTTTCTCATCATGAAGGACCAGATGGCGGTGAGCGAATGTCCCACGCTGCACATCTTGGCCGGACATGCGGATTGGATTACCGTCTTGAAGGATAGATCCGAATGCGAGCACTTCGGCATGCGCCCAATCAATCTTCCCTTTCCCTTTGAACGGGTCTTCCCGGCGCTTCAAAATACGTTCCAATTTACCGAACACATGATATTCTTCCGGATACGTTAGAAGCTCTTCGTTCATGCGACGAATCGTCGCTTCTTCCACGCCCGTTTCCAAATCTCTTGGATAGCCGGCTAGGACATAGTCCGGCGTCTCATTTGAAATCGGCTCTGCTTTCGCAGATTGCTCTTTCACATTGTCATAAGCCTTTTGCATAGTGGCATACACATCGGTGTCAAGCTTCGTCACTTCTTCATCCGTCATGATGTTTTCAGCGACGAGTTTCTTTCCGTACAATTCCCGAACTGTCAAATGCTGATGGATGCCGTGATACATCAACGGATTCGTCACAAGCGGCTCATCCATTTCGTTATGTCCGTAACGACGGTATCCGATCAAGTCGATCAGGATATCTTTTCCGAATTTCGTCCGGTATTCGAATGAGAACGCAGCTGCAGCGATTACCGATTCAGGGCAATCCGCATTGACATGCAGGATCGGCACTTCATAACCTTTTGCAGGATCGGAAGAGTAATGAGTCGATCTGGAATCATAATATTCCGTTGTGAAGCCGATCATATTATTGGCAATGATATGAATCGAACCGCCAGTCTGGAATCCGCGAACCCGGCTGAAGTTGAATGTCTCCGGCACGATTCCTTGTCCTGGGAATGCGGCATCCCCGTGAATCATGATGGCATATGCAGCATTTGTATCCTGCTCCGGAATGCCTGGGCTATCCGTTGTTTCCTGAGCAGCTCTCGTCTGTCCAGCAATGACCGGATTGACGACTTCCAAGTGGGACGGGTTGTATGCGAGGAAACGCTCCATGCCCGATTCGCCTTTATAAAGGGCACCCATGTGATATTTTACATCGCCAAACCAGCCGCGCGTCACTTCCAGCGAGCCATCCTCAGGCAAGAACGGTTCGTCTGGAACACCAGCAAATTGTGCAAACATCATTTCATATGATTTATTGAGAATATGTGTAAGAACGTTCAAACGGCCACGGTGGGCCATCCCGATCAACATTTTTTTCATATTTTCATCTTCGGAACGACGGACGAACTCTTCCAACAGGACAACGAGTGTATCGAGACCTTCGATGGAGAACCGTTTTGCTCCGACGAATGTGCGGTGGATAAATTTCTCGAACCCTTCAATTCTCGTCAAACGCTCCAGAAGGGCCTTTTTCTCTTCGGCGGAAAGAGTGACAGCAATCTCTCCATTTTCAATTTTCGCTTGGATCCAATTCCGTTCCTCTTCGTCGATAATATGTGCAAACTCATAGGCAATTTTCCCTGTATAGAGCGACTTCAGATGATTTACAGCGTCCAATCCGTTATCGATACTTACCGGAGGTTGTTTGAAAAATAGTGTTGCAGGCATTTCCCGAAGATCGTTTTCGGTCAATCCATAATAAGATAGCTCGAGTCGGGATGAATCTTTTGGACGATCGTTCAATGGATAGATATCCGCTGCGAGATGTCCGTATGTACGTATTGCATCGAGCAACTTATAAGCGGACAACACCTTTCCAAAATTGCCTGGCGTCACTTCTCCGACAACTGCGTCTTGTTGAGTGGTGCCAAGATCCGGTGCACCGAAACGTCTAAACATTTCGGCAAGTTCAGCATCGACTGCTTCGGGGTTTGTTTTGAAGACTTCATACATCTCCATAACATACCCAAGGTTAGGACCCGTAAATTCTGCATACGGGGAGGAGCCAACATTGTTCGACATGTAAAATGACCTCCACATTGCCATTCGGCATATTGTGTAATTTTTTATCCTTATTAATATTACCATGCAAACCTAATAACTGAAAGGGTTTAGCGTCAGGACTTTAACATTTTGTCCGGAATTACCTTACACCTCTTTCACAAAGAATGCAACTATCAAAATTCTGAAATTCAATGTCCTTTAGCCTATTCTGCTAATTTCGATACAGCAAGATCATTTCCGCCATGTCTTCCGGGATTTTGGGATGCTCGGTCTGCTTCATGTTCTCCAGCAACCGATCCTTTTCGCGCTCCAATATAGCGAACTCTTCCAACATGGTGCGCTTCCCGATTTCTTCCTCTTGGAGAACAAGAGCAATACCCGACGACTCGAATAAAGATGCATTCAAAATCTGATCGCCTCTGCTTTTGGCTGCTGATAACGGGATCAGCAGCATCGGTTTATGCAGGGCCAATAATTCGAAAATGGCATTCGAACCAGCTCTCGATACCGCAAAATCAGCAGCCGCGAGAAGATGGGGCAACCCTTCTGTAACGTATTCGAACTGCGTATAGCCCGGCATACTTTCAAGCTCTTCATCTATATTCCCTTTTCCACATAAATGAATCACATCATATCGATCCAAGATGCCCGGCAATTCTTTTCGGAGAGCGTCATTGATCACCGCCGATCCTTGGCTTCCTCCCATGATAAGGAGGACCGGCTTTAACCCGTCAAGACCCGCATATCGGAGTCCCTCTTCCCGGACGCCATGGAATAATTCCGGACGGATGACCGCTCCCGTGCAAGTCGCTTTCCCTGCTGGCACGTAATCCAATGTCTTCTCAAACACGGTGAAAATATGGTTGGAAAAAGGCAAGGCCAGTTTATTCGCCAAGCCCGGGGTGACGTCCGATTCATGAATGACTACCGGCACCCTTGCCATTTTGGCTGCCAATACGACCGGGACCGAGACGAATCCTCCTTTGGAAAAAATGATTTCCGGCCGGATTTTCCGGATGATGGAGAACGCCTGCATGACGCCTGCCCCGATCCGGAACGGATCCGTCAAATTTTTCATAGAAAAATATCTCCGGAGCTTGCCGCTTTGGATGGCGTGGTATGTCACATCGGGATGTCCTTCACCGATCAATTCTTTTTCAATACCCTCATGGGACCCTATATAATGGATATCGTATCCTCTTTCGCTAAACACCGGGATCAGCGCTTCGTTCACGGACACATGGCCCGCGGTGCCGCCGCCCGTCAATAGGATTACTGGTCGTTTCACCAGGTTTCTCACCTCTTTTAGTTGCAGGAAGATCGTTTCACTTCCCGCTTTTCAAGTCATTATAACAAACGATCCGTGGTACAATGGATAGGATTTTATCAATCACGCCTCGGCGTGATTGCGTCCGGATTTTTTCGAGCTCATGGCCGACAGGATGTCGGTCATGCAGTCGTCGCGAATCGAACAGCGAAGGGTTCGATTTGCCGTATTTCTGCGATCTTTGCAGAAATTAAGGCACCTTTCAGGATGCAGCGATTTTAGTCTGAGTTCCCCTATTCAGGGGGAGTTTGAACACCCGCTGAACAGGAGATAAAACCGCATTCATCTCGCCACCTATATAGGCGGGAGTATTCAGATGAATAAAGATAAAAAGGAGGGACTTCCCTTTGGACGCTTCACTTCCTTTTCGGAAAAAACCGTTCCATTTCGTCAAAATCGTTTTGCCTATCCTCATTACCCAAGTGGCACTCTATTTGATGTCGTTCTTCGATATTCTTATGACTGGCCGCTACGATACATACCACCTTGCCGGAGTGACAATCGGATCCTCTTTCTGGGTTCCGGTCTATACCGGTTTATCAGGCATCTTGATGGGGCTGACCCCGATCATCGCCCAACAGATCGGAGGCAAGCTTCATGATGAAGTGCGGCCTTCCGTCCAGCAAGGATTATACGTATCTATTTTACTTTCGGCAATCGTTTTTTCAATTCTTCTTTTCATCGGCTCCCATTTTGTATATAAGATGCCTTTGGAACCGGAAGTCCAAGCAGTCGCGGCCAGCTATTTGAAAGGGATCAGCATCGGGTTGTTCCCCCTCTTCGCTTATACGGTGATGCGCTCGTTCTTTGACGCGCTAGGGGCAACCCGGGTTTCGATGTTCATCATCCTGTTGTCAGCGCCAATCAACATTGTGCTTAACTATTTTCTGATTTTCGGGAAATTCGGTTTTCCGGAGCTCGGAGGCGCGGGAGCTGGGTATGCGTCGGGCATGACGTATTGGATTGTCCTTTGCATTGCGGTTTTCATAGCCTGGAAGGGAGGAGCGTTCCAACAATACGCCCTTTTCCGGCGTTGGGGCCGTGTTTCGTTTTCGAAATGCAAGGAGATCTTACTCATCGGAGTGCCGATCGGTCTTTCCATCTTCGTGGAGACGAGCATTTTCTCGGTCGTGACGCTGCTCATGTCCAAGTATACGACCGAAGTCATTTCGGCACACCAGATTGCTTTGAACTTTTCGTCCTTGCTCTATATGATTCCGCTCAGCATTTCGATGGGAGCCACCATCCTCGTCGGACAAGCGGCCGGCGGCTCCCGGTTGCAGGATGCCAAACAATACAGTTTGCTCGCGATTGCGTTCGCGGTCGGATTCAGCTTTCTATCCATCGCAATCCTGCTCCTGTTCCGAGAGCCGATCGCTTCCCTTTACACAACCGATCCGGGGATGATCGCCTTGGCAGCGCAGTTCTTCCTGTTTGCAGCGTTCTTCCAATTGTCGGATGCCTTCCAGGCGCCGATTCAAGGGGCGCTCCGCGGCTATAAGGATGTCAATATGACTTTCTTCGTCGGGGTCATTTCCTTCTGGGGAATCGGTTTGCCGGTCGGCCATGTTGTCGCAACCTACACGGACTTCGGGCCGTTCGGCTATTGGGTCGGGCTGATTGCCGGCCTTCTCGTCGGGGCGATCACTTTGACGTTCCGCCTGCTGTTCATTCAAAGAAAATATGCAAAATGAAAATCCCGCTGCCGTTTCGCTACGGCGCGGGATTTCTCCAGTTCAGTAACATTGATTAATCCGTGATTCCGGTTCTGGTAACCTTCACTTTCACTTTCATTTGGATCGGGAGCGCTGCATATGTTTCCTGCCAATCGCCCTTTTTCCAAAGCTCCGTATGAAAGGCGTGGACATGACGTCCGAACCCGACGATATCACTTTTCACTTCCTGTGTCTTGGCAATGACATCATTGAATTCTTTTGATACTTCTTTTGTCAAAAATTTTTCGAGATCATCAATTGTTCCTTTCTTATTCAGTTGATCATGAGGAAACTCCTCCAAGCTGACCTCTAGCGTGTAGAAGGCATCAATTTTATCCGTTGTGATCTTCCATTTTCGCTTGATTTTCACTACATCAATTGTAATTGGACTTTCTTTCTCCCCTTTTTTCCACATATACGATAGCCGGGCATATTTCCCTGTTTCTTTTCGCATCAAATTAGCCATAATCGCTTCTTTCGCAGATAAGGTCTCCCCCGTATACCGACTATTACTGAATAGCGCCAGCCCTTTTAATTCCGGAGTCCCCTCCTTCAATTCAATATACGGCAAGGTGAGATCGATTTGATTATCAAATAAAAAGGTAGCGGCTCCTTGAAGCGTAATGTCCGGAATAATACTGTAAAGAACTCCTGTCCGCATAAGTTCCGAATAATAGACAGACACTTCCGTCACCACGCCGGGCGGATTAAAATAGTCCTTCATATCACCTTCTACAATCGCGAGGTAGCTTCCTAACCGATTTCGAGGTGTTCGGAAAAACATGTCCAAGTACGTATAAAGGTCCTTCTTCGCCAAATTACCATTGATCAACGCCACTTCCAAATGCGCCATATCCAGCCCTTCCATCGTCCTCAGGTTGGCATCGGACCGCGATGCCCGCGTTGACAGACCTTCCCCTTCGGATTGCGCATAGGTAATCTTTCCATTCAGGAAAGTAGGGAAAGCATACATCGACTTCACCCCCTCCCCTTCCGCTTCCAGTCCGATCAGAGGCACGATTGTAACATCCTTATACTGTTCTTCATCCCAACAACCGCTGACAAAGAGAAGAGACAGCACTAACAAGGTGAATCTTCTTTTTTTCATGAGGTTCCCCTCCGATTCATCAATATGACAACAACCGGCAAGACAATCGAGAAAAATAAATGAAAATAGCTAAGGATACTTCTAATGAAGTCCATTCTTTCTTTCGTTAAAAAAAGCAATGGGGCCAAAGTAATCAGCACATGATAGATAACCGCATTTCGCTTATATTTATTTTTCTTATTTAATTGATGTGCATACAAGGTAATGAATGAATAAAGCGTTATCGTCACGATACTCCAGGTCATCCAAATAAAAAGGAAAAACAAATCAAGCCTTTCGACGAAGGTCACTTTCTGGGATTTTAAAATATAAATGATTGGTTCCCCGATAATTTTGGCATCATTCACGGGGAAAAACATTTGAACGAAAAGAAGGACGGTTAAAAAAAAGAAAAGCCAGATGTTTTGATAAATGAATAGCGGAACCCCTTTGATAACGTTTTCTTTTTTTACATATTTTCTTAAAAATAAATAGACCTCTATTCCAATAAACGTCGATTGGCTAATAAAAAGACCTTTGAACCATGCTGACTTATCGGAGAACGTAATCGGAAACAACCGAGTCCACACCAAATCGGGAATGGCAAATAACAATGCCAGTATAAAGAGCAGGATCATCGGTATTAGAAGAACCGGCAAATTGATGGCCGTAGCCGCCCTGCTTACATTGGCATAAAGGGAAACTCCGACCAACACACCAACGATGACGATTTGCGGAGTGTTGGGAAATATCCAGATAGCTAGCGTATATTCGATAAACGCGATGAACGTAACGACCACTAGGAACCAGTACCCTCGATATAACCAAAAGATAAAGGGCCCTGGGTTAAATCGATCATACACCTTTTCGTACAATACCAATTGCAAGTAGTGAAGGACACCCGCAAAGAGGAACACGACCCAGGCATTGGACTCTGCTGTCTCGATCAGGGGCCTTTGAAACGTAATATAGACGGTTCCTGATTGAATGGTAAATAGAATCAAGAAAAATTGGGTTCGCGTTATTGTAATCATTTGCGAGTCCCGCCCTTTCTCGGTTGCTTAAACGAAAATGTCTTCTGCTGTTTATGTGACTTGGAAAATGGAAGGCGAAAGAAAATCTCTTTAAATCGCGACGGGTCAAAAGGAACGACGGGAGAGAAATAAGGCTGATTCAGTGAAGACCGATTTAATAAGTGAATGAACAGAATGAGCGTTCCGATGGCCATTCCGAAAAAACCGAACGAAGCGGCTGCTAACATAAACGGAAATCGCAAAAGCCGTATTGTCATATTCATCTCAACCGAAGGGACAACAAAACTGGAAATAGCGGTCAACGCTACGACAATGACCATTAAATTTGATACAATCCCCGCGCTGACGATCGCATCCCCTACCACCAATCCCCCGACAATGCCGATCGTCTGACCGATCGGTTTAGGTAAGCGGATACTCGCCTCTCGAATCAACTCAATAAAAATCTCAAGAAGAAATGCTTCCATAATAGGCCGATACGGGATTTCGTTGATGGCAAGCTTCACTTTTTTACTGATTTCAATCGGTAGGATTTCGGAATGGAAACTGACGACTGCAATATAAAATGCGGGCAAGAAAATCGCCATAACCAAACTGAACAAGCGCAACAAACGGTAAAAAGAACCGACAAGGACCCGTCCATTGAAATCGTCAGGTGATTGGTAAAAAGAAAAGAAAGTAACAGGGGCTATCAATACAGTCGGAGAGTCGTTTGTGAACACCGCTATCTTTCCCTCTACCAGGTTTTGCACGACACGATCCGGCCTTTCCGTGTTCATGAATTGAGGAAACGGAGTCCAGGTCGAATCCTCTAAATAATCTTCGATTTGACCTAAACTCAAGATGATATCTTCATCAATCCGGTTCAGACGAGCTTCCACTTCCGCCACTACATCGGGATCTGCAATGGTGTCAACATATAGATATGTTATAGACGTATTTGTTTTATGTCCTTTTTGTATGGATTTTACGACAAGATCGGAAGAAATCAATTTTTTTCGGACGAGCGATAAATTTTGTTGCAAGTTTTCAACGAAGCCCTCGTGACTTCCACGTACAACCTGTTCATTTCCCGGTTCTTCAGGGGAGCGGGTCGCCGTTTTCTCAGCAGTGATCGTAACAATCAATTTGGGATCAGGAAAGATGACAGCTGTGGAACCGGAACAAACGATTTTAACCAATTCTTCTTGTGAATAAGATTTGACTTCAGATACTGCCGTCTTCCCCCAATTGGCCATACCGGATTGAGCGCGGTTTCGAATGATATCAATTTGCTTATTCACCTCTGTTCCATCCGCCAAAGAAGAATAATAACAGACAATCCCTTTTCCGGTCGGCCAATCGACTTCCTGCACAAACAAATCAATAGATTCGTGAAATAATTTTTTTATGTAAACTATATCCAGTTTCTGTTCGTTCGGCTGTTCCTTCACCCTTTTCACCTCATATAGGAAGTATCAGCGATTCTATAAGGATTTATTCAAAAAAGCACGATTGGGCCAGTATGTGGCGCCAATCGTGCTTGCTTGTGTTACGATTCTTATTTTTGGATGAATTGTTGTGTCCAGTAGTTTCCGTTTTTATCATATCCGATACCGATATGTGTAAATTCCGGTGTTAGGATATTTTGGCGATGGCCCGGTGATTCCATCCAAGCTTTCACCACTTCTTCTGCAGTACGTTGTCCCATGGCAATGTTCTCAGCTGCTGAACGATACGTGACGCCATTCGCTTTCATTTGGTCGAACGGTGAACCGTATGTTGGGCTTGTATGAGAGAAGTAATTGTTAGTCGCCATATCCGTTGATTTTTGGCGAGCGGAATTCATTAATTTGCTATCAAACTGTAACGGTTGGAGACCCGCTTTTTGTCTTTCCGCATTAGTAAGATCGAGTACGGCTTGCTCGATGGCAGAAACGGAAGCGTTTTGAGCAGGAGCTGCCTGCTCTTGTTTCGCAGGTTGTTCAACCGGATTCGATGGTGCTGGTGTTGTTGGAGCCGGTTGCGGTTTAGCTTCCGGTGCTGTAGGCTGATTTGTTTCCTTTTGTTCAGCCGGTTTTTCTGTTTTTGGCGTATTTGTTTCCGCTTTTTCTTCCGCCGGTTTGCTTGGTGCCGGTTTAGCAGTTGAATTATTTGGTTTCTCAACCGTTTTTTCCGGAGCCGCTGTTGTCTGTTGGAATTTCGGAAGATTGATGCACAGTTTCTTTAGAATCGCTTGTGCTTTATCAAAATCTCCTGATTGGAATTGATATGGAATGTTGGAAATTCCCTCCCACTTGACAACTTGGACATATGGAGTGTTTTTCACTTTTAGTTGTGCGTCAAAGCCAGAAGCTTCTGCACTATTGTTGTTCGGCAGTAAGAGCGCCGAACCGAGCAAGATGACTGCAATCGATTTTTTCATCTCATTACTCCTCCCTTCGCAAACTATCATAACGTGCGAGAGAGTCCGAATATAGCCAATCATTTCCACTTCCACCATTTTAATAGAGAATGCTTTTACACTAGGAAGAAAGGAAACTACTTTTTGGATACTTTTGGCGGCTTCGTCTTATATTTCATTCGAATCGGGGTTGACGCGCCTGAAATCGGCTACATTTTTTAGATCTTCACCGATGATGACAAGACGCGGTTCCATCCTGACATATTCGGGCAGCCAATTGACCATCCCATAGGCGTATTGAAATAGCATCGGGTTTTTGACACCTCGAACAGGTACATACCCTTTCATCCGATAGACGGTTTCCGGCAGCGACTTTACCCATTCTTCAAAGCTCTCTTTCTCGATCTCTTCGGAGAATGTCAGAAGCTTGGAAGACAACGGCAAGTTCTTGCCCGAATGAATCGGGATAGCTGATCGTTGCTTAGTATCTGCCAACGCGTCTTCAATGACGTCAAAGCCGACTTCCGCATTGACGGTTTGGATGATAGGCATGTTCGGATTGAAATCACTCAGTTGCATGGTGACGGTCGCCAGTTCTCCTTCGGTCAGTAGATCTACTTTATTGGCAAGCAGCAGATGGGCATGGCGAATCTGTTCAAGGAAGAGCATCTTCACTTGCGGCGGCAACTGATTGCGGTCCAGCCAGCGCTTACAGTCTACGACGGTCACAATCCCCTTGATCTGGATACGGTCCGCAAACAGCGGGGAAAAGACGGCATCGAGCGCTTCCACAGGGTGGGCGGCACCGGTCGTTTCGATCAAGATAACGTCAATATCATCATTTTCCACAAGCAACCCTTGGAGCTGTGCTTCCGTCCGATCCGAGCCAGTACAGCAGATGCAGCCATCCAATAATTCTTTCAACGGGACTTCTCCCGCCCCATTCACCCGGTCGGAATCAAAAGCTAGATTACCGAACTCATTCATAAGCACAGCCGGTTTTTTCCCCTGTTCTTTCAACTGGCGGATGACATGGAGCAGCAAGGACGTCTTGCCGCTCCCTAAAAATCCGCTGAATAAATACACATCAATCATTGTAGGCACCCCGTTAAAAAAGCGTCCGGTCCTGGCATGGACTGGACGCTTTTAGTCTTATTTTGCTATGTCTTCTTTCAATACTTCCTGCGCTTTTACTAATTGCGGATCTTCTTTCTGGATCTTTTCACGCAATTTATTCATTAACCCAAAAGTCGTATCTCCGGAAAGAATGCCGTTCGCTTCCAAGGTCAAATCCTGCTGAAGCTGTTTGACAGCCTGTTCCGTCTGTTCATCGAACAAACCATCGACTTCCCCCGGATTGTAACCGACCGCTTCCAACATCTCTTCAGCCGCTTTCACGGTAGGTGTCAGCATGCCCTCCTTCATTTCTGTCGAAGGGTCGAGATAAGGCAGCGAGGCGTATGGAGGGTATGGCACTTCATAGTCCGGTTCAATTCCTTTTTTATGGATCCAGTTGCCATCCGGTGTCAGCCATTTGGCGGTCGTAAGCTTCAGATTGGAGCCGTCCGACAAATCTTTCGGGGACTGGACCGTCCCTTTCCCGAACGTCTTGATGCCGATCAGCGGGATGTCTGCGGATTCCTTCAGCGCGGCCGCCAAGATTTCGGATGCCGATGCGCTGCCGTCATCAATGACGACTGCTACCGGGATGTCGATCTTTTTACCGTCGGATGAAGGGAAAACTTCCGGTTTCATCCCTTTCTCTTCGTACTGCATCAAGTTCTTTCCACTTTCCACAAACAAATCCGAAATATCGATTGCCGTATTCAGCATGCCGCCCGGGTTTTGCCGAACATCGATAATGAGTCCTTTCATGCCTTGTTGTTCCATTTCCTCGTATGCCACCATTAACTCGTCATACGTATGTTCTGAGAAGCTTGTGATATGGATATGGGCAATTCCGTCTTCCAGCATTTCGGCATAAACTGTCTCAATCGGAATGACGTCGCGTGTAATTTTCATATCAAACGGTTCCGCGGCATCCCCGCGCCGGATGGATAGGGTCACGGTCGTCCCTTTTTCACCGCGGATTAATAATACCGCTTCGGATGACGACATACCTTGAATGCTTTCCCCATCCACTGCGAGGATAAGGTCGTTAGGCAAAAGGCCTGCCCGTTCAGCGGGAGAGTTTTTAATAGGTGATACGACACTGATATAGCCATTCTGCTCTTGGATTTCTGCACCGATCCCTTCGAAGCTGGACGAGATGCTTTCGTTCAAGCGCTTCGCTTCCTGTTCATTCAAATAATCGGAATATGGGTCACCGAGTGCATCGATCATTCCGTTTATCGCGCCGTCGATGACTGCCGACTCATCGATATCCTCGAAATAATTGGCAAGCATTTCATCATAGGCATCATAGAGCTTTTGGAACTCTTCGCGATCCGCCACCGATTTTTGGGGATTCACCACTTCCACGACCTTGCCTTCTCCGGTAGTCAATGCGAAAAAGGTGATTCCCGCTGTGGCCAGGACTAATCCGAAAATGAGCATGACAAAGGAGAAAGGCTTCAATCGGATGTACCGTTTAGCCGGCGGTTGGTGCTTCGGTTCCTGTTCAGGTGTTTGTTCCACACCTGTTGTTTCTTTTTCTTCCATCCCTTTCCCACCTTTTCTTAAAATACAGCATCGGACAATTGGGACGGCACTGCTGAAGCGCGTGGAGCCGTCCCCTAAACAGATGAAAAGGACCGCTCCACTTGCGCGCGGTCCCCAACGAAATTATTCTTGGATAGCGGCGTCCAGCGCCACTTCGATCATTTCATTGAATGTCGTTTGACGCTCTTCTGCAGAGGTCGCTTCACCCGTCAAGATATGATCGCTGACCGTCAGAATCGCAAGTGCCTGACAACCGAATTTCGCCGCCAGCGTATATAAGGCCGCGGCCTCCATTTCGACAGCCAACACACCATACTGTGCCCATTTTTCATGCTGGGCATATTCATTATAAAATACATCTTCTGTAAAGACATTCCCTACTTTCAATTCGAGGCCCTTTTCCTTACCTGCTTCATACGCTTTCAATAGAAGATCAAAATTGGCAGTCGGTGCATAATTGACCCCGTTGAAAATGATTTCGTTCATTTTCGAATCGGTCGAAGCGCTCTGTGCCAAAATAACATCCCGGACATGGACATCTTTCTGGATCGCACCGCATGTGCCGACACGGATGAGTTTCTTTACATCATACTCCTGCATCAGTTCGGTGACATAGATTGAAATCGACGGCACTCCCATGCCAGTCCCCTGAACGGAGATGCGCTTACCTTTGAATGTCCCAGTATAGCCGAACATATTACGCACTTCGTTGTATTGTGTGACGTCTTCCAGGAAGGTCTCCGCGATATACTTTGCGCGCAGCGGGTCGCCCGGAAGTAGAATCGTATCGGCTATATCCCCTTTATTCGCATTTATATGTATGCTCATATGGTCTCGCCTCCGTATTCGATTTTCTTTCCTCATCATACAGGTTAATGGAAGGATATGCAATGAAGACACATAATGGTCACGAGCTTCCTGATCTCTTGGAAGAGACCAGGTAAATGGCAGAACATAGGACTAATATTGCCAAGGAAATCCATCGTACACAAATAAATGAGCGCCGGCTGTTCAATCAGCCAAAGCGCTCTTCATAGATGGCATATAATTCATCAAACACGATAGAGGGCATATCGGGGTCCGCTGCATCCTCCAAATAGCGGGACAGTGGGTCAAATGCCGTCTCCTCTCTCGGGAAGCTGGAGTCGTGGAACATCCTTTCCGCGAAAACTGCTTTGGCATCCCCTTTCGGACCGCCCCGATAGGACAGGGCAAACCGGTAAAATGACCGATCCATCCGTCCACCCCCTTTCTTTTCTAAGAGTTAAATTGTGTCACATAGTCTCCATAGCCTTCCTTTTCCAGTTCGCTAACCGGGATGAAACGGAGAGCGGCGGAATTGATGCAGTAGCGTAGGCCGTTTTGGCCCGGCCCCTGCGGACCATCGGGAAATACATGGCCAAGATGAGAATCCGCCGTTTTGCTGCGCACTTCTGTCCGGCGCATTCCGTGGCTCGTATCGAAATGCTCGGTCACTTCGTCAGACTCGATCGGTTTCGTGAAGCTTGGCCATCCACATCCAGCGTCGTATTTATCCTTAGAGCTGAATAAAGGCTTGCCGGACACGATGTCGACATAGATCCCTTCCTCGAAATGCTGGTCATATTCATTGCGAAACGGGGGTTCCGTCCCGTTTTCCTGTGTGACATGGTATTGAATCGGAGTCAATTTGTTCTTCAAGTCTTCTTTCATGCCTCTTCACCCCATTTTTCCAATTTGAACCGTTCTCTCCCGGATCCGACCGCATAGCGGTTATAATGTGCCGGGTTCTTCAAATAGTAATCCTGGTGACCTTCTTCCGCTGGATAAAATGTTTTGGCAGGAATAATATCGGTTGCGATCGGCTTATCGAATCTTTCTGATTGTTCGAGTGCTTCTTTCGATTGCTCCGCAAGCCGCTGTTGCTCGGGCGTATGTGTGTAGATAGCTGTCCGGTATGACTCGCCCCGGTCGTAAAACTGGCCGCCCGGATCAGTCGGATCAATCTGGCGCCAAAAGATATTCAATAGCTCTCCATAGGTGATGATTTCATCATCATACGTGATCTGGACGGCTTCCCGATGCCCGGTCGTATTCGTGCAAACCTGCTCATATGTCGGGTTTGCAACGTCCCCTCCTGTATACCCCGAAACGACGGAAAGCACGCCTTCGTATCGGTCAAACGGTTTCACCATACACCAAAAACAACCACCCGCAAAAGTAGCAAATTCTTGTGCCATTGGATATCACCCTTCCTACGATCCCTCATTCTTTCGGAATCATAATTTCCAAAATGATTTCATCTTCCGCCAAATTGAATGTTTTCGCCTTCACCTGCAAATTGCCCGAAACCGGGATTCTTGATAGGTCGATAAATAATTCCTCTTCGGCCGGACGAACGATCATCCACGGCGGCAAAGCGACCGAATCCCGCAAAATCTTCAAAACGGTCGACGGCGGAACGTTCAATTGCCCGATTTCCATCGATGACTGCTTCAGGATCAAGTTCCCATCTTCCTGTACAACCGGGTCAAAATGCATCCGAACAGGCAAAGTATAGGAAAACACCGTCATTTCCGATAAGAGGATGACATCGTCCTGCACTTCCATTGTGACGGGAAGCGGTTCTCCTTTCATCGCCTTCCGGATGTACGTATTCGCAATCCCTTGCAAGTCCTCTTTCGTCGAATGTACCGTTAGGACATTCGTCGGAGACTCTATCTGTTTCGCTTCAGGCAACGGCTCTGACTCACCTGTACTGCCGATGAATAGAACGAGGGTTACTATGGCTGCTATAACAATCCCTGCCAGTGTAAAAAAACCAATTTTCCATGGGTTCACGCGATCCTCAACTCCTACATTTCCAAATCTCCATCCGACATTTCATATAGGCCGCATTTATTGATTGAAGACAAATAGCGTTCTGTCATCATTTCATACCCTTTAGCATTTGGATGGAAGAAGTCGGTATGGTAGACCATGTTGACATTCGAATCGAACAGATCGGTGACAGGTACAAAACAGGATTTCTCATCCAAGACGGTCCGCAATTCGATAGCTTCATTCCAATCATGGATGATTTCTTCAAATTCATGCACTTCGTCTGTCACAATCGAAAATGGATTATAGAGTCCGGCCACGACAATCAGCGCATCATCGTTCAGCAAACGAACTGTAGTAAAAATCTCATCCAAGCGGTCCTCGAAACGACCAAGCTCTTTATAGAACGGACCGGTTGTCAATTCGAACAAATTGCCTTTGACCACTTTCATGATGTCATTGCCGCCAATTGTCAACAGGATGACTTCCGCGTTTTCGATCTTACTACGGACGTCCCGCTCATCCAATTGCTCGAGCAATTGATCGCTCCGTCTTCCCCGTTTGGCCAGATTTTCTGCCTCGACCTCCTTGACCCCTTTCCATTCGTTCATGCGGTCCGTCAATCGGCCGAAATACCCGCCTCGTTTCTGTTCATCGCCAACTCCCTGAGTGAGGGAATCGCCGAGCCCGATCACCTGAATCTGTTTTGGAACGAAATATCCAGGAATGTTCCATTTTGTGAATGCTGTCCCATCGCGTTCCGAAAAAGGCTCTGTTGAAGCGGGTGGTTTGGAGCAGGCGGTTAAAAACAATGAGAAGGCGATCACCAGGACGAAAACTCTTCTCATATATGGTTTCCCCTTTTCTCTCATTCGAAATCTCTTTTACTCCGTGTAATACATGAAACCGATGGCGCCTTCGCCTGTATGCGTGCTGATAATCGGCGTCGTGAAAGTCAATTTGACATCTTTCACTCCCGAATCTTCCAATAGCTTCTTCAGAGGAGTAGCCATTGCCAAGCCATTGGCATGCGAAATGCCCACTCGCCGGATAATTTTCCCGGCCGTCTCCTCTTTGAAAGCTTTCAACAAATACGAAACGACTTGCTTATGGCTTCTCGCTTTTGCAACAGGCGTATAGACCCCATCCTGCAAGGTGGCAATCGGTTTAATATTCAGCAAGGAACCGATCATCGCTTTCCCTTTACCGATCCGGCCGCCCTTCACAAGGTTATCGAGAATATCGACGACGACAAAGAGGGACGTCTTTTTCCGGACCCCTCCCAAATGCTCTACGATTTCCTCGACCGACTTGCCTTGTGCTGCCATTTCGGCAGCTTCCAGCACTTGGAATGTCAAGGCGTGCGAGATGAACATTGAATCGATGACGGCCACTTCGGATTCGGTCATTTCCGCAGCGGATTGCGCCGATTTCACGGTCCCGCTCATGCCGCCTGTCATATGTATGGAAATGATCGCATCTCCGTCTTTTCCAAGTTCGTCGTATAGTTCCTTGAAAACGCCGGTAGCCGGCTGGGAGCTTTTGGGCAGCTGAGCCGCCTCTTTCATCAATTGTAAAAAAGATTCCGGCTGGATATCGACCCCATCCACGTAAGTCGAATCATCGATTTGAATGGTCAACGGGACGACATGGATCCCATACTTTTCCTTGTCTTCCTCGGTCAGATCCGCTGTGGAATCCGTCACGATATGGATTTTTTTCATCAAAATGCCCCCTTATTAAAATGGCGTAATCCTTTCCCATCATTTTTTAATCAGGAAGCTTTTCATAAACAAGAAAGGAGTATGGCGTGCCATCCGCCGATTGATAGTCTTCGGAAACGCTTGTCAATTTCCATTCGTCGCCATAGGGCGGGAAAAAGGTGTCCCCTTCGAAATGCTTTTGGATCATCGTAATATACATCCGATCGGCAATTCCGATCGCCAAACGGAAAATCTCCGCTCCGCCGATGATGACCACCTCTTCATGATAGGCTTGCGCTTTATCGATAGCGTCTGCCAATGTATGGACGACCGTCACTCCTTCTGCCCGGAAATCCGGATTCCGTGTCACGACGATATTCAATCTCCCAGGCAACGGGCGGCCGATCGATTCGAACGTTTTCCTGCCCATGACGATGCCTTTGCCGATCGACATCTTTTTAAAATATGCGAGGTCTTCCGGTACATGCCATGGCAACTGATTCTCCTTCCCGATCACCCGGTCTGGATCATGTGCAACGAGTAATGAAATCATATAGTTTAGCCCTTCCTCCTATGCCAAAATTCATCAAACTGCGATGGGCGCTTTAATCCTCGGATGTGGATCGTAGTGTTCCACCTCAATGTCTTCCGTATTCAAATCAAAGATGGATTTCCCTTCCATGGAAAGCTTCAAGGTAGGAAGTTTCCGCGGTTCACGGGATAGCTGCTCCTTCACCTGATCTAGATGGTTGAGATAAATATGCGCATCTCCCAATGTATGTACAAATTCGCCTACCCCAAGCCCGCATTCCTGCGCGATCAAGTGGATCAGCAGCGCGTACGACGCAATATTGAACGGGACACCCAGGAAAATATCAGCACTCCGCTGGTAGAGCTGGCAAGATAGTTTGCCATCGGCGACGTAAAACTGGAACAGCGAATGGCATGGTGGCAGTGCCATGTCTTCCACTTCAGCCGGGTTCCATGCCGTCACGATATGCCTTCGGGAATCCGGATTCCGTTTGATGCTTTCGATTACATTCGCAATCTGGTCAATGGTGTCTCCACTCTCTCCCGCTGACCAGGAACGCCATTGTTTTCCGTATACAGGTCCCAAATCGCCATACTTTTCGGCGAATTCTTCATCCGCCAAAATCCGTTCCTTGAACTTCGTCATTTCCGCCTCATAGACAACCGCAAAATCTGGATCTTTTACAGCCCGTCTGCCAAAGTCCGTCATATCGGGCCCACTATATTCCGGGCTGGTCACCCATTGTTCAAAAGCCCATTCATCCCAGATTGGATTCCGGTCCTGCACTAGCGTCCGAACGTTCGTATCCCCTTTTAAGAACCAAAGCAATTCCGATACGATAAGCCGCAGGGCGAGTTTTTTTGTCGTCATCAGTGGAAATCCTTCATTTAAATCAAAGCGCATCTGGTATCCGAAAACGCTGATTGTCCCTGTTCCTGTCCGATCCTCTTTGCGCGTGCCGGACTGCAGGACATGCTGGCATAATTCCAGATATTGTTTCATGTTGAGACCCTCCTAGCTATAGTGTTCAGTATAGCAGACAAATGGGTCGGATGATATTGAAAAACACACCGGCGCCAGATGGTTAGGATAACCATTTGGGCGGTGTGTTTTTGCTCCAATAAATATCGCCGATTGTATGATGTGCTGCGAAACCGTCATGGGAGACATGATAATGGAAATTGAAGTAATAGCCTTCCAGTGGCCGCTTTTCCGTGCGTACATGGAAGCGGATCAAGTCTTTCCGGGCATCCATGTCGAACACATGGAAAATTTTTTCGGAATAGTTACCCGCCGGCCGTTCGCTGATGGCAAGTCGCCGTTTATGTACATCGTCGGAGTTTGCGAGCGTCATCTGGATCGCCTCTTCGATTTTCGGGAAAATCACTTCGTCGAATTCATCCTGGATGACCGGCCCGATTTTGGAACCGAATTTCATATAGGACAACTCTTTAGCGGACGAAATGAGCGTATCCTCGATCGATGGCGGCGCTTCCAGCGGCGCCGGTTCGAAATCACGTTCCGCCACCTCGACTCGGAAGTCATCAGATGGCGTCTCTGGATGCAGTTCCGGATTGGTTCCTTCCTTATCCTGCAAGTTTGTCCAAAACTCATGGCTCGGTGAAATGGCACCGAAGGTCAAAAACGCCACTGTCACAATCAACGTTTTCTGCAACCATTTTTTCATCAGTTCTCACCACCCATTTGTGTACAATTTTCAAAATGCTCCTATCCTGTTGGACGAAATACGATAGAAAAGGTTTCTTCTTTCTTCTTTTCATTGTACAATAAAAATTGTATAAATGTGTGTCTTTTTGAAGGAGGGTCATACGGATGAACGTTGAACTACTTATCGGTATCGGATTGCTCATTTTGGTTCTTTACTTAAGCTCTCTTAACTTTACGCATTGATCGTATAAGGACAAGTTGAAAAACGCCGTTTTTTCCATCAAGGAAAGCACGGCGTTTTTCTTTATATTTTATTCCAATAACCGAAATGGAACTTCGTGTTCGGCCGTTTGACGCGTTCCAGGCTGAACTGCTCGAAGACAGCAGAATCATAACGGTCTTTCACGACGACGCGGCGCCTGCTGACGCGAAGCGCTTCGTTCCACCAGGCATCTGTCAGCGGACTATGGACGCCCACTTCGCGGAGGGGTGTGAAATTGGATGATTCCTCAATCGGCGTATGAAACATCGGATCGAGGTAGACGACATCCCATGAGTCATCCGGTTGCGTCTGTAAATAGGCAAGCGCATCAGAATGAAGAACATCGATTCGGCTCATCGCCTCCCGCAAACCGTCGTCATCCGTCGGAAATGCCCGCAATCCTCTCTCCGTCAAGTAGGCAACATCCCGATCCGCCTCAATACCCGTCACCTGTCCTGTCTCCCCTGTGATGTAGGAGGCCACGATGCTATCCGAAGCCAACCCGAGGGTGCAATCGAGGAATGAATCGCCCGCCTTCAATCCGGCTGCTTCGATCATCGGGTCTCTTTCTCCTCTTGCCAAGCGTTTCAGGCGGAAAACGGCTGTATTCGGATGGAAGAAAAACGGCTTGTCCATGCCGATCCGAAATAGTTCGAACCTTCCTTTTCCTGCGACGAGGACATGGGAGCCGTATCGTTGTTGAAGCCCCGCGACGGATGCTTTCCGGCGCTCGACAAAAGGATAGCCGAGCGCTTGGGAGGCAGCCAAGGCCAATTCAAGCGAAACCTCATCCGGCCGCCCTCCCGTCGTAATGATGGTGCTCACTTGCACACTTGAACGAGGACGTCTGCCAGATGGTCTTTGATCTGCTCCATCTGGAAATTCTCAATCTGCTCCCTCGGGATGAAGTACGCCAATGCGCCATCTTTCCAAAGAGCGATGGATGGCGAACTTGGAGGCACTTCGGGAAAATATTCCCGCATCTTCTCCGTCGCTTCCTTGTCCTGGCCTGCAAACACCGTGAATAGTTGGTCCGGTCGATGTTCCGCTTCTTCCAATGCCTCGCGGACGGCAGGGCGAGCCAAGCCCGCCGCGCAGCCACAGACCGAGTTGATGACGATCAATGCGGTCCCTTCCACCGTTTCCATGATACCCTCCACTTCTTCGGCAGTCGTCAATTCCGTGAAGCCCATCCCTACCATTTCTTCTCGCATCGGTTTATACACATTGCGCATGTACTCTTCATAAGCTCTCATAATCCATAAACCCCTTTCTTGACTAATTATTCGTTTGGTGTCGCGGCCCTTGCTTCCGTCATCTGCTTCCATACCGAACCTTTTGCCTCTTCCCCTTCTTCAATACGGGCAATCGCCATACGGACTTGCAGTTTCACTTCAAACTCCGGATCGTTTTCCGCTTGTTTTAAAGCAGGCAGCGCCCGCTCCGTTCCGGTTTCATACAGATACATCGCAGCCCGCCAACGGACTAATTTGTTCTTATCTTGCAAAGCTTCCATCGCGGCCGATTCGAAACCCGGAAAGCCGAGGTCGCTCATACAGTCACCCGCTGTTCGGCGAACTGCCCAGCTTTTGTCGTGCAAGGCTCGTTCGATAAATGGAATGACAGCCTCATCCTCGATCATTCCCAAGTAGACGGTGGCTAGGCGGCGGATGGACATCTTATCGTCCTGCAATGCTTTTTCGAGAAGCGGCAGATCATCAAGGTCCGGATCCGGCATCTGATCGAGCAATTGGAAGCGCGTCTCCCATTCCGGAACATCGAATTCATCCAAAGATACCTTTCGGCCCCGGTGGCTTGTCCGCTCATGGCCTTCTTGCACATTGCGGATGATTTCTTCAAGCCGATCATCCGGATAGGCCGCCTCGATCTCCTGGATGACGAGTTGCCCGATTTCCTCCATCTCCCCATAGCGAATGCCGTAATCCGCCCATTTGCGCAATAAAATATAGTTTTCCGTTTCGGAAGAATGAACCTGCTCCATCGCTTTCAGAAAGCGTTCGCTCAGTCCGAAACGCTCTTCGGAATGGCTATCAAACACTTTCACCTGAAGCGGAATCTCTTTATACGTCTGAACATGGACATAGACTTCCCCGTATGTCTCGTCGACAGCTTCCTGCGCTTCCGCCTGATCCGCTAGTTCATCGTTCAGCACAGCTTGCACTTCCGCCAGGATCGTTTCCCAGGCGACATTGGCAATTCGTTCTACCGCCATGAAGTCCATGACATGATAGATCCCTTTGATACCGTGAATGCCAAGCAATTCCGCTATTGGGGACGGCGCTGTTTCAGCATCGCTCTTTTTATAATTATGGGCCACGCCTTGCGGCAATTCCGTATCGAGCACGATCTTCATGGAGTTAGGGCTCGGTGTCGGTTCGATCGTTTTAATTTTCAATTTTGACTGCCTCCTCTTAATCAATTACTCCTCGGCGTAATTGCGAATCGAACAGCGAAGGGTTCGATTTGCCTTAGTTTCTGCGTTCTTTGCAGAAATTAAGGCACTATTCGCTGTAACTATGCGCAATTGACTCCTCTCAAAATCCGTGACATCCGCCGTAGGCTTTTTAATTCAGCAGGAGTATGAACTCCTACTTATTAGAGTACTTCACAGGACCAAGATTTCTACCTTTTTATACAAGTAATTTTGCTGAATTAAACTGAATCAGCGATTTCTTGTAAATAAGACCAACGTTCGATCAATGTTTCATAGGTTCGGTTCAACTCGTCGAGGGCTGCGGTCATCTCCCGCAGTTTATCGTAATCGGAACCAGCCGCCGCCATTTCCTCTTCGGTCGCGGCAATCTGCTCCTCCACTTTTTCGATATCGGCCTCGATCGTTTCCCATTCCCTCTTTTCATTGTACGTCATCTTTTTCTTCGTTTCTTTCACGACGGGTTGTGCCGGCTGTTTGACGGGCGCCGGCTCGCGTGTAGGCACGCTTGCGGCCATCTCCAAATAATCGGAATATAGACCGAAGTACGTTTCGATTTTCCCGGTGCCATCGAGCACCCATAGCTTTGTCGATGTCCGGTCGAGGAAAAACCGGTCATGTGAAATGGTAATGACGACACCCGGGAACGTATCGATGAAGGATTCCAGGACAGATAATGTTTCCAAATCAAGGTCGTTCGTCGGCTCGTCCAGCAACAACACATTCGGCTGCTCCATTAGAAGTTTCAGCAAATAAAGCCTTTTCCGCTCTCCGCCGGATAATTTCCCAATCGGTGTCCCGTGGGTGGAGGCTGGGAATAAAAAACGTTCCAGCATTTGCGAAGCGGAAATCCGGACGCCATCCGCATCTTCGATATCATTCGAGGTGTCGCGGATGTATTCGATAATCCGTTTCGACTCCTCCATTACGGGGATATGTTGACGGAAATGCGCAATTTTGACAGTCGAACCTTTTTCGATCAACCCGCTATCCGGCTCAATTTCACTCGAAATCAGATTGAGCAATGTCGACTTGCCTGCTCCGTTCGGCCCGACGACAGCGATGCGGTCCCCCGATTGAAGGAGGAATGAGAAATCGTCGATCACTGATTTGCCGCGGAAAGCTTTTGATACGTTGACCGCTTCCACCACTTTCCGTCCAAGTCGGGATGTTTTTAAAGCGACATCCATCTCGCCCTTCTGCTCGCCTTTTTTCAATTTCTCCTCCAGCTCTTCAAATCGGCCAATCCGCGCCTTCTGTTTCGTGGAACGCGCTTTGGCACCCCGTCGGATCCATTTCAATTCCGAGCGGTACCGGTTGCGCATTTTATCCTCCGTCGCGGCCGCCATCTCTTCACGCAGCGCCTTCGATTCAATATAATCACCGTAGTTCCCTGTGTGGGAATACAAAGTCCGATTTGCGAGTTCGTAAATATGAGTGGCAATCGCATCCAGGAAGTAGCGATCATGGGTCACGAACAGGACGGCGCCCTGCTCATTTTTCAAATGATCCTCCAACCACGTGATCGAATGGACGTCCAAATGGTTCGTCGGTTCGTCCAATAGCAGAAGATCTGCCGGTTCAATCAGCACTTTCGCCAAGGAAACCCGCTTCTGCTGACCTCCCGAAAGCTCCCCCATTTTCTTATCAAAGGTATCGATGCCAAGCTTCGTCAAGATCGTTCTTGCCTTGGCATTCAAATCCCAAGCGTCCTGAGCATCCATTTCATTTTGAAGTTTCGCGAACCGCTCTTGATTAGCCGCCGATTCGGGAGTTTCGGTCAACGCCTGCAACGCGTGCTCATAATCCAAGTTCAGCCGGATGATCGGAGCATCACTCATAAAAACCGTTTCCATCACGGTCAACGTGGGATCTACTTCCGGTTCCTGCGGCAAGTAGGCAATCCGATATTGGTTCGGATGGTCCCTCGATATCGAGTCAGCCTCTTCTTCCCCTGCGATGATCGACAACAGCGTCGATTTCCCCGTCCCGTTAACGCCGATCAAGCCGACCTTTTCCCCGCTCACGATTGTGAACGCAATTTGTTGGAACAACGTTTTCTCCCCGACCGTCTTCGTCAGGTTCTCTATGATCAATTGACTCATACCTTCACTTCCATTTCTCATGACTCCATAGTTCTATCATAGCCGATTCGGGGCAGTTTTTGAAAGGGGACGACCTCCTTGAATGCAACTTAGCCGAAGAATAATGCAGGTCACCCGAGAAGCATTGTGACAGATTAAGACAGATGATACGATTTTCACATGCAAATCTATTCAGAAAGGGTGTGAAGACCATTCGTTTACAGATTGATGAATCCGAAGAATATGAGGATATTCAAATTACGATCCAGTGTCCCCGGATTGATAGCAGGCTTTCCAATTTGATTGAGCAGATCAAACAGAATTATATTCCGTTGATCGGCTTGAAAGAGGAAACTACCTATTCTCTTATCGCAGATGATTTGTATTATATCGAATCAGTTGATAGTAAGACATTTATCTACGACGAGAACCATGTTTACGAAAGCAATAAGAAATTATATGAGCTGGAAAAGCTTCTGGAAAGCACACATTTCATCCGCATCAGTAAAAACTTGATCGTTAATACGATGTATGTAGACCACGTCCGAGCCTTATTTAATGGAAGGTTTGAAGCAACTTTGACAAATGGTGAAAAAGTGATTGTCAATCGGCATTATGCAAAATCGTTTAAAGAGAAATTTCTAAAGTGAGGTGTTATGAGGATATGAGTGGGTTTATCCGTTTTGTCATGATCAGTTGTATTGCCTTTACAATCAGTTTTGCATTTTATCTATTTTTTAGTTATTTATCCATTTTCCCTACTTTAGATAACCAAATGGGATTGAATATTTTACTAATTTCGCTCACCATCACAATTTTAATGTTTGCCAAGAAACAGTTTCCAATTAATCATCCCATTATTTCAAGATTACTGGAACTCGGTATTGTCATTTTCGTACTGCTGATTGCTGGAATCTTTTTTCAATTATTTCCTCTCGTCTGGCGTAATGCCCTTTTTGTCTGCCTTTCCGGTTTCTTAACGTATATTGGCGTAATGGTCGTAGCCTATATTGGAAATCTGTTAAGCGCACAGGAAATCAATTCTGTGATTGCAAAAAAGAAACGGAGGATGACGGATGAATAAAATAATTGAAGTGAATCGATTGTCAAAATCATTCGGAAACGTACAAGCAGTAAAAGATATTAGCTTCTTCGTAGAAGAAGGGTCCCTCTTTTCATTTCTAGGAACAAATGGCGCTGGAAAATCGACAACCATTTCAATTTTGCTGACATTGTTGAAACAGAATGGCGGTGAAGTGAAAGTGAACGGCTATGCGATCGGAAAACAGGATCACTTCATTCGAAAGGAAATTGGCGTGGTCTTTCAAGAAAGTGTGCTGGATCCTCTACTGACTGTCAAAGAAAACTTGGACTTACGGGGATCTTTTTATGGAATGTCCAAAGAGGAACGTAAAGAGGCCATCCATAGAGTCGTGAAAATTGTCGATTGCACTTCTTTTTTGAATCAGCGCTACGGCAAATTATCAGGGGGGCAGAAACGACGGGCAGATATTGCGCGGGCGTTAATCCACCAACCGACTATTTTGATATTGGATGAACCGACTACGGGTCTTGATCCTCAAAGCCGGAAGAGTATTTGGAAAATGATATTGCGGCTTCAAAAAGAAACTCGGATGACCATCTTTTTAACTACGCATTATATCGAAGACGCAGCCAATTCAGATTATGTTGTTGTCATGAAAGAAGGATGCATTATCGCAAAAGGTACGCCAGAACAATTGAAAAACAGCTATTCTTCACACCAATTGTCGATAACGACGGAGAAGGAAATGGAATTGCGCCAACAACTCGCTGCGGAAGGGATTGCTGTTAGAGAGGATAAATCCTATTTCCATATTCATCTAAATGAAACGACCGATGCAATTCCCATCCTATCAAAATTTTCTTCCTACATTTCATCATTTGAAGTAAGGAAATCCAGCTTGGATGATGTTTTCATCGCTATTAACGGAAAGGATGGGAACGATGATGTACGCGTTCGCTAAACGTAATATCATGCTCTACTTCCGGGATAAGACGACTGTTTTCTTCTCGATGCTATCCGTCTTCATTCTTATCGCTTTATATGTGCTCTTTTTGGCGGACATGACGTCCGATAACTTACTCGACTTTCCATCGAAAAAGAATCTGTTGAATGCGTGGTTTATAGCAGGTATTCTTGCTGTCACATCTGTCACAACAACACTTGGAGCATTTGGCACTCTCGTAAATGACAGAGCGACTAAGGTAGATAGGGACTTCTTTTCATCCCCCATATCTCGAACCGGGATTGTTGTCGGATATATAGCAAGCGCGCTTTTTGTAGGTGCTCTCATGTGCTCATTTACACTGATTGTGGTTGATGTGTATCTCCTATTTTCAACTGGCGCTCTCTTATCAATACAGAAAACGATCCAATTAGGAGGCATCATTGTATTATCCGTTGTCGCAAGCGGATCAATGATTTTACTGCTCGTCTCTTTTTTCAGGACATCGAATGCCTTTGCTGCAGCAAGTATGCTAATCGGGACATTTATCGGTTTTTTAGCTGGAATCTATATACCGATCGGAAGTTTACCTGATTATTTGCATCCGGTTGTTACTTGGTTTCCCGCCTCTCATTCGGTCGCATTATTTCGGCAAGTGTTGATGGAAACTTCGCTCGCGGAGGCTTTTTTAAATGCGCCGCCAGGGATGAAAGAGTCTTTCCAGTTCAATATGGGTATTTTTTATGAGATCAATGGCAGTCCTGCATCGAAATGGTTCAGTATTTTCTATCTAGTTGGAATCACGATCCTCTTTTTCATCCTTTCCCTCGTTGTAATGATGAAAAAAGAGAAATAGAAAAGCATGTTCTGTGTAAAACTTTTACTTACACAGAGCATGCTCTTTTGTTTTGCTTTAATTCACTTTCCGGCCTTCTTTGCCGATCGATTCCCAATATGCGTCGCGGATTTGGACTTTCTGGATTTTTCCGGATGCCGTTTTCGGGAGTTCATCAACAAAGGTGATACCCGTGACCGCTTTGAAATGGGCTAGTTTAGACCTGGAAAAGTCAATGATCTCCTGTTCCGTCGCTGTCATGTTCTCACGCAATACGACAAACGCATGCGGCGTCTCCCCCCATTTCTCATGCGGCACCGCGATGACGGCCGCTTCGAGGATAGCCGGATGCCCGTAAAGAACGCCTTCCACTTCAATAGAAGAGATATTTTCCCCTCCGCTGATGATGACATCTTTTTTCCGGTCTACTATATTGATATAGCCATATTGGTCGATCGTCCCCATATCGCCTGTCAACAGATAGCCATTTTGCAGCACTTCCTCCGTCGCGGCTTCATTTTTCCAATAGCCTTTCATGACCCCATGGCTGCGAACAGCGACTTCCCCTGCCGTCTCTCCGTCATGGGGCACTTCATTCCCCATCTCATCCACGATCCGCACGTCCGACCCGATCATCGGGTAGCCGGCTTTTGCCTTCAATTGGATCTTTTCTCCATCGGACAGATGATCCAAATGGGAGCGGATAGTCGATACCAAGCTAAGCGGGGAGGATTCCGTCATGCCGTACACTTGGATGAATTCCCAGCCAAGCTCTTCCTCGACCCGGGTAATGAACGCTGGCGGCGGAGCCGAGCCGGCGATGATGACCCGAACGTCATGGTCGATAACCGGTTTATGCTGATCATGGTATTGAAGAATTGAGTTCAGAACTGTCGGTGCCATATGTAGAATCGACACTTTATGCTCTTGGATTGCTTTGATGATCGACTCTGGCGTATGCTTCCTTGCACAAATTTGCGACGCACCATTTGCCGTGTAATAGAACGGCGACCCCCAGCCGTTGACGTGGAACATCGGCAACACATGCAGAAGGACATCCTCATCCCGAACACGGAGATGGTGCATCGTGCTCAACGCGTGGAGATAATTATTCCGGTGTGTCAGCATGACCCCTTTTGGATTGCCCGTCGTTCCGCTCGTATACAATAAGCTGCAAACGTCATTTTCATCGATTTCCGTACGATCGAATGCTGCGCTGGAAAACGACGCAAGCCAATTATCGTAATCGATTTCTTTTGTCTGCGGCTCTTTGTAGTGGACGATGATTTGGCGGACTGTAGTCAGTTGGTCTTTGATCGGTTCAATCAATTCATAAAGATCTTGGTCGACTAACAGTACCTTCGATTCGCTATGGTTTAAGATGAATACATAATCTTCCGGCTTTAGACGAGTATTCAATGGAACCATGACCGCGCCCACCTGATAAACTCCATAGAAACCTTCCAACATCTCGACCGAATTCCCTGCTAAATAGGCGACATGATCCCCTTTTCGAATGCCTAAATCCTGTAGTCCCCGGGACAGTTGGTTGACCCGGCCATTCAATTCATTATACGTAAAACTGCGGCCTTCACAGTGAATGGCCTCTTTTTCACCGAATAAGATGACCGCCCGATCGAGAAATTGTGGCAATGTTAATGGTACATTCATTTCCCTACCCCCTTTGTTTTCATACAGTATATAACATTTTGATTTATCCGTCATCAGGAGAATTGGAAAGACTGGAAATCATTTCAGCGTTTCAGACAATAGAAAAGCACCCCGGAACCGAGGTGCTCTGTTATTATGCGTGGACTTTCCCTTCTGCAAGACGGGCAGCCATTTCTTTTGTTTTCTCCATGCCTTCTTCGATGATTTCGGCAGCACGGTCACGGTATTTGTTATGGCCTTCAATGATGACTTCTTCGAAATCCTGGACGCCGAAGAATTCCATGATCATTCGGATATAGCTGACGCTCATTTCCATAGCGCGCAGATGAGGAGCAGAATAAACATCCCCGCGTGCGTTAAGGATGATCACTTTCTTTTCTGGAACCAAGCCGATCGGGCCTTCTTCCGTGTAGCGGAACGTCACGCCTGCGCGGTAGATATAATCGATGAATGTTTGAAGCGGTGCCGGGATGGTTTTATTCCATAGAGGGAATACAAAGACGACGGTATCGGCCTTCATGAAAGCATCCAATGCTTTTGTGGAAGCCGCCAGAATCCGCCGCTCAATTTCCGTCAGCTCCAGACCTTTCGATTGTTTCCCCATCGCGGAAAGAAAATCCTGCCCGAAATACGGCATATCTTCTTCGAACACGTCGAAAGTTTCAATGGCAAGCTGATCGCTTTTTGATACTTCTTCCATGAATACATCGTACATTTTACTTGTTACGGCTTGTTCGGCAGGCCGGTTATTTGCCTTGACGACTAATACATTCATTATAATCTGACTCCTTTATATGTATATATTTATCTCAAATGAAAACCATCTATCATTATAGGTGAAGAAGAAGTAAATCACAATCTGCTTGCTTGGGAAGGGATCGTGCTACCTTTCGAGCTCGTATTAAGCCAACAAATTCAAAAAGCATGCCCATCCAGATAAGGCATGCTTTCAGCAGTCATTTTCGTTTCGTCAAACGTCCGAGCAAAAAGGCACCGGCCGCCAACCCGATCATCGTATTTGTTTTCTTCGTAAACACTTGTTTGACAACCAAATTCAAGTTTTGCGGCCTTTCGGCGAGACGTCGCATGAAATAGCCGTACCAATCGCTGCCGAATGGAACGTACGTACAGAAATTATAGCCTTCCTTTGCGAGTTCCAATTGCATTTCGCGGCGGAAGCCATAGAGCATTTGGAATTCGAATTGATCAAACGGAATGTCATGTTCTTTCACAAACCGTTTGACATGGTTGATAATATGATGGTCATGCGTCGCAACAGAGGTGAATTTCCCGTTCAATAAATGATATTCGATCAACTTGATGAAATTAGCATCAATGTCCTTCTTGTCCTGATAAGCATATTCCGTAGGCTCTTTGTACGCCCCCTTGACGATGCGAAGACGATAGTCCTTATATTTTTGGATATCCTCCTCGGCACGATAAAAATACGCCTGAATGACGGTCCCGATATTGGAATGCTCCTTGGACAACTCTTCCATAATATCAAACGAAGGCTGCAAGTGACTATGATCCTCCATATCGATATTGACGAAAATAGAATAACCGTCCGCCCTCTCCACGATTTCCCGCAAATTAGCCAGACAGAAATGATAGTCGATATCCAAGCCAAGCTGTGTCGGTTTCAATGAAATATGGGCATCCACTTCATGTTGATGGATTGCTTCAATAACTTCCAGAATCTGTTCCTTAGCAGCGGTCGCTTCGTCCTTCTGATTCACAAATTCCCCGAGATTATCAACCGTACACGAGATGCCATGCGCGTTCAATTCTTTAATGCTTTGAATCGTTTCCGGTATATTCGTCCCGGCTACGACGCTTTGCGCACCAAGCTTCAAACCATATCGTTTCGCCGCATTATTGAGAAACTGATTTTGCGATAATCCGATAAACAAATCCTTTAGCATGACGCATGCTCCTCAAACTGATGTATTTGTTTTCAGTATACCATTTGCATTTCTTCCGTATTCTGATATCGCACATCATTTATCTTTACCATACTTCCTTTTGAATAAAACCCGCAAAAGCAGCATCACTTTTGCGGGTCTCATTATCTTAGTTCAGCAAAACTTCCACCTTCACAGTTTGGCGAAATGGATGAGGTCTTATTTCCTGTCCAGTGAGTGTTCAAATGCCCGCTGAATAGGGGAACTCAGACTAAAATCGCCGCATCCTGAAAGGTGCCTTAATTTCTGCAAAGATCGCAGAAATACGGCAAATCGAACCCTTCGCTGTTCGATTGTCCACGTCTGAGTGACCAACTTCCTGTTGGCCCATTGCCTCCGACGCACAGGATGTGCTAGTGCCGACAATGCCACAGGACGTGGCGTTTTTGTTGGCCGGCGGATGTCACAGATTTTAAGAGGAGTTAATCGAGCAAGCTCGATTTAAAATCCGGACGCAATAACGTCGAGGCGTTATTGATTAAATATGAAATTGGCCAACAATTTTCTCGAGCTCTTGCGACATATGGCTCATTTCGTTTGAACGGCTCGCCACTTCATCGATGGAAGCGGAAGTCTGTTCCGTCGCGGCCGAGATATTATTAGAAGCGTCTTCGATCAACCGGATCGATTGCGTCAACTGATTGATCAGCTCGACGACCCGCTTGGAACTTTCGGCCTCCGCCGTCGTCATCTCTGAAATCATCGTGATCTCTTCCACCGTTTCCGCAACCGCTCTTGAAATTTCGCTGAGCGATTCCGCCGTCAAACGGACGGTCTCTGTTCCTGTCTCGATCAATTTCGTGCTTTCTGTTGTCGAATGAACGACGTCGCGGATGCTCGTCGTAATCTCCTGGACAAGCTTTTCCACTTCCAACACTTCTTCGTTCGATTGCTCTGCCAGTTTCCGCACTTCGTCAGCTACGACAGCAAACCCTTTCCCGTGTTCACCGGCACGGGCTGCCTCAATGGACGCATTGAGCGCCAGCAAGTTCGTCTGTGCGGCGATGGCGGAGATGGAGCCTGTAATATCTTGGATCTTTTTCGTCGAGTCGATCAGGTTTTGCACAGTCACGCTTGCCTCATTGGATGAGTTGCGGATCTTTTCCATGTCCTCCCGGATTTCATTGGCCCGACGCTGCCCTTCTTGTGAAATCTCCATCGTGTTTCTCGAATTCTGGACAGTGACATCTGCTTTTTCCCGTGAATCTTGCAGTCCTTCTGCTAATGAGTGCAGGATAGACGATGCGTTTTCCGCATTGGATGTCCCATTAGAAATGGATTCTACCGTGTGTACCATGTTCTGGGCCACTTGCTGGACCGCTGCCTGCATTTCATTCAAAGTGGCTGCCGTTTCATGGGAATTTTGACTTAACTGGATGGATGTCGACTGCATCGTTCCGATCATTTCCCGTAAATTGGCCGTCATGGTGTTCAACGTCCGTCCAAGATCACCAACTTCGTCATGCCCATTGACGACCGTATCTTCTATCGCCAGATTGCCATTTGCGATTTCCTTCGCGTGGGCAATCAAAGAAGAGATCGGTTTCGTTTTTCTGCGAATCAAGTACAACGTAATCACGGAGGCGATCAACATGGGAATCAAGCTGATCAAAATACCGTTTCGGACGACATCCCATGTCCGCTCCCCTACGATGGAGCCATCAAAATCGATGACGCTGATCGCAATGATTTCTTTATTCGGATCGTGATCCTTGAAAATCGGAGCATAACCTGAAAGCCGCTGCATCCCGCCCGCCTCATAGAGTTCCGAATAGGTCGGGTGCTTCATGGAAAGCAACATATCGATCGCTTTCTCATCCATATGGATCGAATCACCCGGCTTGAAACCTTTGTCGCGCAAGTTATCATCCAATGCCAGGATGGTTCCGTCAAGATCCAGGATGTATTGGGTTTCGAATATCTCTTTGTGGTTGATCGTCCAGTTCAATTGGTTGCCGACCGCTTCCCTCGTACCCTGATCCCCAGCCAGCATCTTTTCAACGTCGTCGGGACGAATCAAACCTGTCGTAATATTTGCACAACCGTATGCTTCCACACCGGCCGCGTCATATAATTTGTCATATGCTGTTTTGTATGTGGAAAATGATGTGATGGCCAACATGGCAATCATTATACCTACAATAATAGTTCCAAGTTGCACCGTTAATGTCTTTCGCATCGCTCTACCCCTGTCTTTGAAGAAAATGGCTCTATTGGAGATTGTCTCAGTTCCTATAATACTCTTTATTTCGTCAGAAACAAAGAGATTTTAAGAGAAAATTAGGACAAATGAAGCAGAATTGTTAAATATATATGGCAAATATCGGTTTCGTTCGAATAACTATGTAAATATTTAGTAGAATATAAAGCTTCATGCCCATTTTATGTGGATATAGTAATAGAAAAAGCCATCCTCGATTGGAATGGCTATCCCTGAATGTTATTGCGGCAAAGCAGACTTGAATGTATTGCCTTCTTCCAAATTGCCTGCCTGGAACCCTTTATAGAACCAGCTTCGTCTCTGCTCAGACGAGCCGTGCGTGAAACTGTCTGGCACGACATGGCCTCGCGCCCGTCGTTGGATGGTATCATCACCCACCGCACTGGCGGCGGTCAATGCTTCTTCCAAGTCTCCTTCTTCCAGATACCCCAAGCCTTGTGCGTGATGCGCCCAGACGCCCGCGAGATAGTCGGCCTGCAACTCGAAGCGGACGAGGTATTTATTGAACTCCGTTTCGCTCATCTGGTTACGCAACGGCATGATTTCATCCGAAATGCCGAGCAAAGTCTGGACATGGTGTCCGACTTCATGGGCGATGACATAAGCCATGGCAAAATCGCCGGGTGCTTGGAATTGGTTTTGCAGTTCATTATAGAAACTGAGGTCAATATAGAGCTTTTGGTCGCCAGGACAGTAGAAAGGACCTACCGCGGCTGCAGCGGTTCCGCAGGCGGATTGCACACTGTCCGTGTAAAGGACCAGTGTCGGTTCCTTATAAACAAGTCCTTTCTCTTCGAAAATGGAAGTCCAAACGTCTTCGGTATCCGCGAGGACGACCGAAACGAAATCAGCCAGCTCTCTTTCCTGTTCGGTCTCTTGGTAGGCGATTTGACTTTCCGTCCCGTTGGAACCTCCCATATTCCCAAGCAGCTCCCCCGGATCGCCGCCTAGGAACATGACGAGGAACACCAGCACGATGCCGCCGAGTCCGCCGCCAATCATCATTCCCCCGCCGCGGCCTCGCCGATCCTCCACATTCGAACTGCCTCTTCTTCCTTTCCACTCCATGGTCATTCCTCCTCGATCTTCAAATCCAATACATACTTATCATTATTGGTATACCCCGCAAATGATAAAAGTAGTGCATGATTGAATGAAATCGAGGAAAACAGCCCGCCAATGCTAAGCTGAATCCACGTCTATCAAGCTCTCGCCAGCATGCGATCCAATGCGGCGATAGCAGCATCCGCCGTATCTTTGTCAACAGTAATGCGATTGACCGGTTCTCCCGCCACAATACTTTCCAAGCTCCAAAGCAGATGTGGCAGGTCGATGCGGTTCATCGTCAAACACGGGCACATGCTCGGATTGAGTGAAATGATCTTTTTATCAGGATGATTCTGAATTAACCGGTTGACGAGGTTCATCTCCGTCCCGATCGCCCACTGGCTGCCCGGTTCCGCGTTTTCGATCGCATCGATGATATATTTTGTCGACCCATTGTCGTCCGACAGTTCAACGACCTCGCGCGTGCATTCGGGATGGACGATGACGCGCATATCAGGATACTCTTCGCGGACATGGATAATATTTTGCACGGTGAAATTCTCATGCACCGAGCAATGCCCTTTCCAGAGAATCACTTTGACGTCTTCCAAACTCCCTTCGTATTCGAGCCGGTTCTGGATTGGATCCCAGACTGCCATCTGCTCCAGCGGGATGCCGAGATCGAACGCCGTATTCCGGCCCAAATGCTGATCCGGCAAGAATAAAATCCGTTCTTTCTGCGTAAACGCCCACTCAACCATCGCATGCGCGTTCGAAGACGTCACGGTCGCTCCTCCATTACGCCCGACAAACGCTTTAATAGCAGCCGTTGAATTCACATACGTCAACGGCACAATCGTCAGATCGAACAACTCGGTCAACGCATCCCACGCCCGGTCCGTCTGATAGATGTCCGCCATATCCGCCATCGAACAGCCCGCCCGCATATCCGGCAAATAGACGTACTGCCCGTCATCCGTCAAGATATCCGCCGTTTCCGCCATGAAATGGACACCGCAGAAGACGATATGCTCCGCTTTGCCATTTGCTGCGCAAAGCTGTGCCAGTTGAAGTGAATCCCCCGTCGCATCCGCGAATTGAATCACTTCATCCTTCTGATAATGATGCCCGGGAATGAACAGCTTGTCCCCGAGAATCTGCTTGATTTCCCGAATCCGTTCTTCCATTTGCGATTGGTTCATCTCCCGGTATATCTCCGGCAGCGTCCCGCTCTTTTTCTCTTCGAAGTATTGTAAAATCGACATTCCGATTCCTCCATTAATCTGTAATGAATGATACATTTGCGCTCAAATCCAGCGCCTTCACTGAATGCGTCAAATACCCAAGTGAGATCATGTCGATGCCGGCTTCCGCGTAGGAGCGGATATTGTCCCCTGTTATATTGCCGGAGGCCTCAGTGACGATGGAATCCGGTACGAGCTCGATCCATTCCTTGATCGTTTCCGGCGTGCAATTATCAAACATAATAATATCCGCTTTTGCATTGATCGCCTCTTTCAATTGATCCAGCGTCTCAATCTCAACTTCGATCTTAATCGTGTGGCCGAGTACGGAGCGCACGGTTTGAACTGCTTTCGAGATGGACCCTCTCGCGAAGGCGATATGGTTGTCCTTCAGCATGACCGCATCATATAGGCCATACCGGTGATTGACCCCACCCCCGACACGGACGGCATACTTATCGAGCATGCGCAGTCCCGGCATTGTTTTACGCGTATCGCATACTCGTGCCGCTGTCCCTTCCAACTGGCGGACGACTGCATCGGTCGCAGTCGCAATGGCGCTCATCCGCTGAATCAGGTTCAAGATTACCCGTTCACTCTTCAGCAAGCTGCGTACAGACCCGGAAGCGATTGCGACCGAATCCCCTTTTGAAATAGCGTCGCCATCCTTCACGGCCATGTTAACGATGATGCTAGGATCGATGACCCTGAGCCCTTCCTGGATAACTTGCATTCCGCAGAAAATGCCAGCCTCCTTCGCTTTGATCTCCAATTGCCCCGTCATATCCGCGGGAAATAAAAAATCCGAGGAGACGTCCTGGTCGCCAATATCCTCTATATAAAATTGCTCAAGCATGGATCGTAATTTGATCGTATTCACAATGTCTGTCCCTCATTTCGAATCCTTTTTTTGATTGCACGATGTGGACCTTTCCGAAATGCTTTGACTCATCCGGGAAGTCCGAACGAATATGCGCTCCTCGGCTTTCTTCGCGGAGTAAGGCCCCCTTGGCGATGAGCTTGGCAGTTTGCAGCATGAAAACCGTCTGAATGTCCTTTTTGGATTTGCCGACCAATGAGGCGTCTGCATTATATTCGCCAAGCCATCGATCCAATTCCTCCAGCCCTTCCCGGAAACGGATAATGCCCGCATGCTTCATCATCTGCCGACGGAGCTCGTCGGGTTCCGGTAAAAAATCCGATGTTTCGTAAGTAGAACACAGCCTGTCCGGTTTGGCTAAAATCGGAGCATCCGGCAGTTCATTCAAAAATAAAGCGAGTTTTCTTCCATAATACAAGCCTTCCAATAAGGAATTGCTGGCCAACCGGTTGGCCCCGTGGACGCCGGTTGCTGCTGTCTCCCCAATTGCATAGAGCCCCGGGATTGTCGTCCTCCCGACAGCGTCGACAGAGATGCCGCCCATGAGGAAATGGCAACCCGGGGCGACGGGGAGCTTGCCTTTTGCGATTAGGATGCCATTTGCTTCACATAATTCGGTAATCGTCGGGAATTTCTCCTTGAAATCGGTAATACCCGATATATCGAGGAAGACTTCTTCTCCTTTGGTTTTCAATTTGAATATTTCATGTGCGACGACATGGCGCGGGGCCAGATCGCCGAGGGGATGCTTTCCTTCCATCACTTTCCTGCCCGTGTTATCTATCAACCGCCCTCCAGCTCCGCGCACCGCTTCGGAAACGAGGCCAATCGTGCGGTCCCCCCCAACAAGCAAGGTCGGATGGAATTGGATGAATTCCATATCGACGAGATCCGCTCCTGCCCGGTAGGCAAGCGCGATGCCATCCCCTGTAATGGTCGGGTCATTCGATGTCTGGTCATACAGCCCGCCAACCCCGCCTGTCGCCAAAATGATATGGCGGCCGAAATAGTTCTCGATGCGGCCGGCTTCATCGAGCACTTGGACCCCAAAGCACCGGTTCGTAATCGGATCCATCATCAATTCATACACGAAACGGTTTTCCCGGATGGTGAGACCCGGTCTCTGCAATCGAATCAGATGCTCGGCCACACATTTGCCGGAGGCATCCCCTCCGCTATGGACAATGCGGTTCCGGCTATGAGCCCCTTCCATCCCGAGTGCCAACCGTCCATCCGGCCCCTGATCGAATTGCAATCCTTCCTGCTGGAGCGCGGCGATGAGGTTTGGACCTTTCTTTACCAAGTCTGCGACTTCCTTGTAATTGTGGAAGTCCCGCCCCGCTTGGATCGTATCGTTGTAATGAAGAGCTGGCGAATCCCCCTGTCCAACCGCGGCGGCTATTCCGCCTTGGGCACGGTATGTATTGCTAGACCGGATTTCGCCTTTCATCAATAGCAGAATGTCCATGTCCCGTTTCAAATGATGGGCCAATTGGAGCGCCGCAATGCCGCCCCCTACGATGATGCAATGATACGTCATGTCGTTGACTGCCTCCTGACCACTGTCTTGACACCTATCTTTACATAATTACTTGAATATGACAAGATGAATTTACTAGATAGCTTGGAGGAATCGACTATGTATTATTTCGACTATGCGGCGAGTACGCCTTTACTCCCCGCCGCTTCACAAGTGTTCTGTACATTATCGGAACGTTGCTTCGGGAACACGAGCAGTCTTCATGACTTTGGAGGAGAAGCGCAAAACGTCCTTGCTTACGCAAGGACGGAATTGGCGCAGCTGATCGGGGTCGAAGATGATGGAATTTATTTTACGGGTGGTGGAACGGAAGGAAATTTGCTTGCACTCATTTCTTTGGCCATGGCTCATCAGCATCGCGGCCGACATATCATAACGTCCGCAGGAGAACACCCCTCCGTCGATTCGGCAATGGATTATTTGAAAGCGCAAGGTTTTTCTGTGACGACCATCCCCTTTGACTCGAGCGGAACTGTCGATTTGGACAAGTTGGCACAGGCGATCCGGGAAGATACGATTTTACTATCCGTTCAGCATATCAATCCGGAAATTGGGACCATCCAACCGATTGAAGAAATTGCCGGGTTGATTGCGGGACGGGGAATTTTATTTCATAGTGATTGTGTCCAATCATTCGGCAAAGTGGACTTGCGGCTTTTGGCGAAATGGGTCGATGCGATAACGGTGTCCAGTCATAAAATATATGGACCAAAAGGGGTCGGCGCGGTGTACATCCATCCGAAACATCGCTATTCCCCCGTCTTTCCGGGAGCCGTCCATGAAGGTGGATTTCGGGGTGGTACGGTGAATGTGCCAGGAATCGCCGCTTTCGTCACCGCGGCGAAAATTGCAGTAGACGAGGAAATCGGAAACCCAGCCTATCTTTCAATGCGGCAAGTGTTTTATGATAAAATAAAGGATGCACAGGAACTTTTCACATTATATGAAGCCGCCGGGCAGGAGAGGCAGCTTTCGCAGATCATCGGGCTTGGCGTCCACCATGTCGAAGGGCAGCTGATCATGCTGGAGCTCAACCGCCACGGATTTGCGATTTCTACAGGAAGCGCGTGCCAAGTCGGGCAGCAGCATGCGTCCAAAACGATGGTCGCGATGGAAATCGACCCACAAACCGCGAAAGGATTCATTCGAATTTCATTCGGCAGGGACACGACAGTGGAAAGCGTCGATTTGCTAGCGGCCCGCTTGATCGAAGCGGCCCGGCGGCTTAGCCCATATATCATAGGATAGAAACAGAGGGGTTGATGGAAATGAATGATAACGGTAAAGTGCTCGGAGAAGAACGGCGTGAAATGATCCTTGAAACATTGCGAAAATCGGATCGGCCGATGACGGGCCGGGAACTGGGCGAGATGACAAGCGTCAGCCGTCAAGTGATCGTCAGCGATGTCACGCTGTTGAAAGCGAGAAACGAGCCGATCATCGCAACGAATCAAGGCTATCTCTATCTCCATGCACAAGCCGCTCCCCAGAAAATCGAAAAGACGATCGTTTGCCGGCACAGGCCGGAGCAGACGGAGGAGGAACTGAATCTCCTCGTCGATAACGGCGTCACCGTGAAAGACGTTAAGATCGAACATCCCGTCTACGGCGATTTGAGTGCTTCCATCATGGTATCGAACCGGAAAGAAGTGCAAGCATTCATCCAGGAAATCAATGAATCGAACGCAATTTATCTTTCGAAACTGGCGGAAGGCGGCATCCACCTCCACACAGTAATAGCGGACAACGAGGAGCAAATCCGGGATGCGGAAGAGGCGTTGCGAAAAGCAGGAATGCTCGTTGAATGAGGAGTGTTCAATGGTTCACCGCGGATAGCCTTGTTTCCTTGAAACTTTTTATGGTCAATTGCGTAAATAAAGAAAAGCAATTTTCACGTTTTTAAGGGAGTAGTGGCGTTCTATGGGATTCAATGCGTTCGATCATTTCATGTTATCCAACGGATCTATTATCTTTGGGGCAATTTTTGCAATTGCCATCATCGGATTTTTATTCATTTTAGGTAGAGGGATCGGTGAATGGAACAAAAATAACCAATCCCCTAAATTGACGGTACCTGCCGAAGTCGTGACGAAACGATCCAGAACATCGGGAAGCCACAGAAATGCCTCCGCTAGCACATGGTATTATGTCACATTTCAAGTGCAAAGCGGTGACCGGATGGAATTCAATGTGAGGGGAAATGAATATGGCATGTTGGCGGAAGGTGATATCGGGATGCTGACTTTTCAAGGAACCCGCTACTTGGAATTCGAACGAGTGCAAAGCGATGCAATGGGATGAGGATTATGTACATTTTAAATGTTCTATCGCATTCATGGACTGTTGCTTACGCAGTCGATTCTGAGGATTACAAAATTTGTTGCGAAGGACGGATTTCAGTGCAAAAAAACATTGCGTTGTATGCAATGATGTTCAATTGACCTACCCTGTCGAATACTGTATAGTTTAACTTGATTCAGCAAAATAATGTCTATTGCAAATTGAATGACATTGGCCATAGGTTGGCTTCATTCAGTTTTATACCTAGCTGAATCAAGTAAAGCCTCCGGCGAATGTTACAGATTTTGAGGAGAGTTCAGGAAGGCACCTAAGGGCTCGACGTCTAGTGCCTGAATTTCTGCAAGGAACGCGGAAATCTGGCAAATCGAACCCGTTGCTGTTCGATTCGCAATTCAAAATCCGGACGCAATTATGCCGAGGTGTAATTGTTTTATACTGTATAGGACATCGTATCGCTGAGGAGGGGTAACATGTACCAGGGAAAAGTCAAATGGTTCAGTAATGAAAAGGGTTATGGTTTCATCGAAGCGGATGACGGAGAAGATGTGTTTGTCCACTTTACCGGTATTATGTCCGAAGGATTTAAAACGCTCGACGAAGGGCAAACCGTTTCTTTCGAAATCATTGAGGGGAACCGTGGTCCCCAAGCGGCGAATGTCTTGAAAATGGATAATGAGTGAACGTGAAATGTCCCGCTGAAGTCTTATCAGCGGGATCTTATTTTGTGATTTTATTCATTTCCGAACCAAGGAACTGCAATTGTTCCCCCACCGTACATGTCGTTATGCAAAATTTATGGGCCTGCGTCTTTCCGTTATCTTTAATCAATTGTTTCTTTACAAAGCAATCTTGGCAAAAGGTATCGAGCATTTCATTAATTTCGGTCATGACACTTACTTTGTCCATAACAACCTCCATAAGGCAAGATTCCTCTATTCTAATACGCAATCGAGGATGTTGCAACTTTCTTCGAATCATGAGGTGAAGCAGATGATTGAATTATACGTCGATGGAGCGAGCGCCGGAAATCCCGGAAAAAGCGGCATCGGAGTCTATATTAAAGGCGAAGGGCACCAAATCCGCATTTCCGAACCGATTGAGCCGACCGACAACCATACCGCGGAATTCCAAGCCTTGCTGCGGGGCCTGGAAGAGGCGGCCCAGTTGACGACGGGCATGGTCGCGGCGAAGTCCGATTCACAAATCGTCGTCCAGGCAGTGGAAAAGGAGTTTGTCAAAAATGGGAAACACCAAGCTTATTTAGCCCGGATCTTGGAGATTACAAAAGGCTTCGATTATTTTTTCATCAAATGGATTCCCGACGAACAGAATAAAGCGGCTGACGCTCTCGCGCGGCAGGCGTTGCGAAAAGACGGAAAAGGCATGAATTGACCTTTTCCGTCTTTTCGTTATGCTTTCATAAAGGTGACTGTCTGATCCGCCAAATCATACAACGCCCATTCTCGGTCACCGACAACCGCTCCAACGTTTACGAGGACTTCTTCCCCAGTAACCGGGTACGGCGTCCCGAACTCGATCGGCGTTTCCACTCCTCTGCGTCGCAGTCCGGACTTGTGGCTATGGCCGTAGAATACTGGGGTTCGCTCGACATCCGCCCGGATCAGCGACCAAGGTTCCCCGCCCCATTGCCATTGATGGCCATGGACGATTTCTGCTTCACTGAGCGAAAATGTCTCAGGCATGGTTGCCAACTTTTCACGAAGGACGTCAGCCGTCTCGGTCAACTGGAGGATCCGCTCCTCCTGATTCCCCCGGACGGACAGGAAAGTCAGCAACTCCTCAAACCCATCCGGCAAAAGCATGACGTCCTCCATTTTCGTGTAAGTCTGCCCTTTGACATCCTTCTTACTGATTGTACATTCGAACAAATCGCCTGTTCCAACCCGGATTGCGTCGGGCGCTTTTGCTTCGATGTCGTCCAGCACGGCATCCAGGTCTTCTTTGGAAGAATGGATATCTCCCAGCAACGCATATTTCATTCCTGCTCCACATCCCTTAAGTCAAAGATTCCGATTATCCCTTCTCGACGGGCGCATCCTCTTTTGAAATCCAATCGCTGTAACTTCCGACATAGAGACGGACATTTGGATAATCTACCTGTCTAAGCATCGCATAGAGCGGAGCGGCAGTTACACCGCTGCCGCAGTAGACCGTCACTTCCTCCGTAGGATCGACGATGGCTGCCAATTGGTTCCGCAGTGTATCGTCTGCACGGAAGCGACCGTCTTGCTTCAACTGTTCCCAGTCGAAATTCAGTGCGCCGGGAATGCGGCCGGCTACCGGGTCGAGCGGCTCGACTTCACCCCGATACCGCTCCGCAGCCCGGGCGTCAACCAATCGGCTATCCGTCCGGCTCGCCACCGTCCGTTCCACGAATTCCCGTGAGGCATACAGCTCTTCATTCCAATCCGGCTGCACATCGGTGCGCACAGGTTTCGCCTCCACGTCATCAACCGGAATCCCTTTCGTGCGCAGCTCTTCAAACCCTTCGATTGCGATGACCGCGTTTTGGAATCCCGCATAGTGGAGGAACCACCAAGCACGGGGCGCAAAAGGGCTCCCTCCTTGGTCGTAGACAATGATCAGATCATCCCTATTCAGCCCGCTCCTCCTGAACAGCTCCGTCAACGCCTCTTTCTCCGGCATCGGATGGCGCCCGGCTTTCTTTGACATATCGGATAGATCCTCCTCCAAGTCCCAATACACTGCACCCGAGATATGACTCTCCCCGTATTGCCGCCTGCCTTCCCCACTATCTTGCAAGGAAAAACGCGCATCGATCCATTTAGCCTGTTCCGAATTCACCTCATCTACAGAAACGAACACTTTTGCCAATCAAACCAACTCCTCCAACCGCAGTTTTTCGTAAATGGCACGCCATTCGCCGAGCGCTTCCGTCGCTGACAGCAACGTACGCTCGGAAGCGATCTGATCCAAGCTTTGTTTCAATAAATGTTGACGAAGTCCTTCCGCCTCACTGTCAATCCACGCATCCGCCCATTTCTCCAATTTCTCCTTCTCTTTCCCGAGATAGATGGCGGCATCCTGCTTCATCAGTTCCTCTAGCTTTTCCTTCAGCACATCCCGATCGCCTCTTTCGAAGAACGATTTTGGATTTTTGAACAGCTTATTGACACTGTTGTAGACATCCGGATCCGGATACGGCATGTCGAATGACAGCATCTCGGCATCCTGCGGCTCATATGGCGCCGGTGCGAATGATCCGTCCTTCTCCAGCAACACCGCATTTTCCTGGCGCTGCCTGTCTTTCAATTGCTTCACCATGAAATTCAGCATCCGGAGATTCGTCACTTTCAGCTCCTGGGTCAAATCAAACCCGACCATCTGCACCGTTTCCGCAAGAGCATGCTTCAACGCCCGATCCGTTGAGTAATTTGCAAATACGGATGGATTGTACGATTCCTTGAAGAAATCGAAGAATCGGAGAAACACCCGCTGCAAAATATAGTAGATCAATTCGCCCAACTCATTATGGGCTGCTTTCGTCCACACTTCCGCAAAATTATAGGAGAAGTGCTGTCGGATTTCCCCTTCCAGACGATCCAATTCTGTCAGACGCTCCGCTTTCCGTTTCATATTCGTCTCGGTCCGCGTGATGAGGGAGGCAAGACGCTCGATCGTCTTCACAGTCTCTTCTTCCAATGCCTGAACGGCCAAGCCTTTCAAGTCATGCTCTAAGAAATGATGGAATTTCTCCTCGAATGCGCCCATGAGCGGGTCGCTTTGCCCATCCAATTTCGCTTCGAGTGCACGCAAGCTCGAAATGCCATGCACACGGGGCTTGCGGATGCCGAACTTATGCAATTCCTCGGCGACGAACGTCTTGACAGCTTCCGCTTCTTCCTCATCGCTAGCAAGATCAATTGCATTGACGATGAAGAACATCTTATCTAACTCAAATGCATCTTTCACCCGGCCCAATTGGACAAGGAATTCCCGGTCTGCCCGTGCAAACGCATGATTGTAATACGTAACGAACAAAATGGCGTCCGCATTGCGGATATAATCGAATGCGACATCGGTATGACGGGCATTGATCGAATCAGCTCCCGGCGTATCGACAAGCGTGATCCCTTTGCGTGTCAGTTCACAATCGAAATAGAAATCGATCGACTCGACAAAGCAGCTGCGGTCTTCTTCGGCGACGAAGCGGACGAACTCTTCCCGTTCCACATTGAGCGTCGAACCCAGTGTATCGCGATACACCGGATAGCCCTTCTGAAACGCCGCGATGAACGCTTTATGGATGTGGAGATTTTCATCCGCCAACTCGATCGTCAGCGCCTCCTCCGCTTTCAAGAAAGCCTCATCCAATGTAGCAACTCGGATTCCCACTTCTTCGAATGACCGGCAGACATCCTCCGTCATCCGCTCTTCCGTTTTCAATAAAACATCTGCGGTGTCGTCCGCTTTGCCCGGTTCGACCGGCTTGATGCGGTTGATGGCAGCCGTTGTCGGGTTCGGGGAAACCGGCAGCACTTTTTCTCCAATCAATGCGTTGGAAAAAGAGGATTTTCCGGCACTGAAGGCACCGAACAAGGCAACGGTGAATTCCTGCCCTTCCAAACGATCCGCTTTTCGTTTCAAATACTGGGACATCTCTTGGAATCCTGGAATCCGTTCGACCGACTGGGCAACATGTATCGCATGATCGATCACCGATCCTGAATCGGAAGCCTCCCCTGTCAACACGATGGCTTTCCGATCATCCTGACGACTTTCCTGATCAGGTACAACTTGTTCCGTGTCGTCAAGTTCTTCATATTCGGCCATTTCGATGACTTCTTTGTCTTGCCATTGACGGAGCAGCGAATCGCTCTGCTCAATGGCTTGTTTGGATGGAGTTGTCAGGTTCGTCTCCAATGTTGCGAGACGTTTCCCGACCTCTTCCACTTGGTCGATGGCGAACAATTTCTCTTCGAGCCGGCGTGATTTCTGTTCCAGCATTCCTGTCTTTTCATTTCCCGCTTCGGAAGCGATAGCGGCCATTTCGTTTTTCCACGGTTCGACCATCCGGCGGAAAGCGAGATGGATGGCGGATCTCATGCGATCCGAATAATTCAATATCGCGTCACCCGTGATCGTCTCCGATACTTGGAACTCTTTCTCGATATCGCTGAATGGAACGGACAAATCCAGATTATCGATGGCAAGGGAGCGGTCGTCCGTCAAGATTCCCGCTTCCTTCAATGATTTCTTCATCAATGTTTTCAGATGGACTTCGATTTGTGTATGAACGAGCTTCGCCATATTATCCGCCAACGCTTGCTGCCGGTGTTCCCGCTCCTCGGCCGTTTTCTTTGCGCCGAAAAGGAATCCCACTTTAAACCGGGGGGATAGCGACTCCAAATAATCCTTCAACAATTCGCGCGTCTCATAGGGAGTGATGGCGGAACTTTGCAGCAGGCTATCGCGTTCTTTCTCGAATGCAATCGCAAACCCGTCACCCGATAGGCGCCCGAGCATGTTCTTGGCGTCCGCTGCCTCTTCCGCCAATTCCTCCCGCTGCGACCACTCCTCCTCCGACACGATTTCCGAGAAGTTGTTCTTCCGTTCTTCCATTTCGTCCTTCAAAAACTGGATATGTTCATCTTTTAATTTCAACAGCGTCTGTTCCGCATTCGCCGCAAGTTGCTCCTTCCAGTTCTCCATGGAGCCTTCGACAATCGCTTTCACTTGTTCAAAGTCATTCTCCGGCAAATCTGTCCGCTTCAGTGACGTAAAGAATATCCCTTTCGGAATAACTCCCCACATTTTGAATGAATCCTCAACGGACTGCTGGAATGCCTCGAACGATAATTCGCTCTCCCGATGCTTGTCGATCTGATTGATGATCAAATAGACATTTTCGTTATAGCGCATCAGTTCCTTTGTGAAACGGAAATTCAACTCCGACTGGACATGGTTGTAATCCATCGTATAAAAGACGATATCCGCTAAATGAAGGGCCGATTCGGTCGACAGGCGGTGGGCATCATCCGTCGAGTCGACGCCCGGCGTATCCATCACCGTGATGCCCTCCGGCAAATTCGATTCCGTATGACCGATTTCAATGAGCGCCACCGCGGCTCCATCCTTACTGAACTTCTTCAACGCATTCGGGAATCCGTGTCCGTTATACTTCACCGCTTTGCCGTCCGTGTAGTGAATAATGGCATAATCAGTGTCCGTCTTCGTCACTTTAACGATATTGGCGCTAGTCGGAATCGGGCTCGATGGTAAAAGATCCCCTCCAGTGAGCGCATTGATCATCGACGACTTCCCGGCAGAAAAATGGCCGGCGAAGCCGATGGTATATTCCTGGCGGAGCAACTTCTCCGCAAACAGCGCGGTCTTGTTGAACCGCTCTTCATCGTCGTTCTCTTTGAATAATTGTCCAAGTAAAACCGTTTGCTGTATCAATTTTTCTATCTCTGACATATCCTGTTCGATCCCTTCATCAATTGCTTCTCATATCATACCATTTTTGGCCTCCCAAAGCCGGGCAAATTATTCAAAACTTATATTTACCGGCATTTTGTACTTCGTTCTTTATTCATGGTATAATCGGACTAGCGAATCTATTCAGAGAGGTGGAACCGAAATGAGTACGACATCCAAAAACGTACAGATGATCTTAAATGGGACGATTTCATCCTTATCGACCGTCATCCCGGTCAAACTGGATGTCCTTCCTCCATCCATGACTGTCCAGCCATATGTACAAAAAGAATTGAGCGTTTTGATTGGCTTGGTCGGCGACATCAAGGGCAGGCTTTTGATCGATGCTTCTGAAAAAGCGATCGATTTGATCGGCCAGGCGATGTTCGGCATGAAAATCGAAGGGGAAATGGTGGAGTCGTTCACTGGGGAACTGGGAAATATGGTCGCCGGTAACTTATGTACTGCGCTCGAAAACGAGGGAGTGCAACTCGACATCTCCCCGCCAACCGTAATGACGGGGCAAACGAAGATGTACGGCTTCAAACAAGCTTTCAATCTACCGATTCAACTCGAAGGCGGCACGATGCTGACCATTTTGCTGACGATTGATGAAGAGTGAGTACATAGGGACCAATAAAAAGAGACAAAGGAAATCTTACTTTCCTTTGTCTCTTTTTTTGAAAGATAGAATCAAGCTTGCGCCACCATCGGGACAGGGAAGATTGATTCGATTTCCGGTTTCAATTGTTGTTCCAACGGATTCAATAACAAATGGACGGTGCCATAATCCTCCGAAGTCCGGATCAAGCGGCCCGCGCCTTGTCGCAGTCGCAGCAACATGAACGGCAAATCAACTTGCCGGAATGGGTCGTCTGCGTGTTTACGCCGCGCTTCGAATAATGGGTCGGATGGCGGAAACGGCAAGTCGTGGATAATGACGCGCGTCAGCGCATCTTGCGGGATGTCCAAGCCTTCCCATAAATGATAGGAACAAAGGAACGACACTTGTTTCTGCTGGAAATCCCGTATCATGGAAGACAATTCGCGCTCCCCTTCGAAGGCGACCCGCTCTTCCCATTTAGCCGGAAGTTGTGCCTGGAACCGGTTCATCGATTGTTCGGATTTGAACAGGATCAAGGTCTGTTCCCCGTCTTCCAACAACTCCAACACTTTCTCCGCTTTCTCGCGGTCCTCCACATCCGTTGAGACGACTTTCATCACTTCATCGTAATCGAATGGGGACTGAACGGAAAACGACAGATAGTCCTCAATGCCCAACCCATCCGCCAAATACGAAAAGTCTTTTCCTACCGAGAGTGTCGCCGAAGAGAACACGATTGGGAGTTTCGAAGAAAACAGTTTTTCTCGCAAAATATCGGTTACCAGCCTTGGCATAACGATGAGGGTCAACTCCCCTTCCCGGTCTTCCAGCCAATCGACCGCATCGTTCTGTGAAGTGAACAGATCCATGGAATAGATGTACTGATCGAGATATTCCTCGACCATCTTCAAATCATATTCCGGGATAATGAATAACTCACCCTCAAATACGAACTCTTCTAAAATGGCATGGGAGAGCCGGACCGCCTCTTTGCCGAGTGCAAGCAGCTCATCCGACCTACCGATCGCTTTCCGCTCATTGTCGGTGAGTTCCACGGAATCATCCAATTTTTCAAAGAATCGCTCATGGATATCAATGAGATTTTCCATCAGGCCGAGCGTCTTTTCCCGGACACCGTCGACCATGATGCGCTCTAGCAGATGCAGCAGCGTGCTGTTTTGCACTTCATAAGTCAATGCACGTTGCGCCGAATATTCGAGGAGATGTCCTTCGTCAAAAACAACCATCGAAACCTCGGGCAATAAAGGCAATTGTCCTTGTCGTTTGCGTGAGTCCTTCGTCCAAATATGTTCCATGTAAAAATCATGAGAACAGATGATGATTTCCACCGCTTCCCGGTAATGATTGCGATGGAGCGTCTGTCCGCATTTATTGCGCAGATCGCAAGCTTCGCATTGCTGGATCGGATGATAGTTCACCATTTTCCATTGCGCGTCGCTCAATTCTGGATAATCAGAACGTTCCCCGTACGCAGCTGTCGATTGGAGGGAAACATTGCCATGGACGAAATCCGGTAAAGAGTCCTCAACCTGTTCGATGAACTCTTCATTGGTCGTATCCCCCGTCTCTTCTAACCGTTTCAGACATAGGTATTGATCCCGTGCCTTGGCGAGCCGGACATCGATATCTAATTCCAAGGCGTCACTGATTTTCCGGATATCGCCGTCTTCTTTCACGAGCTGGTCGATCAGCGTTTCATCTGCACAGGAAATGAGCGCCGGTTTCCCGGTATACCGGGCATACACGATGGCCGGCAACAGATAAGCGATCGTTTTTCCCGTCCCGACCCCCGCTTCCGCGAAGAGCACTTTCTTTTCTTTCAAGGCCTGCTCGATTTGAAAGGCCATAAAAATCTGTTCATCGCGGCATTCAAACCCTTTTTCGGTCAAATCGTCATACAGCGTATCACCGATCCAATCACTTAATGAATCATAGAATGACTTTTCTTTCGATAAAGGGAATGGCAGTTTTCTTTTCATAGGGAACTCCTTCCTGATTACATGCAAAAGGAAGAGGCACAATCCTCTTCCAACACTTTTATGACTGACGTTGGCCCCAGAACTGGTACAAATCAGTTCGAATGAAGCCATTGAATAATTTTCTCTTTTTCGTCGCTTTTTTCCCGTACATCGTTTCAAAGTTTTCCAAAGAAGAGAGCATATAGACGGACCAGGACGGATAATCTTTCATCACATCGCCCAGCACTTGCGCCATTTCTTCCGCCTCCTCGATTTCACCAAGGCGCTCACCATAAGGAGGATTGCCCACAAGGACGCCGTTCAAACCTTCTACAGCCAATTCCCGGACATCGCGTTGCTCAAAATGAATGATATCGAGGAATCCCGCTTCAATGGCATTCGTACGAGCGACTTTGATCATCCGCGGATCGTGGTCGAATCCAGATATGGACAACGGCTGGTCATAGTTTGCCAAATCCTCCGCTTCCATCCGTACGTCATCCCACGTCTTTTTCCGAATCCACGGCCATTGTTCGCTCAAAAACTCCCGATTATAACCCGGTGCGATATTTTGGCCGATCATCGCCGCCTCGATTGGAATCGTGCCCGACCCGCAAAATGGGTCGACAAACGGACGGTCGGGATTCCAGCGTGTCAATTTGACAAGCGCCGCAGCTAAAGTCTCTTTCAAAGGCGCATCCCCTTGGCCAACCCGATAGCCCCGCTTATGGAGTCCCGCCCCGCTCGAGTCGATCGTAAGCGTCACTTTATCTTTCAAAATGGATACTTCCAGTTTGAATAAAGGGCCGGATTCATCTAAAAACCCGATCCGTTTATAAGCCGATTTCAATCGCTCCACAATCGCTTTTTTCACGATTGCTTGGCAATCCGGCACACTATATAACGTCGATTTCACCGATTTCCCGGCAACCGGAAAAGCTGCATCGACAGGCAAATACTGTTCCCAGGCAATCGCCTTCGTCCGCTCAAACAGTTCATCAAACGTCGTCGCTTTGAATTCGCCGACGACAATCCGCACGCGGTCTGCCACCCGAAGCCACATATTGGTCTTCGCGATGGCCGTTTCGTCTCCTTGGAAATAAATCTTGCCATTTTCGGTGCTCGTTTCGAATCCGAGCGCCTTCACTTCATCCGCCACGATGGATTCCAGCCCCATCGCGGACGTTGCCACTAATTTATATTCACTCACGCACTTCCCACTCCGTTCCCATTTCGTCAAACATTGCAATGATTTCACCGAGTTCCGATTCGCAAATTGCATCGCTCACATAGCCGCCTTGGGCTGATGCACAGCCCATCGACCGCAGAAGCTTCATCTGCCGGACATGTTCCACACCGTCCGCCACCACTGCAATGCCGAGACGATTTGCCATTTGAATGATCATATCGACAATGATCCGGTTTTCATCCGCTTCGAAGATGTTTTGGATGAAGATCCGATCAATCTTAATAGTATCGACCGATATTCTGGATAACAGACTTAAGGAAGAAAAACCGTTCCCGAAATGATCAATGGCCACAGAAAACCCGGCCGCTTTCAAAGCACTCAGTTTCTGAATCGAACGCTCGCCGTTCGCCATGACGACACTTTCGGCGATTTCCAACTCAAATTGACGTGGCGATAGCCCGAAACGCCGGATTGTCCCCGTCAATGATTCGATTAAATTCGGCTGCATGAAGTAAATAGCGGAAATATTGAGGGCCACCCGCCCCGGATCAATCCCTTTCACTTGCATCATCACAAGATCCTCGCATACTTTTTCAAGCGCGATATCGGTAATCGGCACCATCAGCCCAAGCTCCTCAGCGAAGGGAGTGAAGTCATCGATGGCTTCCGGACCGTCCTGGCAGACGAGACAATGGACAAACGACTCGATCCCGGCAATGCGGCCCGTTTTCATATCGATTTTCGGCTGATACGTCAAACCGAATTTCCTTTCCTCGATCGCCGCCACGAGAAGTGTTTCCAGTTCAATCATCCGCGTCACATCGGTTACTAGATCTTCATAGAAAAAAGTGTAATTGTTGCGGCCGCTTCTTTTTGATTCATACATCGCCAAATCCGCTTTTTTCAACAGGTCATCGAGCGATTTCCCGTCCTGCGGATAGAGGCTGATGCCGATACTAGAGGAAATGAATAGCTCATAGGAACCGATATGATGCGGCCTTTCCAGTTTCTCGAGAATCCGTTCCGCGAAAATGGCGGCCTCCCCGGAATGCTTTAGCCCGGTCAACGCGATGACAAACTCGTCGCCGCCAATCCGAGCGATAATATCCTTGTTTTTCAATAATTTCCGGAGCCTTCGGGCGAATTCCTTCAACAGTTCATCGCCGATTGCATGGCCGAGCGTATCATTAATCTGTTTAAAGCGATCCAAATCGAGGAACAATATGGCGAACATCTTGTCATGTTCTTCACCCGAATTGAACAGCACTTCCATCCGGTGATAGAAGGATTGCCGATTGCCCACCTTCGTCAACGTATCCGTCATGGAAGCGTCTTTTAAATTCTTCAGGGCGACTTCATGGTCGGAAAGATCGACAAAAATGCCACAATAATGCGTGACCGTCCCACTGTCATCCCGGACTTCCATGATCCTGAGCCACTCGGGATAAATCTCACCGTTTTTCCGCCGGTTCCAGATTTCCCCGTTCCATCGCCCTTCCTTATCTAGGACATTCATCATATTCTGATAAAAATGGGCAGTATGTACACCCGATTGGAGAATGCGCGGAGTCTGACCGACCACTTCGTCTCTCCGATACCCGGTCACTTGTTCAAATGCGGGGTTGACGTGGACAATGCGTCTATTTTTATCTGTGATCATAATCCCTTCATCCACGGTCATGAAAACTTTTTCCGAAAGTTCTTTCGGATATTCAGACAGGACTTCAGAGGAAGCAAAGGATTGTTTACTAGAGTTCATCGAAACTCACCCATTCCCTATAACCTAATTCAGAAGATGTATTGGTACCGGTGTATCTGGTTGCCGTCTTGCGTGTTCCGGTGGGAGATTGGAAGGCCCGGGTTCGAGCGCTTGCCCGTATACCATGCAGATGCCCATCAGCTCTGCAAGATTATTATTATATCAAATTATATTCCATCTACATAAGAAAAGCTCCCCAAGAAAATAGGAGAGCGTTCAACTGAATGTTAGAACCATAGTAAATTTGATAAGCCATGTTTTGTTCCCGTGTACTCAAACGGCTTCCGCCTCGTACTTAGGGTGGTAATCATCTATCTACAGACTGCTGTCTGTCCCTTCTTCCGTTCATTTCCTTCCGAAGAGTGCCCCTACCATAATTTGGGTTTCTCACTCGTGGGGTTTACCGCGTTCCACCCGGACCGTTTCCGGACCGGCTACGTCACTGTGGCACTTTTCAGGAAACCTCATCCATATCCCGAAGGACGTAGGATTTATCCCCGCCGTCACCGCGCAATGCGGTGCCCCGGCTTATTTTTTCGCCGAGCACGAACACTACGGACATCTCAGAACCGTGTGAGCATGGACTTTCCTCTACAACTTTACGTTGCAGCGATTACCTAAATTCGCTATGGTATTGTCCAGTATACAGTACTTTCTATTCACATTCAATGGATATGTCGAACCTTGTTGCTTGCAATATTACCCATCCTCGGAAAGCCGGCTGCCGAATACATGCTTCTCTAGATTGGAAATCCGTTTCAGCAAGTCGAAATTCGTTGTGCCGCCCGTTCCGGCAGCAGTTCTCTTCTGGTTTGTCGCCAATTCCTCTTTCAACCGCTCATTTTCAAGCCGTAATTCCGCGACCATTTTCTTGTATGTCTCGTAATCTTGAATGACATCGTCGAGGAAAAGATCAACCTCTTCCTGATTGTAGCCGCGTAGGCCGGTCTTGAAGTCTTTTTCAAGAATTGTTTTTGAGTCCAATTTAATTTCCATAAGACTACGCCCTTCCGTCTGTCGTTACATAGCTCTCATTATAACATATTTTGTCCATCCCTGTCTTAATTTGAACGGGAATCAAAGCCTTATTTTGTCGGTTCCTGCGCTTCCCCGGGAAATAGTTTCTGGCAAGCCGTATTTCCCGTTTCCGCAACTCATTTCCCGCACGTTCGCGGAATTTTCTGGACAGTTCACGGTCTTCTTGGACGTACTGCAACGCCAATTTCGTATTTCCCATCGCCAATTCTAGCTCTTTCACTTTATGCTCCTGCAGCTTCGCTAATTCCTCCAAAGCCAAAATCCGATGCCGGCCCGTCAATCGGCTCGATGCGATGGAAAATGATTCGATCGCAGCCATGAAATCGCCTTTTCGTTTCAAATGAAACCCCAGATGATAGTGAGTCATTGGATGATCAGCCCCATGCTCTTCGATAACCTGTTCGAAAAGCCGGCCACTACGCTCATAAGATTTCAAATCGGCGAACCATTTCCCGATATTCGTATGGGTGACGGCCGATTCGGTCACATCCGCCTTCAATAGCAGGTCGGTCGAGCGGATGTATAAAGCGACGAGCGATAGGATATCCCACTCATTATGCAAGAGCACTTTCATCAATAAGTCGGCGCGGCCGTGTTTGACAGCATCCTGATAGATAATCGGCGCCATATGGCCAGGTATATCCCCGTCGCGACGGAAACCGAGCTGCTCCTCCTCGATCGCCGGAAGCCGGAACGTCCCCATCTCCTCTTTCCAAATGCGCCGCGAGCCGTGCAGCAAGTCAATCTGATCGTGCTGGAGCAACGGCGGCAAGACGTGGCGGTTCATCGTCCAACGCGTCTCCATTTGCGGAATATCGAAACTCTTTCCATTATACGTCACGAGCGTCGAGTCCGTTTCCCAAAGCCGTGACGCATAGAGGAATGCCGCTTCATGGTCCGGTCCTGGCAGGACATACTGCGTCAGGCGGAAAGAATCCGCGGTCTGTTCAATGAATCCCAAAAGAAAAATGAGCGTCCCTGCCCCTTTTAACCCGGTCGTTTCGGTATCAAAAAACAGAAGCGGTTTGGACAAATCCGGGGAAAGCGGATGAATCTCCCCCGACCCAGCCCAATTGTCAATCGTGCTCTTCAATCCCGATAAAGCGATTTCGCCATGTCGGTAGTCGCTGCCATATTCGACCGTCTTCTTATAGACGATGCCAAAAGGATTCGGTTCTTTCGTCAGGCCGGCCGCCAACCAATTTTGTTCATAAACGGGCGGTGGAGGGAGTTTCTTTTCCGGGGGCTTACTTCGCTGCGTTTCTGGTTTAGGATCTGCCTTCTTCAACAGCTTCTTCATTTGCATCAGTTTTTGTTCATACGACATTGCTCGCACACTCCGCAAGGCCCGGAGCCACCGGGCGACTTCTTGTTTGTAATTCATGCTACTGGTAGTAAATTATACTATACTTCCAACCTATCTATAAGGAAATCAGTCTTTCGCCATAGGAGCTGTATTTCTTGGGAAATGAAGATGGGGTTGAATGCCGAATTTCCGTTGTGCTTACCAAAGTTGGCAGAGTATTGCTGCAAATGATTAACTGACATATAATAGAAGGAAAGACGGTAGAAAGTCGCTTCAAACGCGAAGAGACCGATGGGGGATCAGACGAAAGGGTGACTGGAATGAGTGAAGAGCTATTGAAACAAATCTTGGTAGAAATAAAAGACGTCAAATTCGAGTTGATTCAAGTCAAGTCGAATGTGGATGTAAACACGAGAATGCTTGCAACATTGAACGAATTGAAGGAAATCCCTCTCTCTTTAGATGACCGCCAAGAGGATATGGACGCCCGACTGGAAAGCCTTGCAATGGATGTTCATAAAATGCAGGAAGAGGTAATCGTCATCAAAAAACAGATATCTGAAATTCGAAGCGAATTGGAATTCACCTTTCAAAAAACAGTAAAAAATGAAATGGAATTGTTTAAACTGAGACGTGAGTTCAGCTAAAAGGGGATGAATTTGAGAAGTTGTAAGTTTTATTCCAGCAGAAGATAAAGAGTAGTATGGTGGCAATTTTGTGGAGCTAAAAGCTTGAATTAGGAATTATTTTTCACGGTTTAATTACTGTGTTATTTTTCATCGTCGGCATAGTAATATTTCACTAATTTAAAGAGTGAGTCAAATACATCAGAAAATATTAAAAGACCGTCATTTCATATAGCTACGGTAAACATATATTTAAAAAGAGGTGATTTCAGTGGGATGGGGTTATAGAAAGAGTATACGGCTCGGAAAAGGTGTGCGATTAAACGTCAGTAAACGCGGTATAGGTGTAAGTGCAGGAGTGAAAGGTTTTCGTGTAGGAACCGGCCCTTCTGGTTCGAGAATACGAGCCACCTTACCGGGAACCGGTCTTTATTATGAAAAGCGCCTAGGTTCCGGAACAAAAAAGAAGCATTCTTCTGCACAATTTCTGAAAGAAGTAAATCCGCAGACATCCTTTACTGGTGCAAATGAAGTCCAAGAATATGAATTTCTGCTTCATGCAATATCAACTGTTCATACAGAACCAGTTAAATCGGTGAATTGGGTCAAATTATCAACAGAAAGGGCTCCTTTCTCCAAAAATGCTGCTGGACCAAATGAACAGCAGGCAATAGCCAAATTAAATAATTTCAAGCCGTCCTTTCTTGATAAACTTTTTTCAAGAACTGAGGCACGAAGGGCAATTTTACAAGAAGAGATTCTAAACGCCAAAATAGCGGATCGAGAACTTACCAGTGATAGGGAAAGAAAAACTCAACTTGCGAATCGTGTGCTAGCTCATGAAGGTCAAGCACTAATTGATGCGTTGAAAGAAGTGGCTCCTTTTCAAAGTATCCTGCGATTAGGCGGTCTCATAACGGCCTATATTACAGATAGCGATATTATTAACATCGAATTCAACACAAATTCAGAAACTGTGATTCCAACCGAAACGAAAACGTTGACAACAGCTGGAAATGTGTCTGTACGAAAAATGGGTGTTAATCGGCACAATGAACTGCTGTACTCCTTCGTAACAGGAGGAGCGATCACGATTGCAAAGGAATGCTTTGCTGTGCTCCCTGTAAACGAGATATACGTACATTGTGTAGATACACTCATTAATCCATCTACAGGTAGAGAAGAAGAGAATGTATATTTATCCGCTCTTTTCGATAGAGAACAAGTTGAAACAATTGTTTATGAAAAAATAGATCCAGGGGAAACTTTAAAACTTTTTAAACACGAGATGAGATTTCTAAAAACAAAAGGTTTTCAACCGGTAACTAAGCTAGAAGGTGATTGAATGCAATATTTACTAGGATGTCTTGGTTTGATTATAGTCATTGCGATAATCATAGCCATTGTACAGTGGCTGTTCAGTAATATCATAGGAATTTTTGGTCTTGCTATCGCAGCGTGGGCGGGCTATCAATGGTATCAAAATCGAAAACTAGGGGCTAAATCAAAAGTGCCAGCTATTATCTTGGCTTTTGGCTTGTTGATTGCTTTTTCGGGTTTCTCTTCTGCTCCTGATGATGAGGTCGTGCAAGATAAACAGGATGTAAAACTAGAAGAAGAGCCCTCAAAATTGGACGATAAAGAAAGCAAGCCTTCTGATGTTAAAGAAACAACTGTTCCAGTTAACACATCAGATACTTCCGAGGCCAATAAGAAAATACCGGTTGAACTTGTGGAAGTAATCGACGGCAATACAATTAGAATCTTATACGATGGCCAAGAACAGAATGTCCGTTATCTGCTAATTGACACACCTGCAACAAATCATCCCCAACTTGGGGGGCAGCCTTTTGGAAAAGAAGCAAAAGAACGCAACCAAGAGTTGGTGGAAAGCGGTAAATTGGAGATCGAGTTTGATGTCAGCGAACAAGTTGATAAAGATGATCACCTACTTGCTTATATTTATGTAGACGGCAAGAGTGTTCAAAAAATGTTACTGAGTGAGGGTATGGCCCGAGTTGCTAATATTCATCCACCGAACATACGACATTTAGATCCGTATGAAAAATCTCAGGCGCAGGCAAAGAAAGAAAAACTTGGAATTTGGTCCGTGGAAAACTATGTAACAGATACAGGGTTTGACGTTAAAGAAGTGGCGGAAGAGAAACAAGATGTTCCAAAGACTGAAAACGATTCTACCAATACTAATACGCCACCTGCCACAATAACGAAACCAGTTGAAACACCGCCAGCAGTCACCCCTCCTCCACGGGAAACAGAATGGTTTCAAAATTGCACGGAGTTAAGAAGTAAGTATCCAAGTGGCGTGTCCGAGAGCCATCCGGCTTATCAGCGCAAAATGGATCGTGATAAAGATGGCTGGGCATGTGAGTAACAAAAAGCAATTAGGTTGTGAAGTGAGGCAATTAAGTTAACGCACATACTACTGGGAGGAATGGGCCGAACAGGTCCTCTCCCATTTTCATTACACTTCCCCGGTTAAAATTGACATATTCAACATTCGTTGGAGATACGGTATCCGAATAATGCTGCCGGACTCCCATTGTTTGGATGGATTCGTTGATTGAAATACGAGACATAACCTGTAAGCTTTTTCAATACCCAAAGAGTGTGGAAGGTGAAGCAAAGTAATTAAGAAACTACTAATTTAATTTGACGGGAGGTATTTTCATTGAGAAGTATTACGTATTTAGACTCTCTCAAAAAAGTGAATGAACAAATTACGAACAATGAAATAATCAAGGTTTTATTCATTGACTTAATTAAACTATGTATCAATAAAAAAGATTATCTGGCTTTAGTTGAGAAGACAGCAAACATGTTTTATATCCCAAGTGAGGATGCGCAGTTTCTTCTATTTGATATCAGTCGAAAAGATAATTTAGAGAACGCCTGGTCGGAGGTCGGCAAAGAATTACATAGTCTTTTAAGACTCGTTGCTTTGACATACGGAGAAATGATAGGTGAGATACGCCGCTTCACCTTATCAAAGGACAAATTACTTGTAACTAAAAGTTCTCTCTCCAATTACGATGATAAAATCGGTGTTAATTTTAAAAGAATTGATGGAGAGTCTTTTTATTTCGAAATGAATTTCAATGGCATGGTTTCTTTCGCATTGCAAGTCATTAATGTCTTTAGAGAAAATATAGAAAAAAACAGAATCTCTAACAGAGATAAAGAACTATTCGATCAAGCTTTACAACTTAGAGCTGCGGGCACATTACTTACTCACTCATTTGACCGGGACCAGACCGCAAAGGATGGTGATAATAGTGGCCATGGAATCGACAAGTAACATTTTTCCCTTTGAAGATTATGCAAAAATGGAATATGACAAGCCTCCTCTTCCGCAAGACATTTCTCAAATAATCAGTCAAAACTCGTTCGAAATAGGGTATACTAAAGAAAACGATCCACAAGAAGAAAAAGGAGGCGAAAATATTATGCAATCGAAAGAGTATATTGATGTACGAATCGATGCTTTAGAAAAGAATATTAGTCAACGCTTCCAAGCTCAAGAAAATTTATTTTCAGAAAAACTAAATACTTTGAGTGCTAAATTTGACGGCCAACATAACTTAATTGTAAATAAAATTGACTCCCTCTCAGACGGGATAAAAAAAGATATTGACATTATTACTCAAAAGAAAATTGATGACTTTCAGGAGACGTTAGATAAACAAAAACGAGAGAACAAAAGCTTTACCTGGATGGTTGTGGGTATAGCAGTAGCCGCCGCGACATTGATGGCGACTCTGGTCCCTATTATTTTCTAGAAAATTCCGCCCTACCGTGAAAACCACTGAAAAAGAGGTGTATTCTGTTCTTAATTGAACAGAATACACCTCTTTTCATTCACTATTTTCATCCTTTTTCGTTCACCAGTTTAAGTATTCGTATCCGTTTCAGATTGTCGGCAAATATTGTAGTATCCGCCTGAAGTTCCATTCCAAATAAACCCGCCGGTTGGGCTGTATTGTACCCATATGGATTTTCATACTCATTATTTTCCGCTTCGATTTTACAACGATTTCGGACGAACTCTTTAATTTCCTCGGTTTCCTGAAATGCGGCCTGCGCTTCATGTTCCGTGGACTTGATCGTGATGGAATTTTAGCCCCTTCCTTGTAACAACCTTCTCTTGATAGACACGTTTTACACTTTTCGATATCAAAATAAAACGTCATCGATTGATTGGTTTTTTGTCCCTTCTTGCCGATGTGGACATCCGTGTTGCCATATGACCTGCCAGGAATTCAAATATGCCTGCATCTTGATTAAAGCCAAATTCTTTCGCTCACGCTCCGTTTGCAAGGATCAGATTTCATTAACACTTTCAATCCCAGCGTCCAATACCCTGCAACCTTAAAATAAAAAAACGCCCGGTTGGACGCTCTCAATTAATCGCTTAATGTGCTTATTTGTTTTTAATATACTCCATACCTTTTGGCGTTATTGCCAAAACCAGGTTATCTGTCCCTTGCCCACTATCCACGGCATATTCATTTTCGATAAGAGAGTCAATGGCCAGTTTGCTGTTGACGTCGGCGCTTAGCATGGCTTTAGGTAAGGTATAGCTTTCTCCGTTATTAGCAAAATAATAATCATAAAGGCTTTGCAACAGCATATCCGATAGTTTGTTGACTTCTTCATTTGTCATTGATCATCCCTCCTTACCTACCACTATTCGATAAACCAGAGGGGGAAACCTTCATTTGATATCTTCGCCGGAATACTCTATCCTAGAGCGTCTCCCCAATCCTCTTTCAAATATGTACTATCGGTGTAAAAAGTATGCTTTTTAGAAACATTAGTATCAAAAAGTTAATCCTTTGTTCAACCAAGGAAGAAGTTCTTCATGTTTATAGTTTTTTCTAGTTTCTGAAATAATTTGAGGAAGAAAAATATCAATAGAATCCGTTAATGAATTTAGGGCTTGTAGGACAGTCCCATTTTCAAATCGAGACAATGTCTCTGGTAACTCATCCTCGTCTAAAATAAAGTATTCTCCATTCGGAAGAACCATAATATCAATAATCAAATCCTCAAAGGATACCAACTGATCGGTCATGTATGTATTTTTTACAATATTAAAATAGGAACCTAAATACTTCCCTTTTTCATCTCTCCAAACGTATAAATTATACGGACGATCTTTCCAGTAATAACCGATTGTATAACTACCTTTAGGTATAGATAATTTTGTTTTATTTGCTCTCATCGTAAAGGAATTTTGTATAGCATGGAAAAGTACTACACTATTACTTTGTGCTTTTAATAACTTACACCTATGTTCTACCACTACTGAATCATACCGTATTTTTCTTTCTATTATGTTATCCCCACGTTGAATAGGGAGTGTACTTAAATCCATGTTTGGTTGCCTCCTATGCCCATGTTCATTCCAAACAAATCGTAACATAGATTTAAGCAAATAAAAGTGCTCATGGGACTGAGCGTCTTTATTTGCTATTTCTATTTGTGTTTTCTTCCTCATCAATCAAACCGGATAAAGTATTTCGTTGGTCTTTTATTATTCACTGATTAGAAAATAGAACATAATATAATTTAGAATGCAGTTATGATAGGGATGCAGAGCATTTTACCACGTCTTGCCATTTAATTTTTGCTAATCAATCCCCTTCCCAAGGTGATAAAGATAAAATAATAAAAATTAGGCACTGCCAAACATTTCAGTCTCTCCATTTCCAACTAACTGGGAAGGAACCAGCTCCCGAAACCACAGAAGACTTTACAAAAGACTATTTGGGCGATGTAAAATCGGTCTTTATGAATGAGCCTGATGAGCGCATTCATGCTGTTTGGTTCTAATACTTTTTAAATCATAGCTAGTGTTAAAAAGGAGGCTTGTTAATGTACAACGCAAATAAACCAGAGGTCGGACCAAATTCTGACTCTCCCGAAATATTCGCAGCCAAGCTTGCTTTGCTCGGGGCGGCACTTTCTACATTGGGTGATGGAATTTCGACAATTGCCGCAGGTATTGCACTACAAGAACTAGAACGTTCAAATCAGCAAGGTTCTCAAGGTCAACTAACAAAAGAACTGGACAAAATGCAAAAACAAATTGATCAACTAAATTATCAAATTAAAAGAATGGGAAAAATTAATTAATAATCGGAAGCTATTTTAATGAATTTATAATTTCCAGAATAAAAAAAGGGCTTTTTTTTATTTTCATTCCCAATAATATCTCTTCTGCCCTTCCTCTTCGAAGTATGGTTGCCAAAAGTGATGGTATAAAAATTCGATGATTAGGCGCGGACAAATTTGATGATCGCATTGGCATTAACCGTTAAATGATTTACACACTAATAAAAAAAGGGTTGAAACTGTAATGTAAACAGCTTCAACCCTTCTTTCATTCCCCCAATACACGCAACAACTCTTCTGCACGTCTTTTATTCTCTTTCTGCCTAGTCTACTGTGCACCAATGCAGATTGAACAGCCAGCTTCGCAGCTACAAGTTCGCAACGTGATCAGCGGTCATCAAGAGAAGTTCCTGCCGGCGTTCAAATATCTTTTCGCTTACTTGCGGTACGACATGGAAATTATTACGATCACATCTGATAAGCAGTGGAACCAGTGACTGGATGGCATATGCCGCGGACGTCATAGAATCTGTCAGGTCGGCTTCTTTCCAGCCTTCTGGCACATCAAATGCGAGCCAAGTCCCGTTCGTATGCAATTCTTCCGCCAGCCGGTGCCATGCGTGTATTTGTGGACCAAGTCGATGACGCAACCCTCGTATTACGGCTACTTAAAGTCGGCATAATTATATTTAATTTCTTCATTGGGCATATGTTCCGTTGTCCGCTTCGTGTGGATGGGACCGATCCATCCACTACCCGCTTTGATGCCAATTAAATTATTGGCATGGACAGCCACTTCAGACGTTCCAAAAGAACTTCCCAGGCAAGCCTGCGACAAAATCAAAGAAGGAAGAACTCCATTAGCCCTCCCGTGTTTGATGGCATATAGAGCTAACTGTTCGATAAACGCAGTCATTTCAGGCCACGTCGTTTCAATTCCTCTTCCTATTTCAGTCACGATATAGCTGTTTTGATAGACACCGTATATCAATAATACGAATGGGACAGCGGCAATAAGAACGCCTTCAAGTGCGCCGATTGATTTAATGTTAAACTATTCAAATACCACATTTAATGTTTCCAAAAGTAAAGGGACCGCCGACAGAAATCCGCCGAACAGTCCGATGTATTTTTTAAATTTATTATTCATTTTTTCATCCTCCTCATTTTGGTCCGAATGAGGCAGAAAAAGCCAACATCAAATGTTGACTCAAGCTTGAGCTATTGACCCCGTTAAATCCTCGCGAACGTGATGTAATCGACTTGGACTGGCTCTGCCGATTCGATCCGGAGTGCCCGGTTGATCTGTCCCCGGTGATATTGCCCATGTAAGAGGACCTGCAACAGGATGTCACGGACGGACGTTCGGAACGGAACCCCGCTCTGGTTCGCATAGTCAACCATCTCGTCCAACCCGGATTCCTCGAGCCCTTCGATATAGACGCGATAGTGCTCGGCGTTCTCTTCGAAAATCGTCCGGATCACCGTTAGGTCTTCCGCTTCCTCCCACAACGAATATTGCTCGCTGCCTTTCCCCTGCAATCGGGACAGCCAGACTCGTTCTGCGACCCCGACATGCCGAACCAGCTTCATAAGGTCCTTGTTCTTCGTCCCACTATCCTCGAGCGCGTCCAACATGCGTCCGTCCGCCCAGTACAGGTGGTTCATCATGCACTTGATCGTCTTCATTTCGTTTTTCCCCCTCCTGCCTACTCTATTCGACAAATGGAGATTAAAGCCTCTTTATTCGTATCAAGACAAAACAAATTTTGGGTATTATATCCAATTTTCACTCAATTTTTGCCCAATCACCTTACGTAAATTAGATAAATTTGGAACATCTTAATACTTATAAGCTCCGGATAATACAGCAGTAAATCAAATTTTTACAACAATCAAATCTTCGTTAAACATCTTATTCAACGTCAGTCCAAAATTTAAAGCCCCCCCTTCAAGTTGATACCTTGATCATACTAGGTGATGCTTTATAAAAATATGCGTTGTTTGATTGGGGGCTTACAATGTAAAAAGCCCACTCAATTATGAGCAAACTTTATGATTCAGAAATAATGCCTCATCCATACTTTTTTTAATCTTCGTTTTAAGTAAAGATTCCTGGTAAAATCCCTGCCAATGTCTGTTGATCTGCACCGCGCATCGATACATGCAACTGGCACCAGAGGAATATAACTACAACAAAGAGAGCGAAGAAATCACTTTGAATGAGGAACGTTCCTGGCTCATCCCCTTCATTGATGGTTTATATATTGAAAAAGGGATAGGCGCTACAGCATTTGCTAAAGAATGGAACAAGATCAGCAAGACAGCCGAGGACAAACGTTGGACTAGCAAGCAAGTCTAAGGAAAGCTGAAAAACCCCGTAACCAACCACTCTGAAGGCTAATCAAGATCGTTTTGGCGCATTTGAACACTTGGCGCCAAATAAACTATGTCCTAAGTTGAAACAGCAAAGAATACTAATATTGAAGGAAGAGTTACGTAAGCATCCCCACCTCAGTGGGAGACAGCTAGAGAAACGTACTGTCATTAACCGAAAAACGATTTACAAATTGATTAATGAAGAAGGGCTGAAGCCGAAAATCTAAAAGCTTCAGCCCTTCTCCTTATTCCGCCAAAACCCGCAATAACTCTTCCGCACGTCTTTTATTCTCTTTCTGCCCGGCTTCCTGTGCCCCAATACAAATTGGACAGCCAGATTCACAGCTACAGTTCTCAACGTGATCAGCGGTCATCGAGAGTAGTTCCTGCCAGCGTTCAAATATTTTCTCACTTAATCCAATACCACCTGGGTAACTATCATGAATGAAAATAGTCGGCTTCCCTGTATGGATCGCTTTCACCTGCGGTACGACATGGACATCATTTCGATCACATCGGATAAACAGGGGAACCAATGACTGGATGGCGTACGCCGCGGATGTCATGGAATCTGTCAGGTCGGCTTCTTTCCACCCTTCCGGCAAATCAAATGCCAGCCAAGTCCCGTTCGTATGCAGTTCTTCTGCTGGCAAATCAATCGGTCCCGAGCCTATATTGTCATGTTTATCAAACTTAATTTTCTTAAATATCGTCGGTATAGCCAACACCGCGATATCGCCAAAGGCAACTTCGTGTTCTCCAAACGGCTGAACTGCGTCTTCGCTCATCACTTTCAATTCCACCGCAAGGTTCGCGTCCGTGAAATAATCGACATCAACTTCCGTCACGTATGCCTTCTTTTCCTCCCAATCTAGCTCTTCGACTTGGTATTGGGTGCCTTGATGCATATAAATCGCTTCTTCATGAAGCAAAGTCATGGCGCTGAAGCGGTCCATTTCCCCGATGACGGTCGTTTCCTTTGGATGGGTTTTATCGATAATGACGACGTTCTCCTGTGCTGCGGATCGCAAGCTCACTTCGCTTGCGGGAAATCGGTCTGTCATCCAATGCCATTTGTCGCTCGTTTTGACGAGCACGCCTTCTGCTTCTAAAAAAGCGAGCAAGTCCTGTACTTCGAATTCCCCGTACGTCTCCGTTAACGTAAACGGCAATTCAAAGGAAGCGCATTTCAAATGATCCATTAGTATGAAAAGATTGTCGGGATGAATCCGCGCCTCTTCCGGCGACTGGCCCAGCAAATAATCGGGATGATCGATGATGTATTGGTCCAGCGCCATTGATTGGGCAACGTAAATGATGAGCGCCTCTTCCTGGCGTCTTCCCGCACGGCCCGCCTGCTGGAAGGCACTTGCAATATTTCCCGGGTACCCCGTCATAACGCACGCTTGCAGTTGACCGATATCAATACCGAGTTCCAGCGCATTTGTGCTGACGACGGTCCGGATGTCTCCTTCCCGGAGCCCCTTTTCGATTTTTCGCCGTTCCGACGGCAAATAACCGCCCCGATAGCCCATAATCGTTTCATCGAACAACTTTTTCTTCGTCAGTTCTTTCATATACGTAACGAGCATTTCCACGCGCACCCGGCTTTTTGCAAAAACGATCGTCTGGACCCCTTCCCTATATAGGAATGACGCCAAATCACGGACTTCCAACACAGCGCTGCGCCTTATACCGAACGTTGGATGGACGACGGGTGGGTTATAAAAGACGAAATGCTTTTTCCCCGCCGGCGCCCCATTGTTTTCAATTAATCGCATTTCCGTATTCGTCAGTGACTCCGCCAGTTCTTTCGGATTGGCAATCGTTGCCGAGGTGCAAATGAAAACCGGATCGCTTCCATAGTAATTGCAAATCCGTTTCAATCTTCGGAGCACATGCGCGACATGGCTGCCGAATACCCCTTTATACGTATGGAGTTCATCAATGATGATATATTTCAAGTTCTCGAAGAGCGACACCCATTTCGTATGATGCGGCAAAATACCCGAGTGAAGCATATCCGGATTCGTCAAGACGATATGACCCGATTTCCGCACTTTGGACCGCAGTCCCGGCGCCGTATCCCCGTCATATGTATAGCTGAGGATCGCCTCCCCGCTCGCTTCGATCAACTCGTGCAGATCGGCCAACTGATCTTGGGCAAGCGCCTTTGTCGGAAATAAATAAATAGCCCGCGAGGTATCATCCTCCAAAATGCTTTGCATGACCGGTAGATGATAGCATAGCGACTTTCCGGACGCGGTTGGAGTTACCGCCGTGAACGATTGGCCCGATACAGCCAATTCGAAAGCTTCTTTCTGATGGCTATACAATCGCCCGATCCCTTTCGTCCCGAGCGCACGGATGATCGACGGATGCAGACGTTCCGGAAATTCAGCGTATACCGCCTCTTTGCCCGGGATAGTCCGTGTGTGGATGATATTTGATGAAAAAGACGGGTCTGTATGCAGCTGTTCCAGTATCTCCGGGATGGACAGTTTCGTCTGTTTCATTGCCCCTCTTCCTTTCGCAGCGCATCCAAAATGGTCTTCAATGTATATTCAGCCGAGTGGATCGACAAGACGAACCGTTTTTTCCCGGTTTTCTGATAAAACGACTGGACGATGAATTGCTTCATGGAATCATGCAGCGATTCGATTTGATGCGGATGGACGTAGAGCGGCTTGGCAACTTTGATCCATTCCGATACGGCGCTCGTCCATTCATCCAGCCACGCATGCGTCCGATCCGCATATGGTTTCACTTCCTGGAAAAAATCCGGCTCCCTATTCTGCTCCCGCATATCGGCATGACGTTCCCGACACTCCCGGCAAACGGAGAGGAGTCGTTCTGTTTCTTCTATTAAATGCATCCTGCCCTGCTCCTTCCGGTTGATTTCCTTCATTCTAGCAGATTTCGCACTCATTCACCATAGCGGGACGAACGTGCATTCCGATTTGTATCAGTATGGAGGAATGCTTTTATCGCTTTGGTGTTCAGGGACTTTCAAAAACCCTTTATAGTTTACATAATATAATTATGATCTAGCATCAATTGATTTCAACATGCCGAACCGTAGCTTGCCTTCCTCTCTCTACCAACTAAAAAGGATGACAATCGCCACCCCTTCTCAATTCCTCTTATTTATTCCACTAAATTTTTTTGCATCTTCTTTCGTAAAAATACCGACCAGCAACATAACAAGCCCTATTAGGAAAAGAATGGGGAAAATATATACCATAATCAATGCTGACCAACCATCTCCAACACTCACAGCGTAGGTTAAGCCTAGTGAAAAAGCTAAAGCTGGGGAAATTGGCAACATAAGAGCAATGCCCCATGCTATATATTTTCTTCTTTTTGTCTTGCCTTTACTAAGTAGATAAGCGAGAACGGCGCCTATCGAAGCAATTAAATAACCTATGCCAATCGCCATACTTTCCCCCCTTAATTGTTTCTTTCATAATCACGAACCATTTTAAAACTCGTTTTCATGTCTTTTGAAAAATTCATAGTATGTTCGGACATTATCCAATTCTGTCCAGTGGCGCGTCCTAACAGGATTTTCATCCAGGTTATAAATTTTTGCCTCCCTCATGGAGAGTAAAAATGGAGAATGTGTCGAAATGATAAACTGACAGCCAAAAAACCGAGCAGAGTCTTCAATAAATCTCACCAATTCCATCTGGCGCTTTGGAGAAAGACTATTTTCCGGCTCATCCAAAATGTAAAGTCCTTGATCGCCAATCTTTTCAGTGAAATACCGGAACGCACTTTCCCCATTCGAATACCCTCTCACATTGTCCATCAATTCGTTCCTCACAAAACGGGATTGTGTTTTCCTTCTAGCTGTGTTCACTTTTGTTAGCTGCTCGTAATCTGCCAAAGATTTCATTTGAAAATGGGAGTATTTTGCATCCAAATATTCTTCAAATAGTTCTTCCCGTTTTTGATCAATTCCTTCATTGAGATTCCGGATATTCAACATATAGTCAAATACATCATCACTCGTAATAATTCTGCTGTTTTCAGGAATGTCCCCTTTAAGATGCATCTCACACATCCGGACATAATCGGGGTAGAAATTTGATTTATTATAGATAGAATCGCGTTGGATTCCTGTTTTTTCTGCTATTACATGCAAGGCAGTGGATTTTCCGGAACCGTTTCCGCCATATAATATCGTCACGGGCTCAAAAGCAATCGATTCAAATCCATTTCTTGATAGAACTTTAAATGGATAAAACGAGTCATAACATGTTCTTTTTATTTTCATGAAAAATTCAAATTCGCTTTCCTCATTGGGAAACGAAAATTCGCGTAAATAAATCATAATTTCCCCCCTTATTTTTCGATACCAGCATCCTTCGTCGCCCATCTTTTTCTCTCGTCCATAATTGTTTTTATAGTTAATAGGACAACCAAAACGATAGCACTAATTTTTACTACAGAAGGCCAGCTTTGTCCCAACACTAAGAAGACGATTGCTGCGGTTAAAGACGTGTAAAAGTGAATTTTATAGGATTTTTTTGATAAAACGTCCATCGCGAAAAATAGTAAAAACACACCCATACATAGATATTTCAGTATTCCGACGACAGTGTTCCAATCCATTAACTCAACCCCCTTTTCGGTTTGACAATCCGGGATGATTTTGGCCTGTTACGCAAGAGATTAACTTTCGTTTTTTCGATCGCCATTTCTGTTCAATAAATAATAGGCGGTTCCCGCTATAAATAATCCTGTATTCAGCCACATTGCTATGCCGTTCCATTCTCCTTGAAACAGCGTCAGATTTGTCAGATTGACAAAGTAGATCGCAATAAAAAAAGATATAATCCGGTTGTCGTCTTCATTCCATTACACCTCCATTAATTACCCGTTCGCAGAATACTGCAAATTTAATCTCGGCAACTGACACAAACTTGCGCTATCTCACAATATCAATATTGTACCACCTACTTTTCTAATAATCTTCCTTCCCCTTATGCCCAGAGTTTGTCCTCCAAGCTATGATCCGCGCTTCAACTCCTCTAGCCTATGTGTTTACCAATAGAAGATTGGTGGTAAAAATAGAAGGTAGTATGGATCTTGAAATGGAGGTGGAGAATCGTTGCACATCCTTTTATATGTGAGCGCAGCCATCGCGGCTCTATCTTTGGCTCTCATCGCGGTCTTTGTCTTCCTCGTTCTGAAAAATACGAAACAGACGATGAATTCATTGTCGGAAACCGTCCAGCGAGTGGAAACGAAGTTAAACGGCATCACGGAGCAATCCGCGCAATTGATGGAGAAAACGAACCGGATTGCGGACGATGTCGAGACCAAAGTACAATCATTGGACCAGTTGACCAAGTCCGCTCAAAACTTCGGCCAAACGACGGAGCACTTGAACGAATCCTTTGAGTCTTTATCTCAACAAATCGCGACACCACCTAAAAAACTGCGGCCGTTGATGGAAAAAGCGACCGCCTTGACGGAAGCGACGGCGCGGATCTATTATCGGCTGAAAAGGGAGAAAGAAGCGGCCCAACAAAAAGCGGCAAGGCAATCCGCGGGAGCGCCTTCCCATTCGGCATCCGTCCCACAACTCGAATACCACAGTCGGGAATAAACGAAAAAAGAGGTGATACAACATGGATTGGATGGGAATCGGTGTACTGCTCATCGGCATTGCGTTTGTAGTCCTCGTCATCTTGCTGATTAAGCCATTGAACAAAGCGGCCGATTTGCTGGAAGGTTTGCAGGAAACGACCGATCGCCTCCCCGATGTAGTCGACGATGTGTCGGCCCAGGCGACGGATATGTTGCAGACGAGCAACGCGACATTGGATCAGGTCAACAGCCAAGTCCATTCGCTTAACCCCTTTTTCCATATCGTAGGCGATACTGGAAAAGCGGCACGAACGTTATCGTTATCCGCTTTAGAGAAAACGAATTTGCTGAAAGCCCAGACCGCTAGTGCAATGGAATACTCGAAGCGGGAGAAATACGAAGGACTTTATGGCATCCTGTCATTTCTTTTCTTCCTTTCGCAAAGAAGGAAAGAGATGAAAGAGATTGCAGAAATCTCTCCAGAAAAATAAAAAGCGTAGAGGACCCACATATCGTTGGGCTCCTCTACGCTTTTATTATTGGTCTTGCACGATATATTTCCCTTCCCGTGCCGCTTCTTTTGCTTCTGCTTTCATGCGTGCGATATCGAACGCTTTCTCTTCCCCGGTTGCCATAAGATTGCGCGGCCTTTTCAAACCGCCGCTCTTCGCCTCTTTCCGTTTCCGCGCTGCATAAAGGCCCAGCGCTGCCGTTCCGTATAAACCGCCGAGACGTTTGTTCCGTTTCTCCTCATCAATATCGACGACCTTGCTCTTCGCCGCTTCGGCCACATCGACAAGGGAAGAGGACAGTTTCCGTGTCGTCTCGCCGACATCTCCCGCGACGTGAAACAACGGAGTCAGTGTGCCAAGCTTTTCATTGACGTCCGCCAATGTGTCGTTAGAATGTCGGATCATCTCGCTAGTCTCAGCAAGGACTTCATCCAACTGATCCGGCAGCCGATCCACTGTCTCATTCACACCTTCCAATATGGAACTGAAATGATTCAGAACTTTGGCGATGAAAATAGCAAGGACTAAAAATCCAGCCCCGAGTAAAAGTACGCCAACTCCTGTCAAACCCATGCCTGCTCATCCTTTCTGATCCATTATGCCTTGGCGTAAATGCTTGCAGTCTTTTAGTAAGTTAGCTAGAGCATCTCCCTAAAAAACTCCAAACATCCGCCGGAGGCTTTCACTTTAATTCAGCCGGTATTCCTCCCCCACTTCTAGATGTAGGGGAATTCTATAGCCGACCCTTCATTTTCAGTAAAATTAATACGATGCTTTTTTTCCACGCTTCCAAGAATCCACCATGCCGAGCGTCAGTTCAGAAAACTGAACGACCCGGACGAACGGTTTTGTCCCGGGCATGGCTTCGCTTTTCGCATAGACACCTGTCGCTTCCTCCAATCCGGCGCTCGTCAGATAGGCGGTTTCTCCGACTTCTTCAGCTGTTTCAAAGACACTATCCAACGCTTCCAGCTTGACGTCGATGTCCCGGATTGTCCAATCCGCTTCTTCTAACGTCCGTTCTACCGCCCCGACAGTCCGATCGATCTGCCCTTCCATCCGATTGGCAGTTTCGCCAAGCGTCCCGATACTCTGGGCTACTCGATGCAAAAGTTTGGCCACATAAATAGAAACAACAGCAAAGGCAATGGCGATCAGTAAAACTCCGATTGCACTCAACATCACTTCCGAACCTCCTCTCTTCTTTTCTATACCACCTTTCTCAACCCTTTAAGCGTGAAGGAAAGAAGATTAAGAGGAAAGAGGACTGGATTCATTCAAAAAATAAAACCCCCACAATGATTGTTGTGAAGGGTTCATCTTGAATATCATTTCCGCTCAAGCGGCATGGAGCAGCAACGGAAGGAGCCACCGGATTTGATGATTTCGGAAAAATCGACTTCGATTACTTCGAATCCATGCGCCCGCATTGCCGCATTGACATCTTGGTTCATCGGAAGGCTGAACACTTTGCCATTTCCGATGGATAAGACGTTTGTTCCGAGTGTGAATTGTTCCTCCGCAGATACCTCGATGAGCGTATACATCGAGCCAAGGTAGTCCACCATATCAGCGGATAGCGCTTGCGGGAAAATGAGCGCCACTTCGGGAGATAGAATATTGAATACGCAATCCAGATGTAAGTATTTTTCTTCAAACGGGACGCGGATCACTTCGTGGTCGGTCAATTCTTTTTCCAACATGGCAACAGCCTGTTCGGATGTCCGGCTGCTGATCCCGACAAAAATCTTTTCCCGATCAATGAGGACGTCCCCGCCTTCGACCCGATCCGCCGTCGTTTGAAATGGAATTTTTTCATCGACTAACCATTCTTCAAGCGCCACTTCCTCCCCTTTCCGGATATCACTTGCCATTTCAGCCACAAAGACGTCTTCCCCGACGGTAAAGCCGATGTCACGGGTGAAGACTTGTTCCGGAAATTGTTCGGACGACGGAAGCTTCACCACTTCCACGCCATGTTTTCGCAACTGCTGTTCAAATATCCGGTGCTGTTCCATCGCGCGTTCGATATCGATGTTTTCCTCTTTATATTGTTTCTGGACGTCATTGATGACGTCCTCGATTGCCATGAATTGCGGTTGGCACAAAATAACGCGTTTCAGCGGTTCGTATTCTGTATCACATTTCGTTTTCGGCTGTTGAGTTACGGGAGATTCCATGTCTTCCTCCTTCAAATGCAGTTCTCTCGAGGTATATTCCCGTTTACTCCAAACCTAAACCTATACTGTGTGTTCTGCCAGCCACTTTTCCACGGTTTGATTGAACAAGTCCGGGCGGGCGATCGGAAATCCGTGGCCGATGTCGGGGACGAGAAGACAGTGCCAATCGGGCCGAAGCGCAGTAAGTTGCTTAGCCGATTGGATGACGCTGTTCCGTTCTTTCATTCCGGCAGTGGCGAGGATGGAGGTCGAGCTGTTGGAAATCCCTTTCGGAATAGAAAAGGATAGGTTTTCCCGCAACATGTCGATGAGTGTCTCGGCTTTCATTTTCACGCTATCTTCATAGTATCTATCGAAATACTCCCCATCCAAATACAATTGCTTCGCTTGCAGCTTCGCGAAGGCCCGATTGCGGACGAGGGGCATCGTCATGCGGATGGACGGCCCGATGAACGGCCTCGCCCAAGTCATCGGACGAAGCAGTGCACTATTGACCATCGCAGTCTGAGCCAAATTCGGAGCTAGATTCAACATTTCCAATGCGATCTGCGCTCCGATGGAAAAGCCGATAATATGGACAGTTCGACCCGCCCTTTCGGTTTCAATCAAATCGATCAGCTCTTGCGCGTTATTCCGGATTGAAAACGTCCCTTCCTCGCTACGTACGCCATGCCCTTGCAATGTCGGCACAATGCAATGATAATCGCGGAAGTGGCTGACTTGCTTGTCCCACATCCATCCTCCGGCTCCGCCGCCATGGATGAATACGAGAAGAGGTCCTTCCCCTATTTTTCCAAATTGTTCATAAAAGACCGCCATCCGACCAACTCCCTATAATCGTTTTTTCGGAAATCCCATGGGTATACTAATTGTAACAAAAGGATCGATAGTGGAAGGAGACGGAGGCAAATTGTCCAAAAAGCTAGTGAAGGCAATTCAATCGCACGCCCTCCCCCTGTATGAAGAATTGACGATCGATGCAATAATCGACGCAATCGGAGACGCCGAAATCGTCATGCTGGGAGAAGCTTCGCATGGGACATCGGAATTTTATACGGTCCGTGCGGAGCTGACGAAGCGTTTGATTCAGGAAAAAGGATTTTCAATCATTGCGGTCGAGGGCGATTGGCCTTCTGCGCAGGAAGTCAATCAGTATATCAAAGGGTTTTCGGTAAAGAAACGATCCACCACTGAACTGTTGACCGAGGCGTTTAACCGCTGGCCGACGTGGATGTGGGCGAACGAGGAGATTGAAGCGCTCATCAACTGGCTGAAAGATGAGAATGACCGACGGGAACCGGAGCGGATGGTCGGATTTTACGGCATTGATCTATACAGCCTTTATGAATCGATCGATGAAGTGCTGAAGTTTTTGGAGGAAAATCCATCGTTCGGGGTAGATTTGGAATTGGCCAAAAAGGCGTTTTCCTGCTTTGAGCCGTATAATCGAATGCCGGAACATTATGCGCTGTCGACCGCCCATTTTTCGGATGAGTGCATTCGCGAAGTATCAGAACTGCTCGTTTCCATACGAAACCATGCCGCCCGCTACGGTGAAGGACAGGAGGAAGACTTGAACCTTGCGATGAACGCATTGGTTGCCAAAAATGCAGAGTCGTATTACCGGGCGATGCTGAAAGAGGACGCCATTTCGTGGAATATCCGGGATACGCATATGGTCGAAGCGATTCAGAAGCTCAAGGAATATCATGGCGCTGGAGCGAAGGTGATTGTCTGGGAGCATAACACCCATATCGGCGATGCGTCCGAGACGTCGATGAAGAATGAGAACATGCTGAACGTCGGCCAATTGATACGGGAACAATACGGCAGGGACAATACGTATGCCATCGGATTCGGCACGTATGCCGGGACAGTCATCGCAGCTGAAAACTGGGGCGATCCATTGCAGCGAATGACCGTCCCTCCCGCCCGTTTTAATACGTGGGAAGGCCAGCTACATGCAGCGAGGGAGGAAGATAAAGTGCTCCTATTTAATGAAGGAAACCGTTCTTTATTTCAGGATTGGGTCGGCCACCGCGCCATCGGGGTCGTCTATCATCCCGAATTTGAGGCGTACGGCAACTATGTCTCCTCCCGTATTAGCCACCGATACGACGCGTTCATTTATCTCGATGAAACAACAGCATTGAAACCGCTTTAAGTGGAGATTCACGCAAACTGTCAGGGCGCGGAAAACAACCTCTCACACTTAAAAAACGCCTGTCCTTTCCTATTCGGAGAGACAGGCGTTTCACTTGATTTTTATGCTGCGGTAAATGAAAAATCCCATGGAACCGAACAGGACGACGAGGAAAATAATCATGTCCCAGACGCCGCCGCTCAAATAACGACCGAATGCGTTCTGGATAATTTTCCAAGTCATGTACGAAATGAAAAGAAGGATTTCATTTTTCATGACATGGATGAGCAAAATCGAGTTGCGGTACAAACGGGGTGCGTTTTCTTCTGTCAGCCCTTGGTAATTATGAGTTTCGGGATGCTTCTCGACGAACGACAGTACAATCCACAGGAACGCGCCGATTCCCGGCAACAGGAACAGGAAGCCTTTATGGCCCCAACCGTCGATTTCCCCCGTCATATTGAAATGGATCGGCACTTCCGCGGGCAAGGCGGGCCATGCAAACAGGCCATAGATGACCGCCGCCAAAAAAACACCCAATGTGAATCGGTCAAACCATTTCTCCCACCGCGTCTTCGGAATTTCCAATTTAGGCGGATTCGTCATCGGTCTGCCCTCCTGTCTATTTTCCAATCGCTTTCTTTAGGATATCGAACACTTCTTCAAATGTTGAACCGCCGTCTGGTACAGTCCCTTCGAATGTTGTCGTAGTAACATCGACCACTGCTACGTTCAGTGTATGACTCTCCTCTGATTTTATTGTGCGATCGATTGTGCTGAACAGCAATTCTTGCTGATTCCCATCCGTTAATTTGAAAATGAAGGCCGGATTCCAGTGAAAAGGGGACCGGCTAATCGGTTTTTCTCCATCATGGTCATAGTCCGGAAAGTATTCCAGCAGCTCGGCTTTTACTCCTTCGTCGATTTCATACGTCTCCGCAGGATCCAGCAAATTCACTTGGAACTGCCCGCGGGCTGTCTCACCGTTCATCAATTCGAATGTCATCGTCTCAAATTGGTAAAGCTGCTTCGTTTGTTTGTTTTCTTCCGGCTCTTCTTTTGACTCTGTTGATTTTACGATTTCCTCTTCCGCTAGTACCTCCACTTTATCTACCGGTTTCTCATCGGCTGCCGCTTCATTTACATCTTGCGCGCCGCACCCTGCCAGCACTGCCAAGCTTAGAATAAATGCTGGAATTATTCTCACTTTTATTCCCATCCCTCATGCTTGTTTTTCCCATTTTACCATAACGTCCCTATCGGTGGATGTGCCCTTTGTCAATGAATGAAATAGGCCAAGGTCTTAGAAAGCTCATTTTCCCTGAAGTTGTCCTACGATAAAAACATCAGTTGAAGGATGGATAATTCAACAAATGGGCCAAATATTTTATAGCACCTTCTGGCACATGGCATAATGTAACCAGAACGAAAGCGGATAATGAAGCTATTGGGCCAAATTGTTGAAGAATAAGTTGGCCCTGCATAAGTGTGCATAATAAGTCGGATAGATTATTTCATTTCTTGCTATTCTATTGATGTAAGGGAGGTCATTACAGTGAATTCACTTAAAAACATGAATGATGCTTTGAGCTTTATTGAAGAAAATCTTACCAATCGAATTGACAGTCGTGAAGTAGCAAAGCGGGCATTATGTTCAGAGTATCACTTTAAACGAATGTTTTCCTATTTGGCAGGTGTAACGCTATCGGAGTATATACGGAGAAGGCGACTCACGCTTGCAGCTTTTGAGCTGAACGATAGCAATCTCAGGATTATTGATATTGCCATTAAATACGGATACAATTCTCCGGATTCTTTTACGAGGGCTTTTCAAAACCTTCATGGGATAACACCATCAGAAGCCAGAAATAATGGTCACACAATAAAAGCCTATCCACGAATGACCTTCCAGTTATCAATTAAAGGAGGAACTGCAATGAACTATCGAATTGAAGAAAAAGAGGCATTTAGCATCATTGGAATTAATAAAAGAGTTTCGATTATTTTCAACGGAGTTAATCCGGAAATAGCTTCTATGTGGGAAAGTTTAGATGGTGAAACGATAAATAAACTTAAAAAACTTTCTAATGTGGAACCTTTGGGACTGCTCAGTGCATCTATAAACTTTGCAGAAGGTCGAATGCAGGAAAAAGGGGGGCTTGATCATTATATCGGTGTTGCAACAACAAACGAATGTCCTAATAACTTCACCCAACTTGATGTTCCTGCTCTAACATGGGCTGTATTTGAATCGGTTGGAACATTTCCTGAAACTTTACAGGATATCTGGGGCCGTATTTATTCCGAATGGTTCCCGTCTTCAAATTACGAGCAAGCAGAAGGTCCTGAAATTTTATGGAATGAAAATAAGGATACAAGCTCGCCAATATTTAAGAGTGAAATATGGATACCCGTCATAGAAAAATAACAATGGAATATTAACTAATAATGCTCAAATTCTAACAGAATATATGGCAAGTAAAAACGCACAAACGTGAAGTGACCCCAAAAAGTTGGACAGTGTATTTATTTAAGCTGCGCGTTGGGCAAGAGTTCGATATTGTACTGGACTCTTGCCTTTTAATTTTGACTTGATACGCTTGTTATTATAGTAATTCATATATTCTTCAAGTTCTTTTTTAAAATGATCAACACTTTCAAATTTATTTAAATAAAGAAATTCAGACTTCATAATCCCAAAGAAGTTCTCAATCACAGCGTTGTCATAACAGTTCCCCTTACGGGACATACTCTGTGTTATTCCTTGTTCTTTTAAGGCATGGCGATACTGTTTCATTTGGTAATGCCACCCCTGGTCTGAATGAAGAATCAGTTCATCCTCATCCGTCAATCGCTCAAAAGACTTCTCTAACATATCTGATACCAGTGAGTAAGTTGGCCTGGAACCCAGAGTGTATGTGATGATTTCACCATTAAATAAATCAAGAATAGGAGATAGATAGAGCTTCTCTCCGAATAACTTAAACTCTGTGATATCTGTTACCCATTTTTGATTTGGCTTTTTGGCATTGAAATCACGATCTAACACATTTGGTGCTATCTTCCCAACCTGCCCTTTATACGAACGATATTTCTTCATACGGACAACACATTTCAAGCCTAATTCCTTCATTAATCGCTGCACTTTTTTATGATTCACTTTATATCCTTTGTTTTCTAACTCATCCTTGATACGACGATAGCCGTAACGGCCTTTGTGTTCATGATATATTGACTGAATCATTTCCTTTAACTCCGTATCCTTGTCTGGACGATTTAATTGATCCATCCAGTAATAGTAGGTACTGCGGGGTATACCAGCCAACTTTATAAGTGCTTTAACCGGGAATTTTAGCCTTAGTTCATAGATTACTCTCGCTTTATCTTGCTTGGTGATTTTTCCTTGTTTTGAACTAAGGCATTCAACTTTTTTAGATACTCATTCTCCATTCGTAATCGTGACACTTCGGCTTGTAAAGCTTCGACAGCATCGTCTTTTGGAGACTGGTTATTTTGTTTCTTTTGGGATTCTTCTTTCATGGATGGACGCCCCTTTTTCTTAGAAGTGAGGGCGTCTACTCCACCTTTTTCAAAAAGGATCCTCCAAGCTCTTATCGTTGCTGGAGAGGAAATGTTAAAGATCACAGCTGTTTCATTTGGTGACGTCCCATTATCACTCATGTAATTAAGTACATCCAGTTTAAACTGTAAGGAGTAATTTGTGTAGTTTTTCTTCATTAAACCCTTTATTCCATGAGCTTGATATTGCTTTACCCAGTTCATCACTACGCTTACAGATGTTCCAATTGACCTTTCGATTGAAATATAACTTTCTCCGCCTTCCAAATACCGTTTAACAACCGATAGTTTATAATCAAGCGTATATTTTGCCATAGAAAAACTGCACCTCCAATTGTTAGATTGTGTCCAACAATTGGGGTGCAGTTCAACGTAATGTGCGTTTTTTCATTTGCTCTTTTCTACTGGAATTCCGTATTAAAAACAATAGATTGCATTTAGGTTTTTTCCCCCATCAACCGAACCAATTAGACGACAACCCCTTGCGCTTCTTTTGCCTTACCGTTAAACCTACCAAGGAAGTCTTGGAGCCGTTCGCTTTTCGGATTAACGAGAATATCGGTCGGATGGCCTTCCTCTTCGATGACGCCTTCATTTAGGAAGAGGACGCGGTCTGCGATATCGAGGGCGAAATCCATTTCATGCGTGACGAGGATCATCGCCATCTCCCCCTCCTTCGCGAGATCGCGGATCACTTCCAGCACTTCCCCGACGAGTTCCGGGTCCAAGGCGGATGTCACTTCATCGAACAGCATCACTTTCGGACGCATCATAAGCGCTCGCGCCATGGCGACCCGCTGTTTCTGGCCGCCGGATAGCTGGCTCGGATACAAATCAATCTTTTCTCCGAGCCCGACCTTCTCCAGCATTTCCACTGCTGTTTCGCGAACGGTCTCCTTGCTTTCATTTTTGACGATGACAGGTGCCAGCATGCAGTTTTCGAGGATCGTCATATGCGGAAACAGGTTGAAATGTTGGAATACCATGCCGATGTCTCCGCGGATTTCGCGGAGGTGTTTTTCATCTGCTGTCACCCATTCCCCCTTTTTCTCCATCTGCCATAAATTCCGGCCATCCACTTCGATTTTCCCGGACGTCGGCTGCTCCAACGTCATTAGCATCCGGATGATTGTCGTTTTCCCGGAGCCGCTTGGGCCGATGAGGGCGACCTTTTCAGCAGGCTGGATATCGAGGTCGATCCCTTTCAAGACGTCCACCTCTCCGAAAGATTTGCGGATATTTTTATATTGCACGATCGGTTCACTCATGGAACCCCCTCCTTTACACTATCTTCATAACGTAGCGGTCTTTTTATCAAACCGCCGATTGTACTTTTTCTCCATCTTCGAAATGAGCAACGCGGATGGATAACTCAACAGCAAGAAGAACAGCGCAACGACCGTCAACGGTTCGACGTATTTATAATATTGAGCGCCGTAATCATTGGCGATATGGAGCATCGCCACAACACCGATTGTCGACGCCAGCGGTACTTCTTTGAACATGATAATCAAATAGTTGCCAAGCATCGGAATCGTTGGCGGAATGGCTTGCGGTAAAACAATCTTCAGCCATTTTTGGCGCGTCGATAAATTTAACGCAGTCGCCGCTTCCCACTGACCTTTATCGACCGACTCGATGCCGGACCGGTACACTTCCGCCATATACGTACTGAAATGAATGCCAAGTCCAAGAATGGCTGCGACGAACGGATTGAGCGTCACCCCGACGACTGGCACCATCGGCCATGCGTAATACAAGAAAAATAATTGAATCAGCGGTGGTGTAGATCGGATGAATTCTGCAATCCAACTGAACAGCCAACGAATCCCGCTCACTGGTATGCGATATAGAAACACCCAGACAAAGCCAAAGATGGCCGCGAATACATAACTGGCAATCGTCAAGCCGAGCGTAATCCATAACCCTTTGAAAATAAGCGGTATGACTTCAAAAAAGACATTCCAATCCCAAGTCATCCGTGCGCCACCCCTTTCTTCGACACTTTCTCCATCTTTCTAGTAAACGCGATCAATGGCAGGGCGAGCACGAAGTACATGACGAGAAGAAGGATGTAGACAACTGGCGCTTCTGCCAGATGGGTGCTTCGGTAAATATTGCCGTAGTACAACAGATCTGTCAGTCCGATCAACGACACGAGCGAAGTGGCTTTCAAAATTTGAATGAGGTAGTTTCCGTATTCCGGCAACATCATGCGGACTGCTTGGGGAATGATGATGTGGCGCATGCGTTGGAACTTCGACAGATTCAAGGCAGTGGCGGCTTCCGTTTGTCCGGGGGCAACCGCCAGGATGGAGCTTCTGACAACTTCAGACATATACGCCCCGTAATTGAGGGAGATGGCTAGCACCGCTGTCCAAATATCGCTTCCGAGATGGATGCCGAACAAGCCGGGGAGGGCGTATGAAAACCAGAATAATTGCACGATGAGCGAAGTGCCCCGAAATATTTCAACGTAAAATCCAGTGAATCCCGTCAGCAGACGGTTCGAAGAGATTCGGGACAATCCTGCCACAAAGGCGATTATACTGGAGCAAATAATGGATAACATTAAGACAAGCAAGGTTACTTTCAACCCGTTTGATAACTCAAGGGCTATTTCCGTTATGGAACTCACCAAATCACTCCAAATACCATTCTTTTTTAAGGAGGTTCAGGGCTCCCCTTTCATCCGACGAGGCCCTGAAACGACCTCCTCTTTTAATAATTTTCTCCGCTGCAAATGCTGGCGGTGGTAATCGACGGATCGACCGTATTCATTTCCTCTGTAAAGCCATAGGGCTCGATCAGTTCCGCGAGTTTGCCGCTTTCTTTCAACTTTTGCAATTCGGCATTATACGCTTCCCGAAGGTCATCGTCCCCGTTCAAGAATGCAGCTGCTCCGTAGCTTGGCACGCCTTCGATATCGGGTTGCTCGAAATCATTGACGAATTCCAGTTTCTCGTTATTGGCAGACTCCAACGCCATTTTAATCGTCATTTCCGTTCCCGTTGTCACATGAGCACGGCCTGATTCAACAGCGGAGAAGGAAGCCGGGATATCCGGTACTGTCGTAATTTGATTTTCCGCAATTCCTTCGCGAAGCATGAAATCTTTTTCAGTCGCACCGCTCATGACTGCCACTTTAATATCCGGATTGTCGGCGATGTCTTTGTAGCTATGCAAATTCATCGGATTGCCTTTTTCGACGATCAACCCTTCTCCATATTGGATTTCCGGCTCGCCAAATGCGACATTCGTACAACGGTCCGGCGTGATTGCCATTCCGGCTGTAATGACATCAAATTTCCCTGCACCTAATGCTGGGATGAGTTGCCCGAATTCCGATAGCTGTCCATCCACTTTCTCGATCCCCAGGTTGGCAAACACTTCTTGAGCGATCGCCACCGCGGCTCCTTTCAGTTCGCCATCTTCTTCATACGCATACGGCTTCTCATTGGCAAACCCGATTTTGACTGACCCCTGTTCTTGTAACGTTTCTAGTTTATTTCCTTCTTTTCCGTTGGCGGATCCCGCATCTCCACTACCGCAAGCAGCAAGAACGAGCACCATAACCAACGAAATCAATCCAATGCCTAGTTTTCTCACAATGTTCCTCCTTAATTTTTTTATAAAGCTATTTTTTGATAGTTACTAGGTTAACATAGCTGATTTTAAAGTTCAAACCGATTTCAGAATTTTTCATGGCATCCTGAAAATTTAAAAACTCAGTGAACCCCGTTCTGATAGCGTTTACAAGAGGTTTAAAGTTTTAAGAAAAAAAGTTAATTTTTTTTCTGGAATCGTAGAAAAACAGAGCTTTCCACCTATTTAGGAACATTTTTTTAATTAGTTATTTCCAGAAGGCTATATGGAAAAATAAAAAACGACAACAATTATGAATAATTCCATAATTATTGTCGTTCTTTTTATATTAAATTGTTTTTATCTATTTTCTCACAAGAAGGTCCTGCATTAATCCCAAAAATTGTATATAACGTCTCCAATATGACTTGGTCGCCAATGTTTCCACAAATCTTTTTCCCCATCTTCAAACTGGACATCACGTAACGGTTGCTCCAATTCAGCTGAGGTGCAAACACGGTAGCCCGCTTCCTCAAAAAGCGCTGCCCATTCCACAGCATTTACGAAACGGATTGTTCCAAAACTCACTTCAACAGCAAATGAAAGGTAATGATAATGAGCATTCAGCAATATGAATAACCCTTCCGTTGTTCGGATGTGATGGAAATTGGCAGGATACGCAGCCTTTTGACTGACATCAATCGATTTTCCTAGCATTCGGGCAAAAGAATAGCTGTCCGCTTGAAATGTTTTGAAATCCGTCACGGGCAGGTCCGCCCCAAAACCTGAAATCCCCCTTGGCAGCATACCTATTCTAATCGTCCGGACGCTTTTATTTGATCGAGCAATGCTTCACAGCCTTCTGTGACGAGTTCATAAGTTTCTTGGAAATCTCCCGTAAAATAAGGATCAGGTACATCCTTTCGACGCTCGGTCAAGTCGAGCAAACGCAAAATTTTCGGATGATCCGGCTGTCCGAGCATCCGACGGATATCTTCCATATTGCTACTATCCATACCGACAATAAAATCATACGTTTCAAAGTCTGACGTCTCCAGTTGGCGCCCTGCCATCCCTTCCGTCGAAATGCCGTATTCTTTCAATTGGGCGATCGTTCCGGCATGTGGTGGCTTCCCGATATGCCAATTGCTCGTGGCGGCTGAATCGACTACTATGACATCTTCCAATTGCTCCTGCTGTACCAAATGACGGAACACCGCTTCCGCCATAGGCGATCGACAAATATTTCCGAGACAGACAAATAAAACACGAATCATTCAGAACACCTCTTTCACTTAGTCAGAATTACTTAATTTCCCATGTTATAAACATCATTTACTGGGCAGTTTAGGTGTAAAGCACAAAATACGAATTTGGAGGGATACAGTTGAATGAGAATTCCATCGTCAACCACGGGATATCATTAGCGCTAAAGGCAGGCGTGATTTTTCCCATTGTGTGGATTGTCTTATCGCTCATTTATGGCGTTTCTTTTTTCCATTCCACCCTACTGGGGATTGCTCTATTACTTGTTTCCTATGTAGCCGGGGATATGATGGTCTTGCCGAAGATGGGTAATGGCGCAGCTACCTTTGGCGATCTGATTATCGGTTTTCTCCTCCTCTGGGGCGGACTCCACTTGTTGGGTTATGATAACTCCTTCGGCGAAGCTCTGCTGACAAGCGCCCTCATCACTTTTGGTGAGTTCTTCTTCCATGTTTGGATGCTCCGGACCCAATTTTCTCATCATCATGTCTAAAGCAGGACTCCGAAATCCGCTCCGGTGTTTCGGAGTTTTTCTTATGTACTTAATCTTTGGATTTGCCCCGTTTTCTCAAGCACATGAAGAATTTCCATAATCAGAATTCCTAACAAGGCCCCAAAGGCATATAAAATGATAGCAGCAATTGTCCAAAATTCAAAAGGGAATGTTTCCGGCAAAATAACGATCAGTAGGCAGAATAGCGTAATCGCAGCTGCTATGCCCATACTCACATAGATAAAAAGCGCTCTCCATTTACGCTCGGCATAACCGGGATTTTTCGGTTTTGATTGCCGATACATATAGGTAAAAAGGAGTGAAGTCCCCAGCAAGATGATGATAAAATAAATCGTGGGAAAGATATGGACCAGCAATGGGATCATCATAAAAACAGCCATTCCTGCAATTGCTGCAAGCGCACTGAGCATCGAAACTCGCTTCGGGAAATCCCGGTGCTTGCGCCACGCCCAGAGTAGACTTGCGGCGATGAGGAGTACCACGCCGACGTTCAGAATCATCCAAGCATAAAAAGAATCTTGAATGACATAACTGGACAAGTAGGCGACGAACAACAGCCAAATCACAGCACAGACAATGGCATTCACGCCTGATTTCCATATTTCAATCATCCTGATCTCCTTTCATCAATTCTTTTAGTGCTTATGCGCTACTCCAACTGAATCCTGCCATTTGAATCGATGGAAATCCGTTGTCCTTCGCCCCAAGTAAAGACGAGCGGGAATGTTTCCGCTAAGGCATCCGAAAAATACCATCTGCGGCCTGGCGGGACCAACACAACATACCAATCATCCTGTCCGAGAAAATTCAAGCCGCTCGGATCGACTTCCGTCCCTTTGCGCAGCGGAATGCCCGCATCCATCAGCTGCTCGCCGACATCGGTGACAAAAGGCGTTACAATGCCAACTTCACTTAAGTTAAGAAAGGATTCTTTCGTCAAATCGCCAAATAAATCACGCTTTCGGCGTCCGATTAATTCGACAATATTTCCGGCTGGATCTTCAAAATACATGGAGTCTGCATCGAATCCTGGAAAATAAATTTCATCGCGTCCACTGTCACGATTTAAGGTGAGTCGATCAGATAGCCAATACCTCATCATGGAAAATTGGTTGCCTGGGATATTGATGGCAAAGTGTTGAACTACCCACCACTTAATTTCTCCGAAAATTTGAAGTGAGGGATTCCTAAGAACACCGGCGCAGTCGCCAGTTATGGATTAGGCTAGCCCCGCAGTCCCTGCGGTTAGAAGTCTTATCGCTTCATTTTTTAGGTTGATGCTTGCGTTCGTATCCCTGTCGTGATGCTTGCCGCATCCCTTACATGTCCACTCACGCATTGCGAGATTCTTAACGCCTTTATTTCGATCGCCACAGCAAGAACAAAGCTGGCTGGAAGGGTAGTTCTTTCCGACGATTACCACTAGTTTTCCATACCATGCCGCTTTATACTCAAGCACCGTACGAAATCGCGACCAAGACACCTCGCTGATGGCTTTCGCCAACTTGTGATTTTTCAACATGTTGCTTACTTGCAAATCCTCCATTCCGATCACATCGTGGTTTTTGATGAGATCGGTCGAGACTTTATGCAAGTAATCGGTTCTCGCGTTTGCAATCTTTTCATGCAATCGCGCCACCTTACGCTTTTGTTTCTGATAATTCCTTGCTTCATCCAGTCTGCATTTTCGTTTCAAAGCCAATTGCTGACGCCTGGACAGGACACGCTGGGCCGCGGCCAGCTTCTTTTCCAGTGTGCGAAACCATTTCGGATTTCCAAACTCTTGACCTGTGGAAAGGATTGCAAAGTCTTTTACCCCTACATCGACTCCAACGGCCGAGCCGGTTTTAGGCAACTCCTCCACCTCTGCCTCCACAAGAATTGATACGAAGTATGTGCCGCTTGGATTGCGTCTGATCGTGGCACTCAGAATGCGCCCTTCCACTTCACGGCTTTTCGCAAAACGGACCTGACCAAGTTTCGGCAATTTAATTCTGTTACCTTGAATGGCTATGTTCCCATTCGTATGCCTGGTCGTGTAGGATTGCACGTGATTCCTTTTGGACTTGAATCGGGGTGCTTTGTTCTGCTTCTTAAAGAATCGTGCAAAGGAATCGGCAAGGTTCTTAAGCGAGGATTGAAGTGCAATGCTGTCAACTTCTTTCAGCCAGACTAGTTCCTTTTTCAGTTGTGTTAATTGGGAGGAACAAAGATTATAGGTCAATCCCTTGCCAGTTTCTTGATAGGAACGGCTCCACTTGTCCAAAAAGTGATTGAAGACAAAACGGGAACAGCCGATCGTCTTAGCGATCAATATTTCCTGTCCTTTGTTTGGATAGATGCGGAACTTGTATGCTTTTTTGACCAGCATTGCTTTCACCTCACTTCATGCCTTGGTTTTCAATATACTTTTTCACGGCATCGATAGGAGATCCACCCGTAGTGAGCAGACAGAAACTTCTCGACAAGAACATTTCTTTCCATAACTGTTTCCTAAGCCGTGGGAAGTCCCGTTTTATTAGCCGAGAACTTGCGCTTTTATACGCGTTGATGAATTTTGATAACTCTGTGTTGGGGTGGGCTTTAAACAGAACGTGAACATGGTCTTGATCATGATTCCATTCCACTAGGGAGATATTGTATTTATCTCCCAGATTGACAAACATATCTTTAGCGTAGTTTGATACTTCGTCGTCAAAGACTTCTATGCGGTATTTAACAACCAACACAAGATGGTCATACAGTAAGAACACTGAATGATTATTACTATCTAATTTCATTCAAACGATTCGTATAAAACGTCGCCGACTTGATCATCCTCATATCCCCTTTTCCATTTGTCATGACTGCTTGTGTTACTACTAGTATACGACAATCGCGCTCCTGCTTCTAGAATTCCCGATCCGCACTAGAAAAACCCAAGCCTTGAAAAGCTCAAGCTTGGGATTCCACATGCCTCTTCCGTTATGGGCCGTACTCTGCAATCAGTCTAACTTGACTCGAATCACTTGCCCCGTGTTGGCATCCACTTTCACTTCGTATTTCAAGCCTTGTGCGGTTCGTATATCGATTTCATAGATCAACCGTCCATCATCATAGTCCAACTCGGCTTTCACTACATTTCCAGGAACTTGTTCCTGCGCAATTGATATGGCCTGCTCTAGTGAGATTCTCCGATATTGCGGATTTTGCCAATGATTCCCCCAATATCCGTCGTTTCCTTGCCAATGCCGATTCGTCAATGCGTTCCCCCCAATTCATTCAGTCCTTATCATCGTATGACTTGGGGCATGGATGGGTTCCAAGCGAGGGCATTTAGTTCCTATTTCAATTTGCTACACGTAACATCTCACCATTTCATCGCCTTCAACTTGTCCATTAAATACTGGCGGTAGTCGGGCGGCAATTTCCAATGCGCTATTTCTTCAAATAAGCTATCACACGTCCGAAATCCTTTAACAAAGCCATTCAACCGTGCCGCAAAGGTGGAGTCGACGAGCAGATGTTGATCTGGATATAATTCCTTTAATTGTTCTAGAGCGGTTGGGTATCGCTTCAAATAATATTTTTGATGGCGCTCTTCCGCCAAGGTGAAGGTTTCAAACGGGGCAATCTCCGTTTCGATCGCTTCGCCCAGTTCCCCTTCCATCTCCCGCTTCACTCGTTCTATCACTTCCAATTGCTCGTCGTCGTGATAGCGTAAAATAGACAAGTATTGCCTGCCTTTATAATGGCCTCGGTTTGGATAGTGGTTCCGCCAAAACTGCCGAAGCACGTCTTCAAACCGAATCACTTGGGGATCAAACTCCACTTCCACCGTTTCACTATGATCCCCCATTTCCCGATATGTCGGCGCTGCAGTCGTCCCTCCAGCGTAACCGACACGCGTCCGCATGACGCCCGGCAAGCCGCCGAAACGGGCTTCCGGCCCCCAAAAGCACCCCATTCCAAATGTTGCGGTCTCTACCTTCCTATCCTGCAATTCCGCTTCGATATGAACGATGGTCCGATGTTGAAATTCCATACGTATCACTCCTTTTATGACTATAGCCGAACATCCCACAATCAAATCAATTGCTTTTCTGTTCCCTTGCCTTATTCTGTTACAAAAAGGAGTGGATTTCCACATGGAGAATCTGGATCGAGACATCAAAACGTATTTTCAAAAATTGGACCGCAGTTTTTTTATGGACACGCTCCAAGAGTTCGCGTCATACGATGAACCTATTCCAATCGGTTATGAGCAAACGATTTCGCAGCCATCCCTTGTGCTGGATATGACATTATCCCTTCATTTACATCGAGATGCCAAAGTGCTGGAAATCGGTACGGGCTCCGGCTTTCAAACCGCGATGCTCGCTCCCTTTGTGAAAACTGTTTATACGATTGAGCGCATTGAGGCCTTGTACACTCGCGCGAAGGAGCGGCTGCAGGAAGCCGGTTTCACCAATATTCAATTCAAAATGGATGATGGAAGCACGGGCTGGGCGGAACATGCGCCGTATGACCGTATCCTTGTGACTGCGGCTGCGGCTAAAGTGCCTTCTGAGCTGCTCGACCAATTGGCGCCAGGCGGAATCATGATCATTCCAGTGGGAACTCCGTTTCTTCAAGACCTATGCAGGATAACAAAAGAGTCAAATGGCGGCATTCACACCGAGGTCCTGGAATCCGTCCGCTTTGTTCCGTTGAAAGGAAAATATGAATAGAAAAATGATGCCTAGCAGAGGACTACAATCCGTGTTTGGCAGATTTGCATGTTTAATAGGCAAACGCATGGGGAAGAAGATTACCAGCACCACGAATACAGAATCTTAGAGGAGGAATTCACAATGGCAAAAGACAACAACAATGACAACGGTAAAATGACGGTAGAAGAAGCAGGACGCAAAGGCGGCGAAACAACTTCGGAGAGACACGGCCATGAGTTCTATGAAGAAATCGGCCGTAAAGGCGGAGAAGCGACTTCCCGAAATCATGACCGTGAATTCTAAGAAGAGATCGGACGTAAAGGTGGAGAATCCCGTGCTCGCCAAAATGACAATGATGACAACGACGGCAAGATGAGCAAGGAAGAAGCAGGTCGAAAAGGCGGAGAAGCGCGAGCGAGACAACGGAAAAACGATTAATTCAACATATGGAAGGGCCCTGTTCGCAGGGCTCTTTTTTCGGGATTCCTCCTTTACTTCATTCCAACCAATGCCTGTTCTGCTAAAAAGCGTTTCACTGTTTCCAGATCATTTGTGCACAATGACGCCTTGGAGGCATCAAGCACAGCCCGCTCTTCAGCATCAATGTAATCCGACAGTGGAATCGCATTGAAAAACTTTTTCCACGGATGGCGTTTTTCCAATTCCTTCACTTCAAGCTGGATGTCTTCAGCAATAATTTCATTGACTACAAAGAACGTCTCTTTCATACGGACATCAGGAAAACGTTCGGCTAGCACATTCACCTGGCGGGCATCCCAATCCTCTATCCTCATCCATGTTGTACTTCCTACATTGTCGGCCGTGCCCATTACTTCATCCGTCCAATTGTCGTATTGCTCATCGGCTAGATCTTCATTTGAAATGATGGCGACACTAAAAAATGCTTGCTCGACGTGTAATTTCTTCTTTTCGAACATGAGACCCTCTCCCATCATAAAAAAGACAGGATGAATCTCACCCTGCCCTCAGAAGTTTCTATCTTAAAAAAGGAAAAAAGTGTTCCAACGTGAGAATGATCGCTACGACTACGACAATTTCAAACAAGGTACGCAAGCCGTTCGGTTTCCGTTTGTCTTTTTCCCAGAAATGATTTTTGATGATCATGGCCGCGGCAATGACAATCACGAGTTGAATCGGTCCCATTCCAAACCTCCTGGCCTACCGGATGGCCTTATTTCACTTCCCATTTATGCGGAGTGACCACGCCTTCGGGACTGACTACAAAACGGACCCGCTTAGGCCATTTCTCGCCCTCATCTTCGCTAATGTAGAGAATGATTTCTTTTGTGCCGACCGCCGGAACTGAAGTCCCGATAATTTCGCCCCACATGGGCACACGCGATTGAATTTCATAGGAAGCGACTCCTTTCCCGATCGAACCGGCTGTTGGAGCTTTCTTGTTTATGAGGTCCGCCGCCTTGTTCACGCCTGGCACTTTGCCGAGCACTTTCATCATACCAAGCGTTCCATACAGATTGGCTACCGCTTGAGTTGTTTTTCCGGCATAGTAATTGAATTGACCTTGTTCTGCGCCTTGCGTATAATACTGCAAATTCGGGTTATCTTTGAACAGGATGAAATTCCCGTCTATCACTGCATACTTGACGTCATGCCCGTACAGGTCGATCGAGTCTGTTTTCACACCAAGCGCGTCATAATTGATCGGTGCGCCTTCGCTGATGACATGATTCCCGTGTTCTTGCTTCCAGAGGATATTCCCTTCTGCAAGTTCCTCCAGCGGCTTGTCGACCGCCGCAATTCTTTCTTGCGCTGAAGAGTCTTTCGCCGCCTTTTTCATCCC